>JABHAA010000041.1 GCA_018674495.1 Rhodospirillaceae bacterium | reverse complement strand
CTAGAGCACTATTTGACCAAATGGTTCCATTTGGTCAAATAGTGCTCTAGTGTGGCGCCGATCCCTACATCCGAAATCAAAGCTGAGATTTGTAATTTATGCCTCCTATTGAACGCGCCAACGGCCACCGCCCAAGCGGGCTTTTGCATCTGCTCGACCCGACCTTGAAGCTCGCGCCCCACCCCAAGGCAGAAGAGCTTTCCTTCGATCTGGAAAACGCCCTGGCCGCTGTGCTCAGGCTTTCGGCCGAAGTGCCGGAAGAGGCCTTCAGCGCCCGCACCCTCGGTACCGAGCGCCAAGGCAACGCCGTTAAAATCCACGACGATAACTTTATCCTCACCATCGGCTATCTGGTGGTCGATGCCAGTCGCATTGTCCTCAATGGGCGCGGCGGCCAGGAGGTCGAGGCCGAGTTGGTCGGCTACAGCCACGAAACCGGCATGGCCATCATCCACGCTTTGCAGCCCCTTGATCTACCCACACTGCCCATGGGCAGCGCCGATGACCTGGAAGAAAATGAGCCCGTCATCATCGCCCCCTACGGCAACGCCCAGCATGCCATCGCCGGCACCGTCGCATCCCGGCGCGAGTTTGCCGGCTCCTGGGAATACATGCTGGAGCGGGCCATCTTCACGACCCCAATCCATCCCAATTGGTCCGGCGCCGCCCTGATCCGCAGCAACGGCAAGCTGGCCGGCGTCGGCTCGCTCTGGGTCAACGATGCCGAGAGCGGCAAAAAAGACAGCCAGGGCAACATGTTCGTTCCCATCGATCTGTTGCAGCCCATTTATGATGATCTGATCTCATTGGGCCGCGCCCAAGGCCCCATGCGACCCTGGCTCGGCATGTATACGGCAGAGGCCATGGGCCGCTTGTTCGTATCGGGAACCATCCCCGACGGGCCGTCCGACAGCGCCGGCGTCGAGCCCGGCGATCTGATCACCGGCATCAATGACGAGACCGCCTCGTCGCTGACCGAAATGTACCGCCTGATTTGGAGCGCCGGTGAAGCCGGCGTCGAGATTGTCATCAATCTCCGCCGCGACGGCGAAGACATCGACATTTCCGTCACCTCGCAAAGCCGCTACACATTCATGGACCGTCGCAGCCGTCATTAGTTAAACGGTTGCGCCGGGCCGGATATCTTCCATATTGACGACCCATGCTTGAAGACCCATGCCAAAATTAAATCATGCCATCGCCGCCAGGCGAACCTTTGCCATTATTTCGCACCCGGACGCCGGTAAAACGACGCTGACCGAAAAGCTTTTGCTGTTCGGCGGCGCCATTCAAGCCGCCGGCGCCGTCAAGGCCAGGGGTGAGAGCCGGCGCGCCCATTCCGATTGGATGAAGGTGGAGCGCGAGCGCGGCATATCGGTCGCTTCCTCGGTGATGACTTATGAATATGACGATTGCCTGTTCAATCTTTTGGATACCCCCGGCCACGAAGATTTCTCCGAAGACACCTACCGGACGCTGACCGCCGTCGACAGCGCCGTGATGGTTATCGACGCCGCCAAGGGCATCGAAAACCAAACCCGCAAACTGTTCGAGGTGTGCCGGCTGCGCGATATACCCATCGTCACCTTCATCAATAAAATGGACCGGGAAGCCCGAGAGCCGTTCGATTTGCTGGACGAGATCGAACAATCCCTTGCCCTCGACGTGACGCCGGCAAGCTGGCCGATCGGCATGGGCCGGGATTTTCTTGGCTGTTTCGATGTCCTCAATGACCGTCTGCTAATGGCGCCCAAGGGCCGCGCGTCCGGCGCCGCCCAGGATGAAGCCGAAACCATTATCGCCTGCAAGGGATTGGATGATCCCGAACTGGACGAGCACCTCCCCGACTACGCCGCCAAGCAATTGCGGGATGATGTGGAGATGGCGCGCGGCCTCTGTCAGGAATTCGATGTGGAAGATTACCGCGCCGGCCATTTGAGCCCGGTCTATTTCGGCAGCGCCATCAACAATTTCGGGGTACGTGAATTGTTGCAAGGCCTGGTCCGTTATGCGCCGCCGCCGCGCCCGCAGGTTTGCGCCGAGCGCACCGTCGAGCCTGGCGAAGAAAAAGTCAGCGGTTTCGTGTTCAAGATACAGGCTAACATGGACCCCAAGCACCGGGACCGGATCGCCTTCGTGCGCCTCGCCTCGGGCCATTTCAAGCGCGGCATGAAATTGCACCATGTGCGCCACGGCAAACCCTTTGCCCTCAACAACCCGGTCCTGTTCCTGGCCCAAAACAGGGAAACCGCAGAGGAAGCCTGGGCCGGCGACATCATCGGCGTGCCCAACCACGGCAATTTGCGCATCGGCGACACATTGACCGAGGGCGAGAATTTGCACGTCACCGGTATCCCGTCCTTTGCGCCCGAGCTTTTGCAATCGGTGCGCCCCGAAGACCCCATGCGCGCCAAGCATCTGGGTCGCGCCTTGCAGCAATTGGCCGAAGAAGGCGCGGCGCAGGTGTTCAAGCCGCATATCGGAGCCGAGATGATCGTCGGCGTCGTCGGCGGGCTGCAGTTCGAGGTGATGGCCGATCGCATCCGCACCGAATACGACGTTCCGGTGCGCTTTGAAGCCACCTCCATCATGACCGCCCGCTGGGTTGAAGCCGGCGATGATCGCCAAATGAAAGCCTTCGCCGACGCCAATCAATCGGCGATGGCCCTCGACCATGACGGCGCGCCGGTGTTCCTGGCGCGCAACGCCTGGCACCTGAACCGGGCCGGCGAGGACTGGCCCGATATCCGTTTCCTCAAGACTCGCGAAAATTCGGTGGTGTGATTCGGTAAATAGGTATTACCGCTAGGGCCGAAGATTAGTGATAATAAACGCATAGCAAATGAAACAGAGGAAAAAACAATGGCCAGCAAGCCCGTGAAGATCGTTACCAGCATCGTCGGTGTGGTTCTTGTCATTGTCATTGCCGGCATCATCGGCGTCTTTGTGTTCGCCGGCGACATCATCAAAACCACGGTCGAAGAGCTCGGCCCCCAATTGACCAAGGCGGAAGTGAAGCTGGCGAAGGTCGATTTGTCGCTGACCTCGGGCGAGGCAGCATTGGAAGGCCTTAAGATCGGCAACCCGGCCGGGTTCCAAACACCGCACGCCTTCCAGCTAGGCAATATCGGCGTCAAGATCGACACCAGCACCATCGGCTCCGATACCATCGTCATCAAGGAGATTCTGATCAACGCGCCGAACGTGATCGCCGAGTTCAAGAAATTCAGCTTCAACCCCTTGAGCGCCAACGCCTCGATCCAGGAATCCTTGAAAACATCCAACTTCATCGCCATCCAGAATAATGTGGATGCCTTCATCAAGGCGCAAGGCGGTGGTGCCGGCGGCGGCAAGGCGTCCGGCGGCGGCGAGGCTGCGAAATCATCCGAGGCCAAAGAAGGCCCCAAGCTTATCATCGAGAAATTCCGCATGACCGACGTCAAGGTGCGCGCCGTGGCGCACGAGGGGCTGAAAATGGATACCGCGTTGCCGGCCTTCTCGATTTCCCTCGACAATATTGGCAAGAAGGAAAATGGCCTGCCGCCGGCGGAAATCGCGGCGGTTTTGATCCCGAAAGTTCAGGATGCCATCGTCACCGCCATGACCGGCGATCTGACCAAACTGGCAACTGATATGTTCTCAAAACTGGGCGGCGGCGCGCAGGATGCCCTCAAAGCCATCACCGGCGGCACGTCGGGGGCGGCATCGGAAACCATGAAAAAAGTCACCGAAGGCGCATCAGGCGCCACCAAGTCTCTGGAAGACGGCGCCAAAAGCGCCACCGGCGCGCTTAAGAACCTGTTCGGGAAGTAGCGCCGGCCAAATTTTGGGGATAGGGGCGCCGGGCGGCGCCAAAAGCGGCGTTATTTGTGTTCGCCGGGATCGACCAGTTTGTCGGAATCCAAGATCACCAACAATTCGCCGTCTAGCTGGATGACGTTGCGGGCAAACTTGGTCCAGAGTGATTCCAGCGTTGTCGGCACCGCTTCCTTGTCACGGGTGGCGACAGTAATGACCTCGCCGATTTCATCGACCAGCAAAGTGTAAAGCTCAGGCCCGTATTCCACTGTGACGCCCACATGGGAGATTTCGACAACGTCGGCGTCGGCAGCGGCGTCGGCGGCAGCGTCGGCGGCAGCGGCGTCGGCAGCAGCGTCATTGCCATCGGCCTCGCCTTCGCTTTCGACAACCTGTTTTTTCGCCGGCTCGTAATCGGGCATGCCAAGGCAGATGCGCACATTGATCACGGTCACAATATGGCCGCGGAGGTTGATCGAGCCGCGCACCTGACGCGGCGCCAGCGGGATGAAGGCGATTTTATCGAGATTGAGAATATCGCGAACCTTTTGGATCGAGACACCAAACAACTGTCCCCCGGTGCGGAAGGTCACGAAGTCTTCGGTATCAATCTCGTCAAGCGTCGCCAAGTCGGCGCCGCGCGGTACAGTCAATTCTTGATTCATCGCGTTTACGATCCTTTATTTCGAATATGGCGCGAAGCCATCACCACACAAATACTGGCCCCTTCGTATATATTGATTTGCAACCAACGAAATTCAAGGCAGTGCCCAAAACTAATTTTTTAAAGCGGTTCTGGACAAAAATCCATGAAGCGCTTGTGAAGTACGCCGCCATCGCTATAGTCCGCCGCCTGATCCCATACCAAAACGAATGGAATATTCATGAGCGGCGAAGCTGACATGCTCCGCAATATCGCGATCATTGCCCATGTGGACCATGGCAAGACCACATTGGTGGATTGCCTGCTACGCCAATCGGGCCTTTTTCGGGACAACCAGAAGGTTGCCGAACGAGCAATGGATTCGGGCGATATTGAACGCGAGCGCGGCATTACAATTCTGGCCAAGTGCACTTCGGTAGCTTGGAACGATACACGCATCAATATTATCGATACCCCCGGCCACGCCGATTTCGGCGGCGAGGTGGAGCGTATTTTAACCATGGTCGATGGCGTGATCCTCTTGGTCGACGCGGCCGAGGGGCCAATGCCGCAAACCAAGTTTGTGACCGGCAAGGCCCTGAATTTGGGCCTCCGCCCGATTGTCGTCATCAACAAGGTGGACAGGCCCGACCAGCGCGCCGATGCCGTCCTGGATGAAATATTTGATCTGTTCGTGGCCCTCGATGCCGACGAAAACCAGCTTGATTTCCCGGTCCTTTATGCCAGCGCCAAGCAAGGATGGGCGGCGACCGAGCCCGAAGGGCCCAAAGACGACCTTACCCCGATGTTCGATTTGATCATCGATCATGTCGAGACGCCCAATGTGGAACCGGACGGCGACTTTCGCATGCTGGCGACAACCCTTGAGGCTGATCCCTATCTGGGCCGCGTGCTGACCGGAAAAATCGAGGCCGGAACCGTGCGCGCCAATCAAACCGTTCGATCCATCGGCCGCGACGGAACGGTGTTGGAAGAAACCCGCATTACCAAGATCATGGCCTTCCGGGGATTGGAGCGCCAATCCGTGGATGCAGCCGGCGCCGGCGATATCGTCGCCCTGGCCGGGTTCCAGAAAGCCACCGTCGCCGACACTTTGTGCGCCACAAACGTCGATACGCCGATACCGTCGCAGCCGATCGATCCGCCGACCCTGGCGATGACCTTTTCGATTAATGATTCACCGCTTGCCGGCACCGAGGGCGATAAGGTCACTTCCCGGGTGATCCGCACCCGACTAGACCGGGAAGCCGAGGGCAATGTTGCTTTGCGCATCCTGGAAACCGATGACGCCAATGCATTTGAAGTTTCCGGACGTGGCGAGTTGCAGCTTGCGGTGCTGATCGAAACCATGCGCCGGGAAGGCTTCGAGTTGTCCATTTCACGCCCCCGGGTGGTGTATCAAGAAGACCCGGATAGCGGCGAGCGGCTGGAGCCCATCGAAGAAGTCACCATCGATGTGGACGAGGAGTTCTCCGGCGCAGTGGTGGAAAAACTGAGCGCCCGCAAGGCCGAATTGGTCGAAATGCGGACTGGCGAGCGCGGCAAGCAGCGGCTTGTGTTGCATGCGCCGACTAGGGCGCTGATCGGCTATCACGGCGAATTTATGACCGACACCAAGGGTACCGGCGTGCTCAACCGCATCTTTCACGGCTACGCGCCCTACCGGGGCGCATTGCAATCCCGCCGCGCCGGGGTGCTGGTGTCGATGGCAACGGGCAAATCGGTCGCCTATGCGATCTGGAACCTGGAAGATCGCGGGCCCATGTTTATCGGCCCCGGCGAGCGTATCTATATCGGCATGATTATCGGTGAGCACAACCGCAGCAACGATTTAGAAGTGAATCCATTGAAGGCCAAGCAGCTCACCAATATCCGGGCATCGGGCAAAGACGACGCCGTCGATCTGACCACGCCCATCGAGATGAACCTGGACAAAGCCATCGCCTATATCGGCGATGACGAGTTGGTCGAGGTGACGCCCGCTTCGATCCGCTTGCGCAAGCGCCATCTGGACCCGCACCAGCGCAAAAAAGCCCAGCGCAGCGTGGAAGTCGCTTAAACAAAAGGATCATCCCATGGCCGCCATGAAAACCCGCGTAAAATGGATCGAGGATCGCACTTTCTTGGGCCAATCGGGTAGCGGTCACAGCGTCATCATGGGCGGCGCGGCAACCGATGCCGGTCCCGACGCCGGGGTGCGCCCGATGGAAATGCTTCTACTCGGCCTCGGCGGTTGCACGGCATACGATGTGGTCGATATCCTGGAAAAATCGCGCCAGCCGGTCACCGATGTGGCCATCGAAATCGAAGGCGAGCGGGCCGAGGATATTCCCAAGGTCTTTACCGAAATAAATGTCCGCTACATCGTTACCGGCACCGGGCTGGATCCGGCCAAAGTGGAGCGGGCGGTCAGCCTGTCGGCGGACAAATATTGCTCGGCCACGGTGATGCTCGGCGCCAGCGCCACAATCTCCCACGAGATTGAGATTGTGGATAGCCGCGAAAGCTAGCGCGGCACACCTGGCGTCATTATTGCCAGTTCTTGTTATAACCCATTACAATATAACGATGATACGAATTGGGTTCGTTTCGTAGTTAGCGTAAATTCAGTCCCCTTCCCCTTCCTTCGACAATCCACCAA
Source organism: Rhodospirillaceae bacterium (assembly GCA_018674495.1). Lineage (GTDB taxonomy): Bacteria > Pseudomonadota > Alphaproteobacteria > Rhodospirillales > UBA2165. The sequence continues at coordinate 82,238 of JABHAA010000041.1, read as the reverse complement.
GCTGCAGTGCGCCGCCGGCGAGCCGGGAGCGTAACTGGTTGAGAGTGCGCCCGGTGACTTCCAGATCCTGGGTGCTCATGCCCTCGGCCAGCTTGCCCGCCACCTGCGCAAATTGCGCGGTCATTTGTTGATGCAGGGCACGGCCCACATCGGTCAGGCTGACCAGCTTCGATTTCTTGTGGGCCGGGTTGTCGATGAAGGCGATCAGCCCATCGGCCTCGGCTTCGTTGGCGATCTGTTGAATATGCTGGCGCGATACGGGGCGGGCGCGGGCTAGTTGTGGCACGGTTTGCGCACCATCCACTGCCAGGGAATGCAGGAACCCCCAGATGCCGCCGCCGCCCGGCGTCACCAGACCGGACTGCTTACCGGCATCGCGGAGACGAAAATAGAGCCCCATGGTCTCCAAAAACACGGTCATCGCAGCCGCGCCTTCGTGGGTAAATTTGGTTTTTTCGTCCATATTTTTCACTCCGTTTCCAGCCATAGCGCGATTCTTTATTGTTGACAAGTATATTGTCATATCTTACTGACAATAGACTTGTCGTATTGGAGGATTAACATGTCAGACCAAACCGAAGACCGCGCCGATGTGGTCGTCCGCCCGCCCTTGATGTGGTTTATGCTGGTTGGCGCCGGCTATGGATTGAGCTGGCTGGTTCCGCTCCGCTTTGTGCCCGGCGACTGGCCCAACATTTGGATCGGCGCCGGCGTCTTCGCCATCGGCTTTGTGATCGCGCTCTGGTCGGCCCGCCAATTCAAAAATTTTCGCGGCGACGTGGATACGCACACGCCGTCCTCGGCGCTGGTCGATAGCGGCCCTTTCGCCATCTCCCGCAATCCCATCTATTGCGGTATGTTGTTAGGCACCATCGGTGCTGCCATCGCCGCCGACACTTTATGGATCATCGCTGGGCTTGTGATCTGGTATCCGGTCATGCGCTACGGCGTCATCGGCCGCGAAGAAGAATATCTGGAGCGGCATTTCGGCGCGCCGTACGTGGATTACAAATCTCGGGTCCGCCGCTGGATCTAGTATTTCCCCAATATTTCCGCCGCCGGTTCAGGTCCATAGACCAGATGGGCATCGAACCCCGCGGTCTTGGCGCCATCGACATTTTCAGGCCGATCATCGAAAAACATTACGTCTTCGGGAGTGAACGGCAGGCATTCCGCAGCGGCGTTAAATGCGGCGCTGTCCGGTTTTCGTTGTCCCAATTCGAAAGACAGGATTTTGGTTTGGAAGTGATGGTCGATCCTCAATTCGCTGCACAAGGTTTGCCAATGTAGCGGCGTGGTATTACTGAAACAGGCCAAATGCGTTTTCCCCGATATGTCTTCAAGCAAATCTGCGGCGCCCGGAAACATGCCGCGGTGGCAATTACCGTAGGCACCCAGAAACTGTTCCGCCGAACAATCCAGCCCCAATTCCCGGACAATCGCATCGGCAAAATCGGCGGTGCCAATTTCTCCCTTTTCGAATTGATCGATGGCAGCCGCGCCATACCAGCTCTCAGCATCGCCCGTATCAATGGCATTCGAAGAAAAGGAGGACACCACGCCGCCCATGTCCACATCGACAATCACGCCGCCCAGATCGAACAGCACGCATTTGGGCAAGCCGGTTTGGCTCATCTCCCCTCCCCGGCCAGGGCCGCTTCCACATAGGGCCAGGCGGCGGCGCCATATTCGCGGCGGCTGGTGATGGCGCCGGGCTCCAATCTTCGCGACGTCACGCCGATGTAATTGGGGCGCGCCTTGATGGCCTCCCACCATGCCGTGACCCGCGGACGGTTTTCGGTCCACATGGATTCGAAGGCCAGCGCCTCCAGGCGGAAGACATAATTGGTGACGCCGACGTCGGCGAGGGTGTATTGGTCGCCCAGCAGCCACGGCCCGCCGAATTCCTCTAGCGCCCCGTCCAATGCCGCCAGCATCTTATCCATAGTCTGGATGCCCCAGGCAAAAACCGGCGCCACCGGGCCTTGTTCGTGGACCAGGCGCTGGCGCCGCGACCGCTCGGGATCGCTGGTCTGGGCAAAGTGGGCTTCCAGTTCTTCCGAAGTGTAGTTGGCCGCGCGGATATGACGGGTCGCGACGGCATAAGTGATCAAATTCACCGCTGGATGAACTTCCTCATCCATCATTTTCGGAAACAAGCCCATGCGGAACTTCAAATAAGGGGCATCTGGCGTCAAGGGTGGATTGGGGAACACCTGGTCCAGATAATTGATCATCAGGGTCGATTCGCGGATCACCTTGCCATTATGGATTATGGTCGGCACCACTGCCTTGGGATTGAGCTTTTTGTATTCGGGATCAAACTGCTCGCCTTTTTGCAGATTGATGTCGATCTCCTCATATTCGGCACCCTTTTCTTCGAGCACCAGGCGCACCTTGCCCGAGCAGACCGATTGCATGCTTTGATAAAGCTGGATCATCGTCTTAACACCCCCTATGAACAGCCGCGCTTCATTTTGCAGCCATCGAGGCCAATAATAAACATGATTGACGATAGCGCCATAAGCCGGCCCTTAAACGTAGGGTCCGAGACAAAGGCATTGTTGCGCCTGGCGGTGCCGGTTATCGGATCGCGCATCGGCATGCTGACCATGTCGCTGATCGATACCATCATGCTGGGCCGCTTCGCGACAGCTGAGCTGGCCTATCAAAGCATCGCCATCGCCATCACCGTGCCCCTGTTCGTGACCACCATCGGGCTCTGCCTCGGCACCCTGGTCGAGACGGCGCGCGCCAAGGGCGCCGGCGACGACGCGGGTTGCGGCGCCGCGTGGCGGCGGGGAACTGTATACGCCGCCGGGCTCGGCCTGGTTTGTCTGGGCCTCGCCCTGGCCGGCGAATGGGTGCTGCAACTGTCCGGGCAAAGTGCCGAGCTATCCGAACATGGCGGACAAGTGGTGCGCATCCTCGCCCTCGGCCTGCCGTTCATGATTGTCTATGTGACCTGTTCCTATTTCCTGGAAGCCCTCAAGCGACCGGCCATGCCGATGATTATGATGGCCACCGGCAATCTTTTAAACATCTTCCTCAATTGGATGTGGATCTACGGCAATCTGGGGTTCGGGGCTTTGGGCGCCATCGGCTCGGCCTGGGCGACCACCTCGGTGCGCGCCGTCCTCGCCGCCGCCATCATCGTTTATATCTGGAACCTGGCCGACCATGAGCGCTTATGCATACGCAAGCCGGCAACCGGCGGCTGGCAGGCCTGGCGGGTCCAACGGCGCATCGGTTACAGCGCCGGAGCCAGTCAAGGGGTGGAATCTCTGGCCTTCTCCATGCAGAGCCTGATCGCCGGATTGCTGGGCACCATCGCCCTGGCCGCCTACTCCATCGCCTTTCAGATGCTGGGCATGGTGTTCATGGTGGCGCTCGGCATGGGCAGTGCCACCGCCGTCCTGGTCGGCCATGCCTGGGGGGCCAAGGACGCACCCGGCATGGCGCGCGCCGGCTGGCTCGGCCTCGGCGTTAATTCGGTGGCCATGTTCGTGCTCGGCGGCTTGCTGTTCGTCTTCGCGCCGTGGATCGCCAAGGGCTTCGCCGTCGATGCAGCTCTGGTTGCCGCGGCTGGCCCGCTGATCGCCTTCATCGGCATCATATTGATCCCCGACGGCGGCCAGGTTGTCTTATCGCACGCGCTCCGCGGTCGCGGCGATACGGTGGCGCCAGTGTTCAGCCATTTCCTGTCCTACCTGTTGGTGATGATGCCGCTTTCGTGGTTGTTGGCGCTGAAATTCGAGCGCGGCGCGGCGGGCATCCTCGAAGCCATCCTGATCGCTAGCGTGGTGGCGGCGGCGCTGTTGGTCTGGCGCTTTTATCACGTCTCCAGGCGTGCAAGAATTGAAGACGCATAGGGAATTGAGGGGGCGTTCATGACCACCGAAGCCGAAGCCGAAATTCTGACCCGCACCGGGCCGGGCTCTGCGATGGGCGAATTGATGCGCCAATATTGGATTCCGGCGGCGGCGTCCGGCGAATTGGTGGCCGACGGCGATCCGGTACGGCTGATGCTCTTGAGCGAAAAATTGGTCGCCTTTCGGGATTCGTCGGGCCGCGTTGGCGTCATGGATCATCGCTGCCCGCATCGCTGCGCCTCGCTCTTTTTTGGCCGCAACGAAGAAGACGGCATCCGCTGCGTCTATCACGGCTGGAAGTTCGATGTAGAGGGCAATTGTATGGATATGGCCAATGTGCCGCCGGCCCAAGACTTCAAACATAAAGTGAAGGCCAAGGCCTATGCGGCGCGGGAACGGGCGGGCGTGGTCTGGGTATTCATGGGCGACCAGTCCAATATTCCGGCGCTGCCTGATATCGAGGCGACGCTGACCCCTGACGCGGAAGTCAACGCCGTCTTCATCCAGCGCGAATGCAGCTATCTGCAATCCTTTGAAGGCTCGATCGATACCTCCCACGCCGGCTTCCTGCACAGCGATCTGGCCGGCAGACTTAACTTTGATACCGCGTCGCCGGACAAGCGCGGCGATTTCATCCGCCAGCCGGAATACGAGATCACCGAAACCAAATGCGGCACCGCCTACGGCGCCTACCATCCGACCGAGGACGGCGGCAATTACTGGCGCGTGGCCCATTTCCTGTTTCCGTTCTGGACCTTGTCGCCGACCGGTCCCATCGACGGCCATGTGGCGGCGCGCGCCTGGGTACCCATGGACGACACCCATAATATGTCGGTCTATTTCGGCGTCACGCGCAAACGCAAAGCGGGCACCAACCGGCTGGCCGGCGGCGTCGCCAATTTCACCGACTTCGAGCCCAATACAACGGACTGGTTTGGGCGCTGGCGGAGCGCCGCCAATGCCGGCAACGATTATCGCATCGACCGAGCGAAACAGAGGACCGAGAGTTATTCCGGCATCGAAGGCCTGATTTTGCAGGACACCATGGTCACCGAAAGCATGGGCGGCATTGCCGATTTGCCGTTTGAACATCTGGCGCCATCGGATCAGATGATCGCGGTTACCAGGCGGCGTATGTTGCAGGCGGCGGACGCCCTCGCCAAGTCCGGCGCGCGCCCACCGGCCGCCGACACGCCGGAGGATTTCTTCATCGCCCGTTCGGGGTATTTCGTTGCGCCCAGGGATGCCAACTGGTTGGATGCCTACTGCCAGCGCCTCAACGAAGCACGTCCCGAACGCCAGATCGCGTTTGGCTAGAAACCGGAGCTAGTCATGAACAAACAGGTCAATCGCGCCGAAGGTATGGAGGCCTATGATCCCAAGGCGCCGGGCTTCGCGCCGTTCACATCCCAAATCCCGGCCTTCCTTGATGGCGCGAGTACGCCCCGGGATTACCTGGAACGCTGCATTGAAGCCATTCAAGCCCGCGAGCCCCAGGTCATGGCCTTCGTTTGCCAGAATTTGGAGATTGCCCGCGCCGCCGCCGACGCCGCGTCCCAGCGTTACAAGAATGGCAATCCCTTAAGCCCGGTCGACGGCATGCCCGTCGGCGTCAAGGACATCATCGAAACCCAGGACATGCCCACCGAATACGGCAGCGACATGTTCGCCGGCCACCAATCCAAGTGGGACGCGGCGTGCGTTTACTGGCTGAGACGGGGCGGCGCCGCGATCATCGGCAAGACCGTCACCACCGAGTTCGCCGCCCGCCCACCGGGCAAGACCCGCAATCCGTGGGATCTGGACCGCACCCCGGGCGGCTCATCCAGCGGCACCGCCGCCGGTGTCGCCGCACGCATGTTCCCCATGGGGCTCGGCACCCAAGTGCGCGGCTCGGTGATGCGCCCGGCCGCCTATTGCGGGCTTTGGGGCCTTAAGCCGAGCTTCGGTTGCATCAATCTGGAAGGCATCAATCCGATCAGCCGCGGCATCAATCATCTCGGCACATTGGCCGCCAGCCTCGAAGACATGTGGCTGTCACTGCACTATATGTCGCGGAACGCTGGCGCCGAAGTAACCCGGCTTAGCCTGCCCGGCGCCACCGAAATGCCGGCCCCGGAAAAGCCCGCCCGCCTGATCCGCCTGGAAACGCCAGGCTGGGAGAAAACCCCGGACGACGTGCGTGCCGTGTTCGATGCCATGCTGGAAAGCCTCGCCCAGGACGGCGTCCAAATCATCAGCCGCGAAGATGACAAGGACGTGGACGCATTCGAGATTATGATGGGCGATGTTTTGGAAATCTCCGACGTGCTGCGCGATTGGGAAAGCCGCTTTCCGGTGCTGGCCTATCTGGATCGGTCCCCCGATCTGTTGAGCCAGGACGTGCATTCCCGCCAAGACATCATGGCCAACCTGACCGCCGACGATTTCGCCGCCGCCCGCGCGCGCGCCGACGCCATGCAGGCCGCCTATGCAGCGCTCGAAACAAAAGCCGACGCCTGTATCACCCTGACGGCGCCCGGCCCGGCGACCATCGGCATGCCCACCGGCGATGCGTCGTTCCTTGATCCCTGCTCGGTGATCGGCAATCCGGCGCTGACGCTGCCTTTGCTGGCATCGGGCGGGCTGCCGCTCGGGGTACAATTAGGCGGCTTTGATTACCAGGACCGACGCTTGGTGGCGCAAGGTCTCTGGCTCCGGGACTTTGTCCTGGCCTAACCAATTTCAATCACACTAGCGGGAGTAACCCAAATGGCTGACGACGTACTAATCGAACATGATGGCGATATCGCCAAAGTCACCTTGAACATGGCCGAGGACGGCAATCGGGTTTCTGACCCCCTGGCCACACAGCTGGCTATCACCTTGCGCGAGCTGGCCGCCGATGCGCGCGCCATCATCTTTACCGGCGCCGGCGACGATTTCTGCATGGGCCGCTCTGGGATGGGCCGCAAAGGCGACGGCGGATCGCCCGAAGCCCTTGATCTTCGCGACAACAACGAAATCATCTTCGATGCCTATGGCGCGTTCCGCGACATCGATGTTCCGATTGTCTCGGTGGTGCGTGGCCGGGCGCTGGGCTTCGGCTGTGCGCTGGCTGCCGTCTGCGACATGACTTTGGCCGCCGACGATGCCCGCTTCTCGCTTCCGGAAATGGGCCATGGCATCATGCCGACCATGGCGATGTCATCGCTGGTCGACCGGTTGCACAGGAAAGCCGCCGTCTTCATGACCTATTCGACCGAGGAGATCGATGCCCACACCGCCCTCGCCTACGGGCTGGTCTCGAAGGTGACGGCGCCCGGTGATCTGGACGCCGAAGTGGACAAATTGATCGCGGCCTTGAAGAAAGCGCCCCTGCCGGCGGTCAAGGCGGTCAAAGAGTTCGCCCGCAACGCCTTCCATAACGATATTAGGACAGTCAATGACTTCGCCCGCAACCTGCACGCCACGGTCAATTCGTCATCGCGGATGAAGGAGTGATCCAAGCCAAGCTCAGCCAAGCCGGCGGCAGAACCCCATTCGGGCTGCCGTTTTTCTACGGCTGGGTGGTTGTCGCCGTTGCCTTCGTCACCATGGGCATTGGCGTCAACACGCGCACCGCGTTCTCGCTATTGTTCCCGCCGATCCTGGATGAGTTTGGCTGGAACCGGGCGACCATCGCGGCCACCTTCTCCATCGGCTTTATCGTCTCCACCCTGGCGACGCCGGCAATCGGCGCGATGATGGACCGCTGGGGCCCGCGCATCGTAATTCCCATCGGCGCAGTGCTGACCGGGCTCGGACTGATGGCCGCTACCTTCGCCACATTACCCTGGCATTTCTACATGACCCTCGGCGTGATGGTGGTCGGCGGCACCATATTCATGAGCTATATGGGCCACACCATGTTCCTGCCCCACTGGTTCGACCGGCGCCGGGGGCTGGCTATCGGCCTTGCGTTTTCCGGCGTCGGCGTTGGCTCGATCATCATGTTTCCCTGGATGCAGTTCGCCATAGACACGATGGGTTGGCGGCAAAGCCTTTGGATTATCGCCATTGTCCTGATCGCCGTGCTGGTGCCGCTCAACGCCATATTCCAGCGCCATCGGCCCGCCGATCTGGGTCTGCTGCCGGACGGCGAGACCGCCCAGGTCCAGAACGATGAATCGCCGAAGGCCGAGCCGAAAAGCGACGGCATCGTCGATCGGGCCTGGACCGAGACCGACTGGACCCTGCCGCTGGCCATGCGGACGGCGCGCTTCTGGTGGCTGGCATTGGCCTTTTTCAGCGGCCTTCACGCCTGGTACGCGGTGCAGGTGCACCAGACCCGTTATTTGATTGATGTTGGCATATCGGCGGAAGCGGCGGCTGTCGCCCTCGGCCTGGTGGGGCTGACCGGCATCGGCGGTCAGATCGCTATCGGCCATTTTTCGGACCGCGTCGGGCGCGAATGGGCCTGGAGCCTGGCGTTTGCCGGCTTCCTTGCGAGCTATGTTTTGCTGCTGGCCCTCAAGCAGTGGCCGTCCGATTGGCTGATGTATTTGATGGTCGGAGCGCAAGGGTTCCTTGGCTACGGCATGACGGGGATCTATGCCTCGGTGCCGGCGGAACTGTTCCAGGGGCGCCAGTATGGGATCATCTTCGGGTTCTTAGGTATCGCCAGTGGCTTCGGCGCCGCCTTCGGACCCTGGGCAACCGGGTATCTGTTCGACCTCCAAGGCTCTTACAGACAGGCCTTTTCCATCGCCCTCGTCATGTGTGTCATATCCATCTTCGCCATGTGGCGCGCGAGCCCAAGAAAAGTGCGGCTCGTTGCCGGCAGGCGGGGTTAGAGTTATTTCGCAGTTTCGGGAATAAGTCCCACCATAATTTGTATATCCCTGTAGGCGGCCGATTTTGGCCGTCCCAATTGCTCGGAGGCAAATGATGAGACCTAGCCCTAATCTGTTGGCCCTTGGCGCCGCCGCCCAGCCTTCACGGCGCCAATATCTGTTTGCCGGTGGTTATCCGGGCTTCCATGGCCCGGTGCACGTCGGCGGCATCACTCAGCGGGCGGGCGGGAGCGATATCGAATTTCAGCGAGCCCGACCGATACCATTCGGCCAGATCGTCACAGCGGCGCGCCACCGTTTGCCAGTCGGGAATGAAGCGCTGCAATCCTACCCGGGTTAATGCCACACATTTGGGCGCCAATTTGCGCGCATCCAATAGCGGCGCCGGGCCGGAGGCATCGCCGTACCAGGCCACCACGCCTTGAAACCCAGCCGAGGCGATGGAGCCTTCGATGGTCGCTGCGCCGACGCCGTCGAACACCGCATCGACGCCCTCGCCATCGGTCAGTTCCAACACCGCGCCCACGAAATCCACATCCCGGTATAAAATCACTTCGTCGGCGCCGATGGATTTGACGCGTTCGGCCTTGGAGGCACCACCGACCGTGCTCAGCACGCGGGCGCCCTTGAGCTTGGCGATCTGAATTAACGTTTGTCCGACGCCGCCGGCGCCGGCATGAACCAGGCAGGATTTTCCCGGTTCCAGCTTGCCCACATCATCGGCCAGGAAATGGGCGGTCATGCCCTGCACCTGCATGGTAACGCCGACCTCGGCGGGCACGCCGTCCGGCAATTCATAGCACCAGCTTTCCGGCACACACACAAATTCAGCGTAACCACCCTCGGCGCCGCGAAAGGCAACGTCCGCGCCCTCGGCCAAGCGCCCGGCGCCGGGCCCGAAACCGATGATGGTACCCGCGCCCTCGTTGCCGAGGATGCACGGCGGCGGCGTCCGGTAGACACCTTTGCGTTGATAGACGTCCGCATAATTAACGCCGACCGCGGCAACCTTGATCAGCACTTGGCCGTCTCCCGGCGCCGGAACCGGCACGTCTTTGTAAGCCAGCACTTCGGGTCCGCCAGCCTGTTCGGCGAAGATCGCTTTCATGGTGGTGGCGTCGGTCAAATCGATCTCCCTGTCTATAGATTGCTGTTATTTGCTGGCGCACGTGATGCAGGTGGGCACTGCCGGATTGTTGTCCAGCCGGGCTGGCGCGATATCGTCGCCGCAACTGACGCAATAGCCAAATTCATCCTCGTCCATGCGCCTCAGCGCCGCGTCGATGCGCGTGATCTCGACCGCACGGCGGCGTTCCTGTTCGAGCGCCATTTCCTGCACCTGGATGGCATCGAGCCGGGACAAGCGGCCTTGGGAGGATTGATCCAGTTCCACCGGCTTGCGGTCGGCTTCGGTGGCGAGGGCCAGGCGCGCCAATTCATCGCGCGCGGCGACCAGAGTCTTTTTCAATTTGCTCAGGCGTTTTTTATCCATAACGGAGTAACTATAGCATCCAATACCTGCCGCTCGTAAAGCCGTACCGGCTATTCAAGGCGGTCCACCGGCAAATGCGGAAAGGCGCTCATTTCGTGGGGCAAGCGTACGGTTGTGCCTTGGGTGAGATAGGCCGGGCTTAACTGGTCCAAGCGGGAGACACCCAAAAGCCCCATGGAAATCTCGATCTCTTTCTGCAAAATCTCGAGCACGCGAACAACCCCCGCCGCCCCCGCCGCCGCCAGCCCCCAGGCCTGCAAGCGGCCAATGCCGACCAGATCGGCGCCCAGGCACATGGCTTTCAAGATATCGGTGCCCCGGGTAAAGCCGCCATCGATGATGATCTTGGCCTTCCCCTCCACCGCGTCGACAATCTCCGGCAGAATTTCGATGGAGCCGCGCACATAATCCATCTGGCGACCGCCATGGTTGGAAATATAGACAACCTCCACCCCGTGTTCGACGGCAAGAAGCGCATCCTCGGCGGTCTGGATGCCCTTGAGCATGAACGGGATATCGCCGAGCGCATCCTGCAGCATCTTCACCGTGTCCCAAGTCACGGTCTTCTGCCAGGTGCGATGGGCGACATCGCGCAAAGCCATCTGCGCCGGGTTGAGCCGTTCCCGGTTGCCGTAATAGGCGAGATCCACGGTCAACGCCACCATCGCATAATCGGCGCCCTTGACCCGGCGCACCAAGTCTTTCAGCCAATCGGAATCGCCGCGCACATAAATCTGGAACGCCTTGGCATGGGGCGAGTTGGCCGCCGTCACTTCCAGCTCCGGCTCGGTCACCGCCGAGACCATATTGATGACGCCGATTTGCTCGGCCGCCGTATCGACGGCCAAGGCCGCGCCTTCATGGATGCGCTGCAACCCGCCGATGGGCGCCAGCATCACCGGCATGGCCATTTTGTGACCAAGAAATTCAGTGCCGGTATCAACATCGGACACATCGCGCAACACTCGGGGGCGAAACGAAAGGCTGTCCAGGGCCTGGCGATTGCGCCGGAGGCTGGTTTCGGTTTCGGCGCCGCCGCACACATAATCCCATTCCGCTTGTTTCAAATTCTGGCGTGCGGCAACGATGATATCGTGGCTGGCCGGAAAGCGCGCCGCTATTTCTGCATTCTCGCTCATGATTGTCTCCCCCATTTCGGTTATGCTGCCGGGGAGCATTATCCCGCCAGCAACGGAGAAGAACAATGGCAACGGACATTCTCGGCCTGCGTACCACCATCTACAAAGTTACCGACCTGGAAAAGGCCAAGGCCTGGTACGCGGGCGCCTTCGGTGCGGCTCCCTATTTCGATGAGCCGTTCTATGCCGGCTTCAATATCGCTGGCTATGAGCTGGGCCTGATGCCGGATGATACGCCCGCCGGTGCCAAGACCGCCAACGTGCTCAGCTATTGGGGCGTGGAAGATATAGAGGCCGCCGCCGCCCGCTTTATCGCGGCGGGCGCCGAAGCGGACAGCGATCCCGCCAATGTGGGCGGCGAGATCATGGTTGCCTCGGTGAAGGATCCGTGGGGCAATGTGATCGGCTTGATCTATAACCCTGAATTTCAGCTATAATCGCTTTTGGAAGGGTTTGGGAGGAATGGAATATGGTACGCAACGCACATTTGGTCGGCAGCGCGCCCTACGATACCGCCGATGAAAGCTTTCGCGCCGCTATGGAGCATTTGGGCGGCCATTTGAAGCGCCTGCCCGATGGCGAGGTGGGCGAGCGCGACACCTGGATCCGCTGACAGAATAAACGCATCGGCCAAAGCCCGCAGATGCGCGTCTCCAAAACCGAGAACATTTATGTCCCCTTTCCGCCCTATGAAATCGTTCCCGGCGTCACTTCGGCGGACGAAATCGTCTTTCCCAATCTCGGTTATGGCGACGCCGCGATCTCCTCCTATGGCGTGTTCGAAAAGCTGACCATTGAAGGGATCATTCCCGGCGACAAACGCTTTATGGTCGGCCTTCCCACACCGCTCTCCGTCGCCGCCTTCTATGTAGAGCCGAGATCGCGGGATCTGTTCGAACAGGCCTATAGCCGCGCCCTCGGTCAGGAATTCGACAAGATGCTGGAGACTATTCCAGCCCACCGGCTTTCTATCCAGTGGGAAGTGGTCAGCGAGTTTGGGCTCTTGGAAGGCCTTATGGAAAACCACTTGGGCGATGACATGTTGGACGCGATTACCACCCGGCTGGCCGGGCTCATCGATCTGGTGCCCGAGAATGTGGAAGCCGGGATACACCTTTGTTATGGGGATTCCGGCCACAAGCACTTCATCGAGCCCACCGATGCCGGGCATCTGGTCGATGTGGCCAACGGCGCCGCAAACAAGGCGAAGCGGCCCATTGCCTGGATCCATTTGCCGGTACCGCGCGAGCGCGACGATGCCGCTTATTTTGCACCGCTGGCAAACTTGGCCTTGAGCCCCGAGACCGAGCTTTATCTCGGTCTGGTGCACGCGACCGGCGGCAAGGAAGGCACCATGCGCCGGCTCAAAGCGGCGACCGCCGTTGTTAGCGATTTCGGTATCGCCACCGAATGCGGTCTCGGCCGCCGCGAGCGAGAGAGCATTCCGGACCTTCTTGGAATTCATCAGGAATTGTGTGGTTGAATTCAGCCCCTTTGGCAGCGCACACTGGCGACCAAAGCAGCAATCCTTAACGCCGGAGGAATTCCATGAGCCTGTTCAAATACAAATTCCGCCCACCCCATATGGGCAAGTACCCCATGGAGCAGGTCAAGCGTGTGGATGAGCCGACCACCCGCATCGACAAAGAACGGGTGCCGAGGGTGCCCATCCGCGGCGCCTTTTTCACGCGCCCCAATTTCGGCGATTTGGGTGAGCGGGTGAAGTCGGAGCGCCAGCGCTTCATGGCCAAAAGCCCCTTGGGCCGCGCCATGGGCGAATCCCTGGCCGCCAACATTCCCTTGCAGGACGGCCCGGTGGCCGAGGACATCGCACCCGGCACCGATGATCCAGAAGAGATGATGAAGCACATCAAGTCGATGGCCTATTTCTTGGATATCGACATGGTCGGCATCTGCGAAATTCCAGAATACGCCTGGTATTCCCACGACAGCGACGGCAACGAGGTAACACCGGATCATAAATACGCCATCGTCATGATCATCGATCAAGGCTACGAGACCATGGAAGGCGCCTCCGGCGACGACTGGATTTCCGGCCCGCAAAGCTACCGGGCCTATTTGCGCGGCCAGGAAGTGGGCAACGTGGTCGCCAACTATATCCGCCAGTTGGGCTATGGCGCCCGTTGCCATTCCTCGGCCAAGGGCCAGGTTCTGCAAATCCCGCTAATGCTACTGGCCGGGCTCGGCGAATTGTCGCGCATCGGCGAATTGGTGCTCAACCCGTTCCTGGGCCCGCGCATGAAGACCGCCGTGGTCACCACCAACTTGCCCATGACTTGTGACAAGCCGATCGATTTCGGGCTGCAGAAATTTTGCGAAAGCTGCTGGAAGTGCGCCCGCGAATGTCCCTGCAACGCCATCCCGTTCGGCGACAAGATCATGTTCAACGGCTACGAGATTTGGAAGCCGGACGTGGAGAACTGCGCCAAGTACCGGCTGACCAATCCCAAGGGCTCGGCCTGCGGGCGCTGCATGAAGACCTGCCCGCTGAACAAGGTGGTGACCGAAGACGGCCCGCTCCTGCAACGCATGGCAAGCTGGCTTGGCATCAACGCCATGTGGCTAAAGCCTTTGTTGATTCCCATCGCCGTCAAGCTGGACGATTGGATGGGCAATGGAAAACGGGTGCCGGGACAGAAATGGTGGCTCGATCTGGAATACGGCAAGGAAGGCAAGTTGAAGATGTCGAAATCCAACGAGCGCGATATCGACGTTAACAAGAAATGGCCGAAGAACTTGACCACCGCCATCTATCCCGCCGAAGACAACCCGCCCGGCGATTCCCGCGACGCCCATCCCATCGACCGGCCCCGGGCCATGGAAAAGGGCGAGGAGGCGCGCAAGCCGGAAAATTCGCCGAAGAACACACCCAAGCCGGCGGCGAGCGAGGCGGCAAAATAGGCGGAAACGCGGAGGTGCTGCTAAGGAGACTCGATAAGTTTTTCGAAGGTTTTCTCGAATTCCTTCAACGCCCTATAGACGTTATGTGTGCACTCCTGCATCTCAAGGGATCTAGCCACGCCTCGGTACTGTGGAGAGGGTTTGTACATTACGGAATGCTCAACGTCCCAGAATTGTCCAATAAGCATCGACACCACTTGAAATTCGGCAAAGACATTGGTCACGGCATCTAATCGACCGTAATAGGTGAAGGCCAACGGATCGCCAGATTCTTCGGCGTCCATAACATGGTTCGGTACCCAGTCAGAAAATTGCTCGGCCAATGTAGCATTGAGTTCATGCAACCGGGCCTCCGGGAATACGAGAACCCGCACGCCGGCCAAATCCTTCAGATCGGTAAGCGTATAGAGATCGGGTTGTTCCTGGTTAAACTTGCGCACCTCTTTGTCTCGGCGAAGCGCATCAATTGCACTTTCGCAATCTTTTATTCGTGAGGTGACAATTACCTGTTCGTGTTTATCCGGCCTTCGAGATACCGGAAGAACGCAATGCCTGATTTTCGTTTCCAATTGTTCAGACGCGAACCGAATATCTGGCAGGAGTTTGAAGTATTCTTCTCGCAGCCGGTCTTCAACAGTCCGCTCGGCCATCAGGCAAGATCGTTCACTAGCTCGCGCTTGACCGAATCGGAAGGCTGCTCATTGAAATGGAAACACCAATCTTTCGCTGCCGAGTTTTCGCCAATGTATCGTTCTAGCTCTTCCGGGTCGTGGTCCTCAATGAACTCCACACTAAAGGCCATCCTGGCGTCGCGATTAAAGTAAATCATTCGCTCAAAGTTGTATTTGAAACGACCCCTCTCAAGCAGTTCCCGTTTTCTACCTAGCGTTCCCAATTCTTTGTTTCTCCGACAATTTGACAGGCAACAGACGAACAATTTCGCTACTATGTTTTTAACATATAACACAAATGTTAATTCTGAGCCAGCGGCAACCAATATTTTGAAAGCTTCCAGTGGGTTTACGGACGAATGATTGAACCTCGAATATCGAATTTTTTCGGCGTCAGCTTTCTCGCGCTTATGGCGCTCGCCACCGGCGTACCAAACCTGGTGAGCGCCCAAGCTGCCGGTGAGGTGGGTATCGACCGGGTCACGCGGGAGACACTTTGCGGCATCGGGCGCGGGAGGAACTGCGATATCAAGCTCGCCGTCCGGCTGGGCCTGTTCGAGACCGGGCTGCGGCCCCGCTTCCCTGCCAATGCCCAATGCCGGAATATCGACGAGCAATGGGCCATCGATTACACCCCTAAGCGCCGCCGCGAAGCCTATCATGGGGGCATCGATATGCCGGCACCGTTTGGGGCGCCAATTATCGCCGCAGCCGCCGGCACTGTGGTTTCCGTATCGGAGGGCGCGAACAGCTTTCGCGGGCGCGAGATCATCCTCCGCCACAGCCCCAGCGATACCGGCATCGATTTGTGGATTTATACCCAATACGCCCATTTCGACCGAGGCCCGAATTTGACGGTCGGGGCGCGCGTAGCCATGGGTCAGGTGCTCGGCCCGACCGGCAATTCCGGGCGGCGGCTCAAGCGCGGCGGGCGGCAGCAAAGACAGCGCCGCCCAGCCATCCACTTCGCCGTCTGGTTCTCAGACCATCCGGGCTATGCCGTGCATCGGAACAAGATTATCCCGGTGAAGGGACGCTGGATGGACCCCAACGCCCTCTACCGGAATACGTCACCCTTCGCCAGCAATGCCATGAAGGCTCTGCCGAAATCAGATAAACGCGTCCCCATCCCGGTCATGTTCGAAGATGGCAAAACCTACCCGACCGGCACAAAGCTTATCTGGCCCTACGCCTGCAAACGCAAATAGCCCCCCTAAACCGCGTCCAGGGCCTGGGCGATGTCGGCGATGATGTCGTCCGGATGTTCGATCCCCACCGAAAGGCGCACATAGCCTTCGGTCACGCCGGTGGCCAACAGATCGTCGCCTTCCAACTGGGAATGGGTGGTCGAGGCTGGATGGATCGCCAGGCTGCGGGCATCACCGATATTGGCCACATGGTAGAGCATCTGTAAGGCGTCGATGAATTTTTTGCCGGCCTCGGCGCCGCCTTTCAGCTCCATGCCCACCAGCGCACCATTGCCGCCGCTCAAATAGGCGTCGGCGCGGCGCCGCATTTCGCCGTCCTGGAAGCCGGGAAAGATCACCTTATCCACCTTGTCGTGGCCGTTCACAAAATTGGCCACCGCCTCGGCGTTCGAACAATGCTGGCGCATACGCAGCGGCAAAGTTTCCAGCCCTTGGATAAAGCTGAAGGCATTGAACGGCGCCATGGAGGCACCAAGATCGCGCAGCAAAACCACCCGCGCGCGGATGATATAGGCGATGGGTGCACCCAATGCTTCGGGGATCAATGTTCCCCAAACGGCGCCGTGATAGCTGGGATCGGGCTCGTTCAACAGAGGCTGGCGTTCCGGAAACTCGGTCCAGTCGAAATTGCCACCATCGACAATCATCCCGCCGATGGAGGTGCCATGTCCGCCGATATATTTGGTGGTCGAATAAACAACAATGGCGGCGCCATGCTCCAACGGCCGGCACAATATCGGGCACGCGGTGTTGTCCATGATCAGCGGGATGCCGTATTCGCGCCCGATGTCGGACACCTCTTTGATTGGAAACACTTCCAATTTCGGATTCGGCAGGGTTTCCGCATAGATGGCGCGGGTATTATCATCGATGGCGGCGCGGAAATTCTCCGGATCGGACGGATCGACGAAGCGGGTTTCGATGCCCATCATGGAAAGCGTATTGGCGAACAGGTTCCAGGTACCACCGTAAAGATCGGTGGACGATATGATGTTGTCGCCGTTGCGCGCCAAATTCTGGATGGCGAAGGCCGACGCCGCCTGACCGGACGCGACCGCAAGAGACGCGGCGCCGCCTTCCAGCGCGGTAATGCGTTGTTCGAGCACATCGTTGGTCGGGTTCATGATGCGGGTATAGATATTGCCCAGTTCCGCCAGGGCAAAAAGATTGGCCGCATGTTCTGTGGAATTGAACTGATAGGACGTGGTTTGGTAGATGGGCACCGCCACCGCGTTGGTGGCCGGATCGGCCCGGTAGCTGCCGCCGTGCAATACAATGGTTTCTGGATTTGTAAAATCACCGCTCATAATATCATCACTCCCAGCTATATTTGTTTATTGGATTTGCAGCTTAGGCCAGTGCTACGCATTATCCAACCCACAGCGGCAATCGCCGCATCGCCGATAAAAAGTGATCAAAGGCCCCGATTGTGCTAGAAACAGCGCCAATGATTCGCGAAGCGCAAAAGGAACGACAATTGCTGAAATCGGTGTTGCCACCCATCAACCGGGCCGGATGGCCATTTATCGCCATATTTGCAGGCCTCAGCCTCGCCGCTGCCTGGTTTTCCGAGCCTATGGGGTGGGCCGGCGCCGTGCTGACCTTGTGGTGCACCTATTTTTTCCGCGATCCCGCCCGAGTGACACCGGTGCGCGCCGGGCTGGTGATCAGCCCCGCGGACGGCGTCATCCAGTCGGTCGGCCCTGCCGAGGCGCCGCAAGAATTGAAAATGGAAGGCCAGGCCCTCAACCGGATATCGGTATTCATGAATGTGTTCGACGTGCATGTGAACCGCATGCCGCTCGCCGGCAAGATCGAAGACGTGCAGTACCGGCCGGGCAAATTCTTCAACGCGTCCCTCGATAAGGCCAGCGAACATAACGAGCGCCAATCTATCCGCCTCAAAACCGAAGGCGGCGAGAGCTTCGGCGTGGTGCAGATCGCCGGGCTGGTGGCCAGGCGCATCAAATGCGATGTGACGCCGGGCCAGGAAATGCAAGCCGGCGAACGCTTCGGGCTGATCCGCTTCGGCAGCCGCGTTGATGTCTATTTGCCGCAATCGGTGCCGGCGCTGGTCGCCGTCGGCCAGCGAGCCATCGCCGGCGAAACCGTGATCGCCGATATCCACGCCCAGGAAGAGCCCCGCCAAGGCGAGGTGCGTTAGATGTTCCGCCCCCGCCGCGAGCGCTTAAGGGCGCTGTCCATCAACCGGATGATCCCCAACATCCTGACCATGCTGGCTTTGTGCGCCGGACTAACGGCGCTGCGCTATGGGCTTGAACAAAAGTGGGAGCAAGCGGTGCTGTCGCTGGTGGTGGCCGCCATCCTGGATACTCTGGACGGGCGCATCGCCCGCATCCTCAACGAGACCTCGAAGTTCGGCGCGGAACTGGACAGCCTGTCGGACTTTGTCGGCTTTGGCGTTGCTCCGGCACTTCTATTGTATCTTTGGACCATGAACAGCGCCGGGCCGGTGGGCTGGGTGCTGGTGCTATTGTTCAGCGTCTGCTGCGCGCTCAGGCTGGCCCGCTTCAACACGCTAGTCGACGCGCCGGAGCCACCCGCCTGGGCCAAGAACTACTTTACCGGCGTGCCCGCCCCAGCTGGCGCCGGCCTGGTATTGCTGCCCATGATCCTTTCCTTTCAGATTGATGCGCCCTGGCTACGCTCGCCCATATTGACCGGCGCCATTATCTTTATCGTTGCCTGTCTGCTGGTCTCACGGCTGCCCACCTATTCGTTCAAGACGTTCCGGGTTCAGCACCGCATGGTTCTGTTTACCATGCTCGGCGTCGGCATCCTGGCGGCGTTGTCGGTCAGCGCGCCTTGGCTGACTTTGAGCATTATTCTCGCCGCCTATCTCATTTCGTTCCCGTTTGCCATTCGCTCGTTCCGTCGGCTCGAAACCGAAGCCGATGAATTCCACAAGAAAGGCGAGACCGTGCCCGCCGATTTCGGCGAACCGGACGAGGAAAACAACAACGACAATCAGGCGGCGGAATAAGCGGCGCCGAATTCGCCTCATGTGGAAGCCCCCCGAACGCATCAAGTTTGATCCCGATCCCGGCCCGGCCCCGGACGCCGCCGAAGCCGCTTCCGCGCGCCTGTTCAGCCCGCTTCAAGTGGGGCCGGTGCGATTGGAGAGCCGAACCTGGGTGCCGGCCATGGTGCCGTGGCGGGCCAGCGGCGACGGCATGGTTACCGATGATGTGCTCGATTGGTACGAGCGCTTCGCCAAGGGAAAACCCGGCGGGCTGGTGATCGAAGCAACCGGCATCCGCGACGTGCCGTCCGGCCCCTTGCTGCGCATCGGCCACGACCGCTTCATTCCAGGGCTAAAAGAGCTCGCGGCCAGGGTGCATCAAGCCAGCCACGGTGAAACCCGGCTGTTCATCCAGCTTATTGATTTCCTCGCCATCCGACGGCGCCCGGAACGGAGCCGCTACTTGAACGAATTTCTGGCCATCACCGATGCGCACCGGGCAGCCTTGAATATGGACGATGCGCCCGAAGCCGAGGTTCGCGCCGCCCTCGCCGTCTTAGGGGATGATGCGCTGGCGGAAATATTAAGCCCCAGAGAGATGGAAGCCTTGGCCATGGGCTACCGGGAACGGGTAACCGACGTCCATTTGTCGCCCATCGCCGATTTGCCCAACGCGCTGCCGGGTCTGTTCGCCGAGGCCGCGAAGCGGGCCGAGGTGGCCGGCATCGACGGCGCCGAATTGCACTATACCCACGCCTACACCATGGCGTCGTTCCTGTCGGCCACCAACGAGCGGACCGACGGCTATGGGGGAGAACGCGAAAACCGCATCCGCCTGCCCCTCGAAGTTTACCAAGAAGTCAGGAGCCGCACCGGCGCCGGTTTCGCCGTCGGCTGCCGAATGTCGGCGGAGGAATGCATAGACGAAGGCAGCAACTTGGACGACAGCGGCTATTTCGCGGCTGAATTTGCCGCCGCCGGCATGGATTTCTTATCCCTGTCCCGGGGCGGCAAATTCGATGACGCCAAGCAGCCAGGCATTGGCGAGGCCGCCTATCCCTATACGGGGCGAAGCGGCTACGAATGTATGCCCGCCGCCATATCCGATGCGTTCGGCCCCTTTGGGCGCAACGTTGCAGCCGCCGCGCAATTGCGCGCCTCCATCCGCGCCGCCGGGCACGCCACGCCGGTGATCGTCACCGGCGGCATCCACGGCTTTGCCCAGGCCGAGGCGATCCTGGCCGGCGGTGAGGCCGATGCCGTAGGCGCCGCCCGCCAAGGCCTCGCCGATCCCGACTGGTTTGAAAAAATCCGCCGAGGGCGCGGCGCCGAAGTGCGCCAATGCACCTATTCCAATTACTGCGAGGGGCTCGACCAGAAACACAAACAGGTCACCTGCAAACTTTGGGACCGGGAAGGCCTGGACAACGCCGGCGTCAAGCGCACCAGCGACGGCAAGCGCCGCACAACGGCGCCCGATTGGCGATGAGTGGCTCTTGCCCACAATTGAGCAACCGAATAGCTTGGGCATGGATGAACCCGGCGCACAGATTGTAAAGCGAGGATAGACAAATGGAAAAGCGGCATCAGGTATTGGTGGTCGGCGGCGGGCCGGTGGGCGCGTCGTTGGCGCTGGAATTGGGCATGCGCGGCATATCGGTCGGCGTCGTTGAGCGCCGCACCAACCCGCAGCGTATCCCCAAGGGCCAGAACCTGACCCAGCGCACGCTTGAGCATTTCTATTACTGGGGCATCGCCGACGAATTGCGCAGCGCCCGCGCCATGCCCCAAGGTTATCCTATCGGCGGCGTCACCGCCTACGGCAACTTGATGAGCGAATATTGGATCCAGCCGCCGCAGCGCGAAACCGTACGCGACTTCTATTTCCAGGCCAACGAACGCCTGCCCCAATACCATCTGGAAGAGGTGGTGCGAAAACGCATGGCCGACTTTCCGAACATCGAAGTCCAGTACGGCTGGACGGCGGAAACGGTCGAGCAAGACGATACCGGCGTCCGCGTCAGCATCGCCGAAGAAGACGGATCGGGCCACGAAGTCATCGAGGCCGACTATGTAGTCGGCTGCGACGGCGCCCGCTCGGTAGTGCGCGACCAGATCGGGATCGTGCGTTCCGGCTCCGATTTCGATCAATTGATGTTGCTGGCGGTGTTCCGCTCCACCGAATTGCACAAAGGCTTGGAGCGCTTTCCGCCGCGCTCCACCTACAATGTGCTGCATCCGGACCTGAAGGGCTATTGGCAGTTTTTCGGGCGCATCGATGTGGGCGAGGGCTGGTTTTTCCATGCCCCGGTGCCCGCCGACACCACCCGCGACAATTTCGATTTTCACGGCCTTATCCAGGAGGCCGCCGGCTTCGAGTTTGCAGCCGAGTTCGACCATGTAGGGTTTTGGGATCTGGCCGTCTCCGTGGCCGAGGATTATCAAAATGGGCGCGTCTTCATCGCCGGCGATTCGGCCCACAGCCACCCGCCCTATGGCGGCTTCGGCCTCAACAATGGCCTGGAAGACGCGGTCAACATCGGCTGGAAGCTGGCCGCCAGGCTGGACGGCTGGGGCACTGATGCGTTGCTGAAAACCTATTCCGAGGAACGGCGCCCCATTTTCCGAGACACCGGCGAAGATTTTATCGCCGCGCGCATCAATAAGGACGCCGAATTCCTAGAACGCTACAGCCCGGAAAAAGACGAAGAGGAATTTGCCCGGGTCTGGAAAGAACGAGAATATACCGGCGGCATGCGCGCCGAAATATACGTACCCCATTACGAAGGCTCATCGGTCGTGATGGGCGAGGACGGCGCCGTATGCGGCGCCCATGGGGTGCACAGCTTTACCGCCCGCACCGGCCATCATCTGCCGCCGCAGCCCTTGTCATCGGGCCGCAACGTGTTCGAGGAACTGGATAGCGGCTTCAACCTGCTGGCCTTTGGCGCCGAGGACAAATCAGTTCAGGAATTCGAAGCGGCCGCCAAGGCGCGCGGCATTCCCTTGAACTGTATTCGCGACAGTTTTGAAGGGGGCCGCGAAAAATACGAGCAGCGCCTGATCCTGGTGCGCCCGGATCAATTCGTCGTCTGGACCGGTGATGATGGCCCGAACGATGCGTCAGCCATCATGGGCCAGGTGTCGGGACAGGACTAAATCTCTAGACGGCAAGACTTTTGGTCATGGCGCGCACGGGCTTCTGCAAATCGCCGGCCGAGAACGGTTTCGCAATAAACTGACTAACGCCCGCCGCCAACGCCGCTTTCACGTTTTCGATGGAGGCGTCGCCGGCCAATATCAATATGGGTATGGTCGAATTCACGGCGCGGATTTTTTCGATCAGTTGCAACCCGGTCATCCCCGGCATGGTCCAGTCGCAAACCACGAAACTAACGAAATTTGGATCTTCGCCGAACATCGCCATCGCCTTGGCACCGTCCAGGGCCCGTTCGATATGGGTCATGCCCATGGATTGCAGGATCGTGGTCACGATGGACACAATCCCGGCCTCGCTGTTCACGATAAGCGCGCCCATTTTCTCAAATCGTCTACTGTCGTCTATCATCGTTGGCTCCGGCACTCGCTTTTGCACAAGGTCGAGGCACTAAACTATAAAATTATTTCCCCGCCGCAAAGCTAGAAGCCATCATTTTTTGAAATAATTTTCCGGCACCGCAATTTCCGCGTCTTACCCCTTCAAGACCAAGCCGCAAACAGTTAACATGACGCCGGAGGCGAGCAGTATGGTAGGCAAGGCACCGGGCGGAGCAACCGCCCACGACGATACATTCGCGGCTGATCAATTGCCAGGCCGGGACCTATGGCCGGCGTTCGATTATTCGGGCACGCCTGAGCTGACGCAAATCCCGGACCGGCTGAACGCCGCCGCCGAATTGCTGGACCGCAACATCGCCCTCGGCAATGGCGGGCGCCCGGTGCTGCATCTGGACGATATCACTTGGAGCTATGACGATCTGTTGCGCCGCGCCAACCAGATCGCGGCAGTGCTTGTAGAAGATTGCGGATTGCGATCCGGCGCACGGGTGCTGCTTCGCGCGCCGAACACGCCGATGCTGGTGGCCTGCTGGCTGGCGGTGTTGAAGGCCGGCGGTATTTGCGTCTCCACCATGGCCCTACTGCGGGCCGGCGAATTGAAATATATCATCGAAAAAGGCGCCATCGCCCACGCCCTCTGCGACGTGAATTTCGGCGATGCTTTGGAAGAAGCGCGGGCGATAACCGAAGGGCTCAACCCTATCCTCTATTTCTCCGCCGCAGGTTCAGCGCCGGAGGCCGCCACGCTCGAAACCCTCGCTGATAGCAAACCCAGCACCTTCACCAACGTCGATACCGCCGCTGATGATGTGGCCCTGATTGCCTTCACCTCGGGCACCACTGGCAATCCCAAAGGCACCATGCATTTCCACCGAGACCTGATTGCCGCCGCCGATTGCCTTCCGCACTCTATCGCCCGCGTCTTGCCCAGCGATATCATCACCGGCACGCCGCCGCTGGCCTTCACCTTCGGGCTTGGCGGGCTGACCTTGTTTCCCATGCGCTATGGCGCCTCCACTCGGTTCGTCACCGACAACGCGCCCGATGCGCTCCTGGCAGCCATTCAACAATACCGCATCACGCAGATATATACGGCGCCCACCGCCTATCGGGCGATGGCCGGGCTGGCGGTTGATTATGATCTAAGCAGTCTGCAATTGGGTGTCTCGGCGGGGGAAACCTTGCCGAAAGCCACATGGGAGGCGTTTTTCGAAGCCACTGGCATCCGCCTGATCGACGGCCTTGGCGCCACCGAATTATTGCATGTGTTCGTTGCCGCCGCCCCAAACAATATGCGCGCCGGATTTACCGGCACCGCGATCCCCGGATATCAGGCCCGCGTGGTGGACGAAGACGGCCAGGAATTGCCGGCGAACACGCCTGGATTGCTGGCCGTCCGGGGCCCTACGGGTTGCCGTTATATGGACGACGAAGCACGGCAAAAAGACTATGTGCGGGACGGTTGGAACTATCCCGGCGATATCTATGAACAGGACGAAGACGGCTATTTCCGCTATGTGAGCCGCGCCGATGACATGATCATCTCGGCAGGCTACAACATCGCCGGGCCCGAGGTGGAGGCGGCCTTGTTGGAACATTCGAGTGTTGCCGAATGCGCCGTGGTCGGCACCCCGGACGAGGCGCGTACAAATATCGTCAAGGCCTTCGTGGTCTTAAGGGACGGCGTAAACGTGAATGCCGAGGCCTTACAGGATTTTGTCAAAGCCCGCATCGCGCCTTACAAGTACCCCCGCGCCATCGAATTCGTGGCCGAGTTGCCGAAGACCCAGACCGGAAAGTTGCAACGTTTCAAATTGCGAACATGAGGTAAAATATGAAAAATTCCACCAAATATATTCTGATCGCTGGCGCCGTCGTGGTTGGTATCGGCGGCATCGTTGCCGGGCAAGGTGGTTTTCGCCACGGCGGATACCACGAGGCTGGATTTCACGGTCAGGCGGGATTTCGCGGCGGCTTCCAGGGACAACGCCTGTTCACGGCGTTCGATACTGACTTGGACGACGTGCTGACCCAGGCGGAGGTAGACAAAGCACGCAGCCTTCAATTCGCCAAGTTCGATAAAGACGGCGACGGCAGCCTAGGCATCGAGGAATATCAGGCCTTGTGGATGGCGGTGATGCGCGAGCGCATGGTCGACCGCTTTCAACGCCACGACGATGACGGCGACGCCAAAGTAACGCCTGAAGAATTTGCCAAGCGCACCTCCCGCATGGTGAGCCGCCTGGATACCGACGGCGACGGCAAGGTAACGCGGGCCGAGTTGCGCGAGCGGCGGTTATCGCGGCGCGGCCACCGGCGCGGCGGTTAATCTTTTATCCGCCAATTTTTTCCGCCAGCCCCGCACATTGGCGCGCAGCATCAGCGAGGCCGGCGTCACCAATAATGTGAGCACGGTGGCAAAGCCGAGCCCAAAGACAATGGCCGCCGATAATTGCGTCCACCATTGGGTCGAGGGTGCGCCGATGGTCACCTGGCGGGTGACAAAATCGATATTGGTGGACAACATCATCGGCATCAGCCCCAAAATTGTTGTCGCGGTGGTCAACAATACCGGGCGCATACGCTGGATGCCGGTGCGCAGGATGGCCTCCGCCGGGTCTGTATATCGCCCCTTCAAATGATCGTAAGTATCGATCAGCACGATGTTGTTGTTGACCACAATGCCGGCTAGCGCGATGACCCCGACGCCGCTCATCACAATGCCGAAAGGCTGGCCGGTGGCCAGTAGGCCGATGAACACGCCGATGGTCGACATAATCACTGCCGACAGGATCAAAAACGCCGAATAAAAACTGTTGAACTGAGTGACCAGAATGATGGCCATGATAAACAACGCCACGCCGAAGGCTTTGGTGAGGAACGCCTTGGCTTTCTCCTGCTCCTCATCTTCACCCTTGAAGGTGATATCGATGGCTGGGCTGATATTTTGAGCACCGATCCAGGTAGTGATTTCACGCACCTGTTCATCGACGAGAACGCCCGGGCGCACATCGGCCTTCACCCAATAGGCGCGCTTGCCGTCGATGCGGGTGATGGTGCTGACTTTTTGCTCGGTCGTCCGGGTCACGAAGTTGGATAGCGGCACCAGCCCCGCATCGGTGGAGATTCTGATCCGGTCCAATTGCTTGATGGTGCGATAATCGGCTGGATAGCGGACCCGGATTTCCACCTCTTCGTCGCTTTGATCGGGGCGAAACTCATCGACCTTGATGCCGGCGGTTACCAGCTGCACCGATTTGCCGATGGAGCGCACGTCGGCGCCGAACTTGGCCGCCTGCGCCCGATCGACACGCAAGGCCCAGGTAATGCCAGGCAAAGGCCGCGTGTCTTCCACATTGAACAATTCGGGCATGCTGTCGAGCTTGGCGCGTATGCGCGCCACTTCCGGTAACAAAAGCCCCGCATCGCGCGCCGCGATCTGTAGCTGCACCGGCTTACCCACCGGCGGTCCCTGCTCTTCTTCGCGCACATCCACATGGATGCCGACCAGATCGGCGGTGCGCGCCTCGATGTCCTTGAACACCTGCTTCGCCGGACGGCGCAATTGCCAATCGATGAATTCCAAGGCCACAGTGCCAATGATGTCTTCGGCTTCCTGGGAATTTTCCTTGCGCCCGGTGCGCGTGTAGATGGTTTCGAACTCGGTCATATCCAGGATGCGGCTTTCCACCTGGCGCATGAGGGCGTCTTTTTCGTGGATCGACAGATTGCCCCTGGCGCGCACCTGGATTTTGGCGTTGGTGGGCTCGATCTCGGGGAAAAATTCGACGCCGTTGCCATTGGCGGCATAGTACCACTGCACGCCGATCAGCATCGCAAAGGCGGTCAGAACCACCTTGGCCGGGTGGCGCAGCGCCACTTTCAGCACGCGCACATAGAGACCGGTAAAGCCCACCGCTTGATCGACGCTGCCGCTTTCACCTGCGGCAATATTGGCTAAGGATTTGGGATCGAGAGCGCCGGGCTTACCGAACAAAGCGCCCAGCGTCGGCACAAATATTAATGCCATCAGCAAGGACGCCGACAAGGTCACAATCAACGTAACGGGAAGGAATTTCATAAATTCGCCAACCACGCCGGGCCAGAATAACAAGGGCAGAAATGCAGCCAACGTGGTCGCCGTCGATGCAATGATCGGCCAGGCCATGCGCTTGGCGGCGGCGGCGTAGGCGGCGGCGCGGGGCACCCCCTCGATCATCTTGCGGTCCGCATATTCGGTCACCACGATGGCGCCGTCGACCAGCATGCCGACCGCCAATATCAGGCTGAACAGCACCACGATATTGAGGGTCATGCCGAGGGTTGCCAGGGTCAAAATGCCGATCAGGAACGAGCCTGGAATGGCAATGCCCACCAGCCCCGCCGTGCGCAAACCCAAAAAGGCGATGATCACGATCATCACCAGCAAGACCGCGCTGATCACGTTGTTCTGCAAATCCGCCAGCATGTTGCGGATGTCGTTGGACTTATCCTGGGAGAAGGAAACATTAACCGCCTGGCGCAAGGTCAGCGGCCAGACCTTACGTTCCTGTGCCACCACTTGGCGGATTTGGGCGATAGTATCGATAATGTTTTCGCCGGTGCGTTTTGATACTTCGAGGGCGATGGCGTTCTTGCCGGCTACCCGGGCAAAGCCCTTGGGATCCTTGAAGGCAGCGCGCACATCGGCGACGTCACCGGCGCGCACCGTGCGGTCGCCGGCCACCACCACTGGCATGTTCATAATATCTTCGACATTCTCAAACACGCCGGGCACGCGCACCGAAAAACGCCCGGCCCCGGTATCCTGGGCGCCGGCCGCAATCAGCAAGTTATTGGCGCTCATGGCCGAGGTAACATTCGCCGCCGAAATACCATAGCTTTCCAGCTTCGCCGGATCGATCACCACCTCGACCATCTCGTCCCGGTCGCCGGCAATCTCCGCCTTCAAGACGCTGGGAATCCCTTCGATGGCGTCCTGTAAATCATTGGCGAGGCCCAGCAACGGGCGCACCGGCATGTCGCCGGACAGGATCACCGTCAGCACCGGGAACAATGAGAAATTGACCTCGTTCACGGTCGGATCCTCGGTCTCGCTGGGCAACTCCGGCTTAGCCCGGTCGAGCGCTTCCCGCACGTCATCCAGGGCCTGGTCCGCATCGAAACCGGCATCAAATTCCATGATCACATTGGCGCCGCCTTCATAGCCGTTCGACTTCATCTCCTTGACGCCTTCGATGATGCGCATTTCCTGCTCGATGGGCCGGACAATCAGGCGGGTCGCATCGGCGGGCGATACGCCGTCCAGCTTGGCCTTGACGAAGATGATGGGGATATTGATGTCGGGATCGGATTCTTTGGGAATATTGATATAGGAAACCGTTCCGGAAATCAGGATCAGCACCAGCGCCAACACCACCGTACGGGCGCGGCCAATGGCGGCATCGATGATCGAAAGTCCCATTATTTGGGCCCGCCGAGCTTGGTGACGGCGGCATCTTTATCGGGCAGGGTTTGCACCATCTCACCGGCCTTGACGAATTCATGGCCGACGGAGATCAGGCTCACTCGCTCTGCCAATGCGCCATCCCGCCCGGTGATCCAAACGCCGGCGATATCTTCGTCGATGACATCGACCTTATGAAAGACCACGCGGCCATCGGCAGCAACAATTTTGACGCCGACCGCGCCGGTGTCCGACAGGCCGAGCACCGCCGGGCTGACTTTGTGGGCGCTTACCGGCGCCAAGGGGATGGAAATTTCGGCGGTCATGCCGGCGACCATTGCGCGGTCCCCATTGGCAACCTCCACTTCGATTTTAAATGTGCGGGTGGTGTCGTGGGCTTCAGAGGCAACGAGCCGGATACTGCCTTGAGCAGACTTACCGTTGACCAGTTTGACCGTGGCCTTCATGCCTTGGCGGACCGCGCCGATATTCAATTCGGAAACATGTCCGGTGATGCGGATCGGCGCCAAGTCAATAAAGGTGGCCACCGGATTGCCGATTTTGACGAAATCGCCAACTTCAACGACACGCTGATCAAGCACGCCGGTGAAGGGCGCCGCAATCACTGTACGCTGGAGCTCAACGGTTGCGCGGGCGCGACCTGCCTTGGCAACTTCCAAATAGGCTTCGGCCTCGGCCAGCTTTACTTTCGAGCGGAACTTACGCACCGACAATTCTCGGGCCGCTTGATATTCGATACGGCGCTGGCGCAAGACAGCCTCGGCCTCGGCCAGGCGCGCCTTGCGGTCGTCCATCGCCAAACGCACGATAACAGCGCCGCGCTTGATGCGGCTGCCTTCGGCGGCGGGAACGGCAACGATGCGGCCCGCCGTTTCGGCTTTGAGCGATACTTTGCGCGACGCCTCGGTACGCCCCAGGAACACCAATTGGCGGGAGCGTTCTTCCGCCATCGATGCACGCACGCGAACTTTTGGCGCCGCCCGCTTTTTGGTAACGCTGGCGGTTTTTTCCAATGCCGCGATGGGCGCGTCACCGAACTGCCCCGACACGATCCAGGCAATGGCGCCAGCGCCAACTACCATGGCGATGATATAAGAGGCTCTCATTGCTCGGCTCCAATTTTGTCGTTGGCTGTCTTACCGTCCAGAAATTCGTCTCCGTGCTCTTCCAGATAACGCACGGCAGTCTCGTAAATCGCAAGGCCAAAGCCATGCACGAACTGGCGGCCAAAGCCTTCGCGGGATGTATCCAATTCATGCAGCCCGGCCAGAACCTTTGCATAATGGCCGTGATATTTATCCAGCACCCTGGCCCGTTGATCGGCTGAGAGCTTGTGCCCGAAGAACATCATCACCAGCGCTTCGGAGCGGATATGATCAATGGCCGGCTCCTCGTGCAGGGCGCCCGCCAAAACCTCGTGCCCCGCATCGGTGATGGCATACACCTTCTTTGCGGGCCGCCCCGCTTGCGCTTCAACCCGGCAGGTCACTTGCTCCGCCTCCAGCAATTTGCCCAGGGCGGGATAGATGGAGCCATAGCCGGCATCATAAAAATGGCTGAACGGCCCTTCTTCGAAGAGCTTTTTAATCTCGTAACCGGTTGCTTCACCCATGGAGAGCACGCCTAAACAAATGGAACGGGTATCCATAATAGGATCCTTGCATCAGAGGTTATGTGAAGTGGTTCACATATATATCATTTAGATATATGGTCAAGAGACATATATCTAAATGATATATAAAATTCACCCCCAACCGTCACCGCGTTCAACACTTGCAACATTCCCGCTGCAGACTATTTAACAAGCAGGGCTATTATAACAATTGAATAGACAGATTTGGTCCCAAACCGGACAGCAACCGGGCTGTGGACCATGCTCTTGCGAATATGCGCCGTTAAAAACCGTTAGGAACCGTTAGGAAAGCTCGTGAAACGGTATGGTCGATTACGCGAAATTAAGTCGCATCATCGCAGCCTTTCGCCGCCCATCGGCGCAAGTTAGACTGAACGGAAGGGAGTACTTAAATGCAATTGCGTAAAATTCCGCGCTGCGGGATGGAAGTTTCGGCGGTCGGCATTGGCTGTAACAATTTTGGCAACCGCTCTACGGTGGAAGAATCGAAAGCGGTTATCGAGCGGGCGCTAGATATCGGTATCACGCTGTTTGATACCGCCGACGGCTATCCGTTGGGCAACCGGGGCGCATCGGAAACCATAATCGGCGAGACCCTGGGCGCGCGGCGCAAAGACATCGTGCTGGCCACCAAGTTCGGCATCCGCTTCAACGACGACATGCGCGGCGGCGCATCGCGCGCCTATATCATGCGCAGCGTCGAGGCCAGCCTGACCCGGCTGAAAACCGATTGGATCGATCTGTACCAGTTGCATATCCCCGATGGCACGACGCCCATGGAGGAAACCTTGCGAGCCCTTGATGATCTGGTGAGCCAGGGCAAGGTTCGCTATATCGGCAATTCCAACTTCACCGCCTGGCAGATGGTGGACGCCGATTGGACCGCCAAAGCCAATGGTCTGTCGCCATTCGTCTCCTGCCAGAACGAATATTCCCTTCTCAACCGGGAAGTGGACCGGGAATTGTTGCCGGCCATGGCCAAATACGGGCTCGGGTTTTTGCCCTTCTTTCCACTGGCCAGCGGACTGCTCACCGGCAAGTACCGGCGCGGCACCAACGCGCCGGAGGGCACCCGCTTCAACAAGACCAAAATGCTTGGCGACCGGTTCATGACCGACGAAAATTGGGACACAGTCGAAGCCTTGCAGGCCTTTTGCGACGCCCGCGGGCATTCAATGTTAGAGCTGGCCTTCTCCTGGCAGCTTGCCAACCCCACCGTCTGGAGCGTCATCGCAGGCGCCTCCAGCCCCGAACAAGTGGACGAAAACGCCGCCGCCTCCGAGTGGGAATTGACGGCAGAGGACCTGGCCGAGATCGATCAAATTACCAACCCGCCGACAGGCCCGTCGCATGGATAAAAATCCGCAACCATCCCTAAATAACAGCTATGAGCGACAACCCATAGATGGATATCTGGCAGGATGCCGATGGCACGGGTGCTGGCGCCCGGCGGACGCGGCATGATCATGGTCTATAACCGCAACTCGCTGCGCTATTACCTGAAGGGGCTGTACCAATTGTTTGGGCGCGGCCTGATTTTCAAGGGCGAGAGTCTGGCATCTGTGCAGAAATATTTTACCGACGGCTATTTCCACACCCACTACAGCCCCACCGAATTTGAGGGCATCTTGAAATCCAAGGGCCTTCGCCCGGAAAAAACCAGTCTCAGCCATATGGCCAAGCGCTATATCCCGTTCATGCCCACCGGCATCGATAATTTTCTCAAACGCAAATTCGGCTGGCTGCTGGTGGCTGAGTTTTCGAAACCATAAAAAAACTTAAGAGAGGCACGCGATGGAAATCAATATCCCCGAAGTTCAGGCAGAGGTAACCGAAGCGTTCTGGCAATATGACCGCGCCCTGCTAGAGAACGATATCGATACGGTCATCAACCTGTTCTGGGACAGCCCGCACACGCTCCGCTATTCACCCGGCGAATTGCTCTATGGCATTCAGGAGATCAAGGATTTCCGCCAGACCCAGCGCGGCTCGCCGCTCCTTCGCGAGGTTACCAAGCTGGTGGTCATCACCTTCGGGCGCGATTACGGCACCGCCAATTGCGAAACAAGGCGCACCGACACCGGCGCACCGGGGCGGCAAAGCCATAGCTGGGTGCGCTTACCCGAAGGCTGGCGCATCGTCGCCGCGCAAGTCTCGGTTCCGCTGAAAAGTTAGAGACGGGCTAGGCGTTCAAAAATAAATAGGGGCCGGTAAATAGCGCCGGAGCCAACTGGCGTTTCCGGCTCCGGGCCGCTATCGTTCGCCGATTAAAGGAGAAGTCCATGGACCAGAAATCCAGCCCCGCCACTTCCGACCGCCGCAATTTCAACCGCCATGAAGATTTGCGCGATCTGCTTGTCCGCTTTCAGGAAATCGGCGAGTTGGAAGTGATCGAGGGCGCAGATTGGAATTTGGAAATGGCGGCCGTCGGCGAGTTGGTCACCGCGCATAATCCAGGCCGCGCGCCGGCCCTGTTGTTCGACGACATTCCGGGTTACCCGAAAGGCTTCCGGGTTCTGTCGGGCGCCGCCAATTCCTACAAAAGGCTGGCCATGGTGCTTGGTCTGCCGGAACCCGAAACCGCCATCTCGTTCGTGCAATCCTACCGGGACCGCATGAAAACCGATTTTGAGCTGATCCCGCCGGAAGAGGTCAAGACCGGTCCGATCATGGAAAATATCCAGCGCGACGCCGAGGTGGATATCTTGAAATTCCCGGCGCCCTTCATCCACGAATATGACGGCGGGCGCTATATCGGCACCGACGACATCGTCATCATGAAGGACCCGGACACCGGCTGGATCAACGCCGCCACCTACCGCATCATGGTGCATGACGAGAAAACCGCCGGCATCTGGATTTCGCCGGGCAAACATGGCCGCTTCATCCGCGAGAAGTATTTCGACAAAGGCGAACCTTGCCCGGTCGTCGTCTGCTGCGGCCAGGACCCGCTATTGTTCCTGGCTGGTCATGCGGAGATTGATCACGAATTATCGGAATTCGATTACGCCGGCGGCCATCGCGGCTTCCCGTTCGATGTGATCCCGTCGGAATTACACGGCCTGCCGATCCCATCCCATGCGGAGATCGCCTTCGAGGGCGAGATTTACCCCGACGAGACCCGCACCGAAGGCCCGTTCGGCGAGTTCATGGGCTATTACGCCTCCGAAGCCAGCCCGCAACCGATCATCAAGGTGCGCCGGGTCTATCACCGCAACGATCCGATCCTGACCATGGCGATCCCATCGCGCCCGCCGGCCAACTTCACCTTTGCCCGGGGCGCCGTGAAATCGGCAATGATCTGGGACGAGGTGGAAAAGGCGGGCCTGCCCGGCGTCGCCGGTATCTGGTGCCACGAAGCCGGCGCCGGGCGCATGTTCAATGTTATTTCCATAACCCAAATGTATCCCGGCCACGCCAAACAGGCAGCGCACCTCGCCGCCAACTGCCACGCCGGCAACTATGCCGGACGTTGGGTGGTGGTGGTCGATGAAGATATCGACCCATCCAACCTGTTCGACGTGGTCTGGGCCATGTCGACCCGGTGCGATCCGCCAGAAGATACCGAATTTACCCGCAATGCCTGGTCAACACCCCTGGATAGCATGCTGCAGGGCCCGCCATACACCAATAACCGCGGCATTATAGACGCCTGCCGGCCCTGGGGCTGGAAAGACGATTTTCCAAAGGTGGCGGAATCGAGCCCCGAGTGGAAAGAAAAGGTGCGCGCCAAATACCCGCACCTTTTTGAATAAGAAAGACAATTGTTCAAGAGACAAATGTTTTGTTGCGTGTTAGAAGCAGATAAGAACAATAGCCACTTTACTATTTATACTAGAATGGGAGAACAATTATGAATGCGAAGATGAGTTTCCTGGCCGCCGTGGTGGCCACCGCCGGATTTGCTGCCGCGCTGCCGGCGGATGCGCAGCAAGCGATCCGTATCGGCACCTCCAGTGTCGGCAGTAACTTCTACACCCAGGCCGTCGGCGTCGGCGAAGTGGTCAACAAAAAGGCCGGCATCAACACCTCGGTACAGGCGGTCGGCGGATCGGCCGCCACCGTGCGCGGCCTCGGCGCCGGCAAGATCGAGTTTGGCATGGCCAATTCCTTCGCCGCGGTTACCGGCTACAAGGGCACGTATTCGTTCAAAAAATCCGGGGCGGTGAAAAACCGTTTGGTTGTTCAGGGCGGCGCCAACCACCGCGCCATCGTTTTCACCAAGGGCAAGGGCGTCAATGGCCCCAAGGATCTGGAAGGCAAAACCTTTATCGGCAAGCGCCGTCCGCTGCCCGAATTGGCTCTGATCACCGATGCCATGTACAAGGTCTATGGGGTTGATCCGTCCAAAGTTAAAACGGTCGGCACCACCAATACCGGCCAGGCGATCAAAAATCTGGTTGTCGGCAGTGTCGCCGGCGCCGCCGTACCGCTGGGCCGCAAGGCGGGCAATATCCAAAAGCCTTTCTCCGACGGCGCTTTCACCTTCTTCCACCCCACCAAGGCCAAGCGCGATGAAATGTTGAAGCTTTTGCCGCCACTGATCTTTGGGCGCACCTTTGATACCGACAGCTTCACCGGGTTGAAAGAAGAAGTGCATGTATTCGCCATGAACACCTTGTTCCTGACGGCGGCTGGCACATCGGACGACACCGTCTATAAGGTGACAAAGGCGATTATCGAAAACACCGCGCTGATGAAAACCTACCACCCCGAGCTGGCCAACTGGACAGCGGCAAACAGCCTGAAAAATGTGCAGCTTCCATTCCACAACGGGGCCATCAAATATTACAAGGAAATTGGATTGTGGACGCCGGCGCTTGAAGCCACGCAAACGCGCTTGCTGCAATAAATAAAAACAATGGGGAGGCACGGCGGCGGTTGCAGGGCCGCCGTGCCTTTTTCCGCTCATAATACGCCATGGATGAATATCAATGGCCCAAAATAAATCAAAGTGGATCCTCGGGCTGACGACGCTAATCGCCGTCTACCATTTCTTTTCGGTCGCCCAAATCCATACCTTCCTTGGCCTGTTCGTGCCCGCCAACGTACATCTGGCGATCAGCATCTCATCGGCCATGACGCTGATATTTTTGTTATTGCCGGCATTCGGCAAAAAGCACGGCGAGGATACCGAAGCCGAAGGCAGTTTCCGGCGCGTGCCCTGGTACGACTGGACGTTGATGGCATCGGGGCTGACCGGCGCCGGCTTTGTAATTTTTTTCCACGAAGCGGTGCTTGATTACGGCGAGTATGGCTTCCTCGATACCAAGGGCATCATTCTGGCTTCCATGCTGGCGGTGCCGGTGTTGGAAGCAGTGCGCAGGACAACCGGCCTGGCCTTGCCGATCATCATCCTGAGTTTTGTCGCCATCACCGTCTTTCAGAATTTCCTGCCGGGGCTTTTATACGGTCAGGGATTTGCCGTCTCCAACCTGCTTTACAGCGCCTATATGGGCGATGCTGGCATATTCGGCCTGCCGCTGGGCATCGCCGCCAATATCGTCATCGTATTTTTGATATTTGGCGCCTTGATGGAGCGCGCCGGCGCCAGCCGCTGGTTCATGGAAATGGCCCTGGCCCTGACCGGCTGGGCTAGGGGCGGCCCCGCCAAAGCCGCCGTTGTCGCCAGCGCCATGTTCGGCTCGATCTCGGGCTCGCCATCGGGCAACTCGGCGACCACCGGCGTCTTCACCATCCCGATGATGAAAAAGATCGGCTACACCCCCGCCTTCGCCGCCGCCGTCGAGGCGGTGGCCTCCACCGGCGGTATCATCCTGCCGCCGGTGATGGGTGCCATTGCCTTTATTATGGCCGAATGGATCAACACCACCTATACCGCCATCGTCATCGCCGCCACGGTGCCGGCGATCCTCTATTTTCTGATCGTCTTCGTCTCGGTTCATCTGCAGGCGCGCAAAGACGGCATCGAGGCTTTGCCGCGCTCCGAATTACCGAAATTTTGGCCGGTGTTTATCCGCGGCTGGTACTATCTGATGCCGATCGGCGTGTTGATATATTTCCTGGTCATCAAGACCTTCCCGCCCGGCATCGCCGGCATTTACACCTGCGCCGCCGTTTTCGCCACGTCCTTTCTGGCGCCGCGCGAATTTTGGCTGACACCGGCGCGCCTCGTCCAGGCTTTCGATGAGGGCGTTCGGCGCTGGATCACCGTCGCCGCCATCACCGCCGCCGTCGGCATCATGATCGGCGCGTTGGAGCTGTCCGGCGTCGGCATCAAGGTGTCCCGCTTCATCGTCGATCTGGCCGGCGGTGATCTGACCATGACCTTGATTTTGGTCGGGCTGGTCAGCCTGATCGTCGGCATGGGTCTGGATGCGACGCCAGCCTATATCACTCTGGCGACGCTGATGGCGCCGGCGCTGATCCAATTGGACGTGCCGCCGATGGCTGCGCATCTGTTCGTGATCTATTGGGGGCTAGCCTCGTTCTACACGCCGCCAACCTGTATAGCTGTTTTCATAACCGCCAGTATCGCCGGCTCCAAGGTGTGGGAGACCGGCTGGGAGGGCGTGCGCTTAGGCATCGCCGCGTTCCTGATCCCCTTCGCCTTCGTCTACAACAACGGTCTGTTACTGCAAGGCGGCTTGGAGCAAATCATAACCGGCGTAACCACCGCTATCATCGGCGCCATATTGCTAGCGGGCGGCATTCGGGGCTATATTTTCGGCCTCCTCAACGTACTGCAACGCCTGGTGTTGTTCGGCGGCGGCTTGCTTCTTATCGCGCCGGGGATACTGTGGCCACTGATCGGCCTAGGGGCGTCAGCTCTGGTATTGCTGCCCAAATTATCCCAGCTTAGAGTGTCCGGAGAAAACGCCTAGTCCAAAATAGGCGGCCAAACAGAAGACCGAGGCCCGGATGCCCCAACTTCAATTCCCAAGGATGTATGCGTAATGACACAGGCTTTGAGCGTCCGTCTTGCCGCCGATATTGGCGGCACCTTTACCGACATCGCCGCCTTCGATGAAGAAACCGGGCGCTTGAGCTTCGGCAAAAAACTTTCGACGCCTGACGCCCTGGTGGACGGCATCGAAATGGGGGTTGGCGAAGCCGGCATCAAATTTGCCGACGCCAATCTGTTTCTGCACGGCACCACCGTTGCCATCAACACCATATTGGAGCGCACCGGCGCCAATACCGCCCTGGTGATCACCGAGGGTTTCCGCGATGTCTACGAGATTGGCCGCGTCAACCGGCCCGACGCCTATAATCTGTTTTTCAAAAAACACGTCCCCCTGGTCGAGCGGGCGCTACGCTTCGAGATCAACGAGCGCATGTATGCCGAGGGCGAGGTTTACCGGCCCCTGATCGATGCGGAGGTGGAGGCACTGGCCGAGAAGCTGGGCGCCATGGGCATCGAGGCCACCGCCATTCTGTTTTTGCATTCTTACCGCAACCCGGATCACGAAATTCGCGCCAAGGCCATTTTCGAGCGCGTCAATCCGGGTATGTTCGTCACCGTCAGCCATGAATTGAGCCAAGAATACCGGGAGTTTGAGCGCGTCTCCACGGTCGCCGCCAACGCCTATATCGGGCCCAAGGTGCGCAGCTATCTGAACGGCATCGAGGAACGCATCTCTGCTGAAGGGTTCGGCGGATCATTTTTGGTGGTGCAATCGACGGGCGGGCTCTACGAGGTGGCACAGGCCAAAAACGATTGCGTGCATATGCTGGAATCGGGGCCCGCCGCCGGTGTCATCGGCACCAAGGCGCTGTGCGACGTTCTTGAAATCGAAGACGCCATCTCGTTCGACATGGGCGGCACCACGGCCAAATCCGGGGTCATATCGGGCGGAGTGCCACTGACCACCGGCTCGGCCCTGATCGGCGGCTATGATCAGGCCTTGCCGATTCAGGTGGCGATGATGGATATCGCCGAAGTCGGCACCGGCGGCGGCTCCATCGCGCATTTGAGCGACGGCGGCTCGCTCCGGGTCGGCCCGGAAAGCGCCGGCGCGCGTCCCGGCCCGGTCTGCTACGGCCTTGGCGGCACGGAACCCACCGTCACCGACGCCAATCTGGTGCTTGGCCGGCTGGCCGCCGACCGCTTCCTGGGCGGCGATATGCAATTGGACGCAAGCGCCGCCGAGGCCGCCATCAAAAAACGCATCGCCGATCCGTTGGGCATGGATGTGATCGCCGCCGCCGACGGCATCTTGAAGATCGCCGCCACCGCCATGTCCTATGCGGTTAAAGCGGTGTCCACCGAGCGCGGCCTGGATGCCGCTAGTTTCGCCATGGTCGCCATCGGCGGCGCCGGGCCCCTGCACGCCTCTGACGTTGCCCGCGAGATCGGCATGGGCCGCATCATCATTCCGCAGGCGCCGGGACATTTTTCCGCCTTCGGCATGTTGTTTTCAGATTTGCGCTACGACTATGTGCGCACCTGGCCGATCCGGCTGGCCGACGCCGACTTCGGCGATATCGAGCCGATCTATGCGGAAATGGAAGATGCCGGGCGCGCCGCAATTGAGCGCACCTCGATCAACGCCGGCGAGACCGTGATCCAGCGAGCCGCCGATATGCGCTATGTGGGCCAGGAACACGCGGTCACCGTCGATCTGTCCCTGGCATACTTTAGTAATCAGGACCGGGACGGCATCAAGGCAGAGTTCGACCGGGTTCACGAGATCCGCTACGGCACCTCGGCGCCCGCCGAACAGGCGGAAATCGTCAGTTTGCGCAGCGCCGTCACCGGCACCATGCAAAAACCGCCGTTGGAGCCCATTGAAGCCGGCGCCGAGGCGCCAGTCGATGCGGCCAAGGCGGGAAGCCGGCGCATCTATTTCGGCGAGGAAACCGGCTTCGTCGATACCCCCGCTTATAACCGCAGCCATTTTCTAGCCGGCAACCGCATCGAAGGCCCGGCGGTGATCGACGAGCACGCCTCGACGACGCTGATCGAGCCCGGAGATTTTGCCATCGTCGATGCTTACGGCAACCTGGTAATTTCGGTGCACGGGATCAACGCCGAAATGGCAGCGGAACGAAGGGACAGCGCATCATGAGCAAGACGAAATATCCGGCCACCAACCCGGTAACCACCGAGATCGTGCGCAACGGCGTCATCGCCGTGACCGAGGAGATGAAGACCAATTTGATGCGCACCGCCTACAACACCATCATCTATGAGGCGCTGGATTTCACCACCGGGCTGTTCACGGCGTCAGGCGAGACCATTTCTATCGGCATCGGCCTGCCCATGTTTATTCGCGGCATGTCGGAAACGGTGAAGGCCAAGTTGAACCATTTCGGGGCCGAAAACATCCATCCCGGCGACATCCTGGTTACCAATGATGCCTACACCACCGGCAGCCATCTCAACCATGTCACATTTTCGATACCCGTATTCGAAGACGGCGAATTGATCGCCTTCGCTTGCTGCATGGCCCATTGGATCGATATCGGCGGCACCTTGGGCGGCATGACCACCGATATTTTTTCCGAAGGACTGCAAATCCCAATATGCAAATATGCGGACAAGGGCGAAGTGAACACGCTTCTGGAAGACATCATCCGCATGAATGTGCGCATCCCGTCCCGTGCCATGGGCGATCTGCGCGCCCAGCTTACCGCCATCAAAACTGGCGAGCGGCGCTTTTTGGAACTGGTGCACCGCTACGGCAAGGACGCCGTGCTGCAATCCATATCCGCCATCATGGACAATGCGGAGGCGGCAGCACGAAAACGCACATTAACTATTCCCGATGGCGTTTATGAGGCCGAAAGCTTTATGGACGATGACGGCGTCAGCGTCGGCAAGCCGGTGCCAATCCGGGTCCGCGTCGAGGTCAAGGGCGATGAATTGACCGTCGATCTGACCAATGTGTCGGAGCAGGTGCGGGGCTTTTATAATTCCGGCAAAACGGCCGGCTATGCCTGCGCGCAAGTGGCCTTCAAGTGCCTCACCTCGCCCACCGACTACCCGATCAATGATGGCGCCTTTCGCAACCTGAATGTGATCCTGCCGCCCGGCAAAGTGATTTCCGCCGTGCGCCCGGCGGCCATGCGCTGGTGGATGACGTTCCCGATGACCGTGATCGATACTGTCTTCAAGGCCATGACCCCGGCCATCCCGGACAGGGTGATCGCCGGACACCACGCCGATCTGGTTGTCTGCATGCTGCACGGCATCAATCCCAAGACCAAGGAATTCTTCATGGCCAATTTCGGCCCGCAGGGCGGCGGCTGGGGTGCAAAACGCTCTGAAGACGGCATCTCGGGCACCGTCTGCATCAACGACGGCGACACCCACAACAGCCCCAACGAGCAGACCGAAGCCAAGGCACCGGTGATTGTTGAGCGTTATGCCCTGATCCCCGATTCCGGCGGCGCCGGTGAATATAGGGGCGGTCTCGGCGTCGAGCGTATAGTCCGGGCGCGCTACAATTCGGTCTTCAACACCCAGGTGGACCGGGTGCATTGCACGCCGTGGGGGCTGGAAGGCGGCGGCGCAGCCATGGGCAACGGCGTCGCGCTGGAGCTGGAAGGCGAATGGAAAGACGACTTCGCCAACGCCAAGGTACTAACCGCCGAATTAAAGGCCGGCGAGGCATTCAGCTTGCGCGCCGGCGGCGGCGGCGGCTTCGGTAATCCCTACGCCCGGCCCCCGGAAAAAGTGCAAAACGACGTGCGCCAGGGCTATGTGTCCCTCGATAACGCCCGCGACCTCTATGGCGTCGCCCTGGATGCGGAGACGTTGGAGATCGACAACACTGAGACCGGCAAACTGCGCG
The DNA here is from genome assembly GCA_018674495.1 of Rhodospirillaceae bacterium. Lineage (GTDB taxonomy): Bacteria > Pseudomonadota > Alphaproteobacteria > Rhodospirillales > UBA2165. The sequence continues at coordinate 41,719 of JABHAA010000041.1, read as the reverse complement.
GCGGGTGACAGAAGTTCCATGATATGGCAGCTTGAACCGCAAACGCGGGTCAGGATTGATTGAAACCATGGCGAGCCCGAAACCCTCAAAAATATTGGTGGTCGATGATGTTTCCATCGCCCGCGATACCCTTGCCGGGCGCGTCGCCAATCAGGGCCACGCCGTCACCAAAGCGGAAGATGGCGCCGAAGCCTTGGAAGCCCTGGCAGCCGAGACGTTCGATCTGGTATTGCTGGATCAGGTGATGCCCAATATGGATGGCTTCGAGGTGCTGGAACGCATGAAGGCCGACACCGATTTACGCGATATTCCGGTCATCATGATTACTGGCGCCGAAGAAACGGACAGCGTCATCCGCTGCATCCAGGCCGGCGCCGACGATTACCTGCTGAAAGCCACCGAGCCGGCGTTGCTGCAGGCGCGCATCAATACCTGTCTGGAAAATAAACACTGGCGCGACCGGCAGCGCGAGCATGTGGATCACGTCGTCGAGGCCATGGCCGAGATCGGGCGCGGCCAACTTGATGTGGAGCTGGACGTGCCCGGCGACGATATCTTTGCGCGCCTCTATAGCGGCTTCAATATGATGACCTTGGGCTTGAAAGATGCGGCCCGCATCTCGGAGGCCGCCCAGGACCTCTCCGGCGAATTACAAATCAACGTGTTGTTCGGGCGCATCTTGTCGGCGACCACCCAGCTTCTGGATGCGGAGCGCAGCACTTTGTTCGTGCACGACCGCAAAACCGGCGAGCTTTGGTCGCTAGTCGCCGAAGGGCTGGACGTGCAGCAGATACGCCTGCCCTCCACCGCCGGGCTGGCCGGCATGGCTTTTACCAACGGCGAGACGCTGAATATTTCCGATCCCTACAACCACCCTGCCTTCAACCAGGATTTTGACGACCATACCGGGTTCAAAACCACCAGCCTGCTTTGCATGCCGATCACCAACAGGGCGGGCGAGCATATTGGCGTGACGCAAGTGCTCAACAAAAAGGGCGGCGAATTCAAGGCTAGGGACGAAGCCCGCCTCCGCGCCTTCACCTCGCAAATCGCGGTCACGCTCGACAACGCGCAAATGTTTGACGAGGTGATGAATGTCAAAAACTACAACGACAGCATCTTGCAAAGCACCACCAACGGCTTGATCACCTTTGACGGCGAGCGGCGCGTGGCTACCGCCAATGATGCGGCCAATACCATATTGGGCGTGCCGGTGGACGAGACCCTTCTCGGCCTCGCCGCCGACGAATTATTCGATGGCGCCAACGCCTGGATCACCACCTCAATCGCCGAGGTCGAGGCCACCGGCGACACCGAGACCGTGATCAACGAAGAATTGATGCTTAGCGATGGTGCCAAAATATCCATGAATTTGACCGTTGTTCCTTTGGTCAATGTGGATGGCCAAAATATCGGCTCGATGATCATCATCGAAGACATCAACGACGAAAAACGGGCCAAAACCACCATGGCCCGCTACATGAGTAAAGAGGTGGCCGATCAACTATTGGCCGAAGGCGAAAGCAGTCTGGGCGGCAAATCGCAAAAAGTGTCGATCCTGTTTTCTGATCTCAGGAATTTCACGCGCCTGTCGGAAAGCCTCGGCCCCATCGGCACGGTCGATATGCTGAACCATTATTTCTCCGAGATGGTCGACGTCATATTCCGCCATAACGGCATTCTGGATAAATATATCGGCGATGCGATCATGGCCTTGTTCGGCGCACCCATTAGCGGCCCCAACGATGCCGACAACGCGCTCCGGGTGGCCAACGAGATGCTGACCACGGTGACCCAGATCAACGATGCACGAGCGTTGGAGCGGATGGACCCCATTGATATCGGCATCGGCATCGGTACCGGCACGGTCATCGCCGGCTCCATCGGTTCGGCCAAGCGCATGGACTACACCGTGATCGGCGACCGGGTCAATCTGGCCGCCGGGCTGGAATGCGCCAACAAGTTTTACGGCACCCACATTCTGGTCAGCGAATACACAGTTGCCGATTTAAAATTGGATACGCTGCTGCGCGAGATCGATCTTATCCGAGTGGTCGGCAGGGGCGAAGCCGTCGCCGTATTTGAAGCCATGGCCTATCACGACGAATTCACCTTCCCGGCCATGTCGGAAACCTTGGAAGCCTACGACAGCGGGCTGGCCCGCTACCGGGACGGCGACTGGCACGGCGCTCTGGCGCAATTCACTAAAGCCCTGGAACACAATCCCGGTGACGGCCCATCCAAAGTCTATGCCGAGCGCTGCCAAACCTTTATGGCCTCGCCGCCCGCCGCCGATTGGGATGGCATCTGGACTTTGGAAGGAAAATAGCAACCGGTGATATTATTTGGCCATCCATAGCGGAATGCGCCACAATAGCGCCCGCCATTGAATGGGAATCCGGGGGGCTGGTTCATGAATGTGGATGTAACCGAAATCTATAAAGGCGCCGAGGACAGGCGCCTCACCAATCCTTTGTTCAACGACCACAAATTGAAACTGGGCACCTTCTGCACCAATCTTTCCGGCGGCTGCACCATTTCCACCGCCGACGGGGTGTTCGATCTCAACTGGCCGAATACGGCGGCACTGGCTCGCCTCGCCGATGATATGGGGTTCGAAGCATTGGTCCCGGTGGGCCGCTGGAAAGGCTTTGGCGGCGAGACCAATTTCAACGGCAATGGCTTTGAAAGCTACACCTGGGCGGCGGGCATCAGCGGCATGACGCGCAATTCCGGCGTCTTTTCCACCTCGCACATTTCCACCGTGCATCCAGTGATGGCCGCCAAGCAGGGCATGACCATCGATCACATCTCGGGTGGGCGCTTTACCCTCAATGTGGTGTGCGGATGGTTTGGCCCTGAGTTCGAGATGTTCGGCGCGCCCTTGCTGGAGCATGACCGCCGCTATGATTATGCCGGCGAATGGCTGACCGTGATCAAGCGCCTCTGGACCGAGGAAGAGGAGTTTGATTTCGACGGTGAATTTTTTCAGCTCAAGAACCTTATATGCCGCCCGCATCCGATCCAGCGCCCGCACCCGGTGGTGATGAGCGCCGGCGCCTCCGACCGGGGCAAGCGCTTCGCTGCCGAACATGCGGACGTCGCCTTCACCGGCCATTACGGCATGCGGGGCGACGAACTGAAAGCCATGGTCGCCGATTACCGAAAGATGGCCTTCGACGAATATGGCCGCGACATAAAGATTTGGACCAACGCCTATATCTATCAGGGCGAGACCGAAAAAGATGCCCAGGCGCTTTGGGATCACTGCGTCATCGAAAACGGCGACCAGACTGCGGTCAACAACCTCACCCAAACCTTAGGGATCGAAGGCCGCGAAACACCGGCCCGGCAGCTTTCCCAATTGAAAAATCATTTCATCGCCGGCTGGGGCGGCTATCCGATTATCGGCACCAAGGAGCAGGTGGTCGATGGCTTGCAGGAAATCGCCGATGCCGGTTTCGACGGCACGCTCCTCTCCTGGCCCCGCTATATCGAAGACATGACCCAGTTCAAAGAGGTCACCTATCCCCTGGTGCAGCAATCAGGCTTGCGCTAAGGACTAATCGCCCAGCTTCACGGTCAGCGACGCGCCGCCGCCGCAGCAGGGGCAGACGGTGTTGGTAAGGATGCGCTGGCGATCTTCTTCCGATAAATTGGCATCCGATAACAGCTTATCCATCTGGCGCTGAAAAGCCACATGAGCATTTTCCGCACCGAAGCTCACCCGGTCCATGGGATCGCCCGGCGTATTTTTTTCCGTATCAGACATGGCGCTATCTTACGCCGAATACGACCCGAATACTATATTCTGCTTCGCACAGTCCTGAGCCTGACGTATGCTGTCCAATGGGAATGAAATTTGAGGAGGCATCGATGACGACCGAATTAACCATGCTTACCTGGACCGTAGGGCTCACCGGCCTACTGTGGCTACCCTATATTATCGCGCAATCGAAGGTTTCTGGAACAGTTGGCGCGCTCGGCTACGGTTATAAGGGACCGCTGGAACCACTACCCGCCTGGGCCGAGCGGGCCAAGGCACATCACCATAACGCGGTTGAAAACCTGGTCCTGTTCGCAGCCTTGGTGATCACCGCGCATTTGGCCGAAGCCACCAACGGCGCAACGGCGGCGGCGGCCATTACATTTTTCTGGGCCCGCATCGCCCATCTGGTCCTTCATTACGCGGGAATACCCTTCCTCCGCTCCTTCGCCTTCGTGGTTGGATGGCTGTCACTTGTCTGCATATTTTATCAAATCGTGACGTGATCCTAAGCTAGACCACCTGGCCCGGCCGGCCGCCGAATTTGTAGCGTTCAATTAAGACCCGCTCATAGAGGCCGTTAACGTAAAACGGCTCGGCTTCCAAGAATTCCTGAAGCGCGTCCCGGCTGGGCAGGCACAAAAGGTTGGCGCTGCCTTGCCATTCATCACCGGCGTCGTTGAAGACGCCGCCTCTGGTGATGAAATCGGCCACATCATAGGGCGCGAAATAGGCGATGTGATCGTCTAAAAGACGCATGCGCTCGCCGTGCATATCGGGTTTCGCAAAGCCCCGGAAATACCAGGCCACCTGATCATCTTTCCTTGGAAACTCCCGTTGGGTGCGCTCGATCCCCTTGTTCCAGCGGCGGATGATTACGTCTTTGTAGACGCCGTTTTTGTTGTGCGGCTCATTGTCGATAAAGGCGCGCACCGCGTCCCAGTCATCGAATTCCACGAACAACACGCTAGAGATGAAGGTTTCCATATCGTCTGAATAGGTAGCGCCCCGGGCGATGAAGCTGTCCACGTGATCATCGAAATACTGCCAATGGTCGGGCCTGCTGACCGCCCGCTTCTCCGGCGTTTCTGGATTGTCGATCAACTGGATATGAAAATACATAAACCCACCTCCGCATCAATATTGATAGGGAACCTACGTGGTTTCACGGGGGATGGCAAAAGGCCGAACGGCCTTGTACAACAGGCGAAATCCAAAGGAGGAAGCGCATATGTACAAAGGGTCCGAAGGCACCGTCCTTCCCACATCCATCATCGGCTCGCTGCCCAGGCCAGCCTGGTTTACCGGCAATCTGGGTCGGCGCTCGTTCCTGGAAGCCATGGTCGACAGCCGCTACCGCGAACAATATGAAGACGCGGTGATGGTGTATTTGAAGGCACAGGAGCTGGCCGGTATCGATATCTGCACTGACGGCGATGCCCATTACGACGATCAGGTTGCCGGGTCATCGTGGCAAAGCTACGCGCCGTTCCGCATGGCCGGCTTCTCCACCACCTCGCCGCAGCCGAGCGAATATAAAGTCGGCGCCGCCGCCTTCCCGCGCGGCCATATCCTGCATGATTTCCTCGAAGTAAAGGTGATGCCCAAAATTGTTGGACCGGTAGGCCCCGGCGATCTGCAGTTTTCCGCCCTTTGGCGCGCCGCCCAGCGGATGACCGAAAAGCCCATCAAGTTCGGCACAATCACACCAGAATTGCTGGCCGCCTCGGTGGAAGACGACTACTACAATGATCCGGTGGAACGCACCATGGCCCTGTCGGCGGCCCTCAACGCCGAATTGAATGATCTCGCCGATGCCGGCTGCCCGGTGATCCAGATGGAAGAGCCGCAAATTCACATGACCCCGGTGCGCGGCGATCTGTTCGGCAAGCTGGGCGTGAATGAGCTGGTTGATGTCTTCAACAAAACCGTCGCCGGTTTGCGCGATAAGACGGAAGTCTGGTGCCACACCTGTTGGGGCAATCCGTCGCAGCAGCGCATCTTCAACGAGGTGCAGAGCTACCAGCCGACCCTGGAAGCCTTGAACGGTGTCGATGCCGACGTGCTCACATTCGAGACCTGCTCGTCCGGCACCGGCGATCTGAAAGCCATCGGCGAAGTGATCGAAGACAAGAAAATCGCTATCGGCGTCGTCGATCATCATACCTTGCAGGTGGAGCGCCCGGACCAGGTTGCCGATCTTATCCGCGAAGCTCTAAAGCATATTCCAGCCGAACGTCTGATCATCTCGTCCGATTGCGGCATGGGCCGCGAAGGCATGAGCCGCCGCCACGCGACCTACAAAATGGTCTCCATGGTGCAGGGCACGAACATGGTGAGAAAAGAGCTGGGCTTGCCCGAAGCAAGATGCCTGGCCGAGGATCAGCAGTATTCGTTAGCTGCCAAGACCGGCCCGTGATTTCCTGGCTTCGCGAACCGCAATATAAATGCCGCTGGCGATGATGATGGCGATGCCCGATAGCCTTGCAGGCTCCGGGAACTGGCTGAAGAACAGGTGGCCGAACAAGGTCGCGCCGACGATCTGAAGATAGTGAAACGGCGATACCAACGTCGCCTCGCCAAAATAGAAGGCCGAAAACATGGCCGCCTGACCGCTCAGCGCGAAGGTCAGGAAGCCGGCGATCAGCCACAAATCTTCCGGCGCCGGCGTGATCCAGACCGACGGCACCAACGGCGAGACCATGACGGCGCCCAGAAACGCCGAATAGGCGATCGAGGCGATCGGGCTGGCGTCGCTGGCCAGCTTGCGGTTCAAGATGAAAAAGAAGCCAATGCACAGCCCCGATATGAGGGCGGCGAAATAGCCCTCCCGCTCACCACCGAATTGGGGCTGGAGCACAATCAGCACTCCGGCAAAGCCGGCGATCACCGACAGCCAGCGTCGAAGGCCGACCTTCTCGCCCAGCAAAAACGGCGACAAGGCGGTCACCACCAGGGGCGCGATGAATTGCATCGCGGTAGCTTCGGCGAGCGGGATCAGCGAGATCGCCCAATAAAACGTGCCCATGCCGGTGGTCACGAACAAGGACCGCAAAATCTGCAAACCGGGGCTGCGGATCAAAAGCGCGCCCTTGCCTTCGCGCGCCAGAACAACCACGAAAAACACCACGGCAGTGACCGCGAACTGGGTCCAGACGATCTGGATGGCGGAATACTGGCCGTCCAGCAATTTGACGAAGGCATCTTTAAGCGGGAACAGGAATACCGAAAGCACCATCAGCCCGATTCCGAGGGTCAGGTTCCGGCTTAACGCTATGTTGGGCCCATTGGGTGGCATCAATCTTCGTTTACCAAATGATTGCCGGTGCGGCAAATGGATGTTGGAAATCGCCGAGATTACCGACTAATAATGGCCGCAAGCCTGCCGCAAACCGGCACCGCTGCAACCGAAACTCACCAATAGGGAATTTAATCAATGGCTCATATCCCCGAAATCCTCAACGAATATATCAACAATGCTTTTCCCGAAAACGTCTGCCTGGTTTCCGTCGTCATGGACGACGGCTACGCACAAGTGAGCCCGCGCGGCTCGGTCATCGTCCTCGACCAGGACACCCTCGGCATGTGGGACCGGGGCCGCGGCGGCACCCATGACGCGGTCACCGACGGCACCAAAATCACCGTCTATTACCGCAACCCGGCCTTGGGCGCGCGCGGCGGCGACGGCACCCTGCCGGCCGGCGGCATCGCCCGCTTTTACGGCACAGCCGAAGTGCATGCCGAAGACGACGAAATACGCGAACGGATTTGGAACGATATGGTGGAAGCCGAACGCAAGGGCGATCCTGAGAAAAAAGGCGCCGGCATCGTGATCCACCTGACCCGGGCCGAACAACTGATGCACAAACCCTTGAACGAGATCAAGGCGGCGCAAGGTTAAGACCGATAAAGCCGGCGCGCGGGTCCAAAGCCTGCGCGCCGGCAATACCTCAAATACGGTTGTCCTTAAATTTTGGCCGGAGATAATGAAATGGGATCCGGTTAGGCCGCCTCAAGGAGTGAAACCATGCCCGATGATTTAATCAACGCCGTCCGCCATCCCGCCAGTTTGGAGGGCAAGGTATCACCCGAAGAATGGACCACACGGGTCGATCTGGCCACCTGTTATCGGCTGGTGCGCGGCAACAATTGGTGCGACTCGATCTATAATCATTGCTCGGCGCGGGTTCCGGGCGAGCCTGATTTCATGCTCATGAAAGCGCACCCGCTTTTGTGGGACGAGGTGACCGCATCCAACCTGGTGAAGGTCAATATTCACGAGGAATTGGACGAAAGCGCCGGCATCAACCGGCCCGGCTTCGTTTTGCATTCGGCGATTATGCGCGCGCGGCCCGATGTGGCCGCCGCCGTTCATATTCACGAAGAAGCCTCGACCGCCATCTCGACCACCAAGGAAGGCCTGTTGCCCCTCACCCAGGACGGCATCTTCCTGTTCGAACAGATCGCCTATCACGATTATCAGGGCATCACCGAAAACGCCGAGGAACGTAACGCCATCATCACCAATTTCGGCGACAAGCCGGTGATGCTGATGCGCAGCCATGGCTCGGTCACGGTGGGAGAAAGCGTGCGCGAGGCCTATGTACATACGACGCATTTGGTGAAGGCGTCGCAAATTCAGTTGCAGTTAATGGCCGGGGGCGCCGAGCTGATTATTCCGCCCGCCGAGATATGCCGTACCGCCGTTACCCAGCATATCGCCCACGGGCTGGGCCGCGGCCAGGCCGACTGGCCAGCCTGGCAGCGCGAATTGGACCGCATCGACGAAAGCTACCGGCACTAGGCGATGGCCGATCCCGCGAACATTTTGGCCGAGCAGAAGGATTATTACCGGGCGCGGGCGCCGGAATATGACGACTGGTGGTTCCCCTGCGGATGGCAGAGCCATATCCGCTTCAGCGGCAAATATTTTATTTACGGCGCGCTTCGCCGTAACGAATAACAAACGAAAGGACCAAAAGACATGGCACGCAAAATCATGATCACCTGCGCCGTCACCGGCGGCGGCGCCGGCACGCGGGACAAAAACCCCGCCGTTCCGGTGACCCCGGAAGAGATCGCAGCGTCCGCGTTGGAAGCCCACGCGGCGGGCGCGGCCATTGTCCATATCCATGTGCGCGACCCAGAAACCACCGGGCGCTCCATGGAGCTGGCCCATTACGCCGAAGTGAAAGAGCGCATTGAAGCCGCCGGTGCCGATGTTATCATCAACCTAACCACTGGGCCTGGCGCCACCTTCGTTCCGGGCGACGATGATCCGCAAATCGGCGGGCCCGGATCGAACCTGACGACGCCGGAAATTCGCACCCGCCATATCGAAGCCTTGCGCCCGGAAGTATGCAGCCTCGACGTGGCGACCATGAATTTCGGTGCCAACGTGTTCCTCAACCTGCCCCGCCACTTGTCGGAGATGGCCGCCACAATCAAGTCGTCCGGTGTCACGCCGGAGCTGGAATGTTTCGATGCCGGCCATATCGAGCTCGCCAAATACATGATCAAGCAGGGCGATCTCGAAGGGCCCGGCCTGTTCCAGCTTTGCCTCGGCATTCCCTGGGGGGCGCCGGCGACGGTGCAAACCATGGCCTATATGCGCGACCAGTTGCCGGATGGCGCGCTCTGGTCCGCGTTCGGCATATCGCGCTTCCAGATGCCCATGGTTGCGGCGGCGGTTCTTTTGGGCGGCCAAGTGCGCGTTGGGCTCGAAGACAATCTCTATATCGAATATGGCGTCCTTGCGCCCTCGAATGCGGCGCTGGTGGAAAAGGCCGCCAATATTATCCGCCTGATGGGCGAGGATATCGCCAGCCCGGACGATGCCCGCGCCATGATCGGGCTCGGCAAATAGGCTCGGGCACATGCATCCCGCATTACCCAGCGCCCAGATGACCCGCCATCCAGTCGGCCGATTGCGGGCTGTATTTATAGCGGACGTTATTGGCGCAGTGATTGCCGTCCTCCAATATCAGCGCTTGCGATGGGCCGGAGGCTTCGTCCACCAGACGCTGCTGTTCCGACGGCGGCGACATGGTGTCGAGGGCGCCGCCAATAATCATCAACGGACAGGTGATGTTCTTGGCAATGCCGGTCAGGCTGACCCGGTCGGCGATTGCAAAGGCGTCATCCATGGTATCGGCGTGCGCGCGCACCCGGAACACCTCGTTGCCGCCCGATGCGCGGAACAGGGGGCCGAAATCGAACGGCCCGGAAATACCGATACAGGCCTTGGCGCGGGGCTCGAACGCCGCCGCCCGTGGCGCGTAATAGCCGCCGAAGGAAACGCCCCAAAGCCCAACCCGGCCGGCATCCACATCGTCCCGGGATTCCAGGTAATCGATCACCGCGCCCACCGCCGCTTCATATTCGGGCAGAATCGGAAACTCATATTCCGCCTCGCCCTGGCCGGGACCATCGAAGGCCAACGTCGCCAAACCGCGCCGAAGAAAATGCGCCTCGTTGGTGGCCATTTCCTCCTTGGCGCTATCCATGCCCATGCACATGGCCACCACCGGCGGGCGGGCCACATTCTTGGGCTTGCGCAAAATGCCAGCCAGCTTGGACCCCGCATAAGGTATTTCAACCCTCTCTCCCGGCGGATCAATATGCGGCAATGCCAAATTCCGGCAACGCACCGCCTTTTCGTGAAGCCCGCGCATCTGATCAATATCGCCAACCATAATGAACTTGGCGAAATGATAGACAACGCCGGCCGTCTGCAAATGCTCGCCGGCGCTGATCATGTTGCCCGCCTCCAACGCCGCCAATCCCATGGCCTCGTGGGTTTCGGCACGCGCAGCCCAGGCCGGGCCCCAATCCTCCATCGCCGTGATCGCCTCGGCAGCCGCCCGAAAATCAGCCAGCGGCACACCATTGGAGATAAAGCGCGGGCTCCAGCGCTCCATGACCGCGGCTACGTTCAAATAATCAGCCATTCCTCAAACCTCCCTTATTCCAATTTCAGGTGCGCGCCATGGACATAACTTTACTCGGCACCGGCTGCCCGATTGCCAATCCCGACCGCTACGGCGCCGGCAATCTGATCCGCGCCGGCGAACAAACATTCCTGGTCGATGTGGGATCGGGCGTCACCCAGCGGCTCCTGGAAGCCGGCGCCAACAGTGCCGAGATTGATGCTTTGTTCATCACCCATATGCATTCCGACCATCTGGTCGATCTCTATCAATTGCTGATGTCGTCGTTCCATCAGAGCCGAGACGTCCCGCACCGTATCTTCGGGCCGCCCGGCATCCGTAAATTCACCGACGGGCTGATGGAGCTTTGGCGCGAAGAGCGGGAAATGCGCATCAAACATGAAAAGCGGGCCTCGAACGCCGCCTTCGATCTGGAGGTTACCGAGTTCGAAGAAGGCGTCATCTGGGATACCGGCGGCGTGCGCGTTTCCGCCGTCCGGGTCGAGCATGCGCCGATCCGCCACGCCTTCGGCTTTGTCTTCGAATCGGGTGGCCAAAAGGTCGCCTTCTCCGGCGACACCAAATACTGCGACGCGCTGATCGATGCCGCCCAAGGCGCCGACGCGCTGATCCACGAGGTGTTCGTGCATGTGGATTCCATGCCGCTCGTCGGCGCCCGTACCGCTGCCGGGCGCGCATCGGTGGCGAGCTACCACACGGTTTCCGATCAGGTCGGCAAGGTCGCCGCCGAATCGAAAGCCAAATGCCTGATCCTCAATCACTTCGTTCCGCCTAGCTTCGACAGGGATTTCCTGCTCGATACCGTGCGCGCCGATTACGCCGGCCCGATCATCATCGGCGAAGACCTGATGAACTTCGATATCGCCAAACGAAGACTGACCCACAGAAACGGCGTGATCGGCTACTAACATTCTTTAGCGCTGCAATATGTGGATCGAGCAGGCGCCGTGGTCCATGCCCATGGCGCCGCCGCCGGTGGCGTGGGCAAGACCGGTGCGGGCGCCTTCCACCTGACGGGCACCGCAACTTCCCCGTAATTGGCGGGTGATCTCGGTAATCTGGGCGATGCCGGTAGCGCCCACCGGATGGCCCTTGGACAAAAGCCCGCCGGATGGATTGACCGGCTTGGCCCCGCCGATGGAGGTGACGCCGTCTTCCAGCAGCCTTATCGCCTCGCCGCGCCCGCAAAAGCCAAAGGCCTCGTAATAGAGCAGCTCGGCGATGGTAAAGGCGTCGTGAATCTCGGCGACGTCGATATCTTCCGGCCCGACGCCGGCTTCTTCGTAAGCCTCGGAAGCTCCGCGCACGGTGATCTCCGGCACCGTCATATCCCTGTAGCCGGTTAAGTACGTTCCGGTGCACAGGTCCGACGCCAGAATTTTGATTGGCGCGGCCTCGAACTTATGGGCCACATCGCCAGCGCAAATGACGGCGGCAGCGGCGCCATCGCCGGTGGGGCAGCAATGCAGCAAGGTAAACGGATCAGCAATCGGGCGCGCATTCATTACCTCTTCCAGGCTGATTTCCTTTTGGAATTGAGCGTCGGGATTATGGGCGCCCATGGCGCGCGCCTTTACCGATACCCCGGCCAATTGCTCGGTCGTCAATCCGGTCTCATGCATATAGCGGCAGGCGCGCATGGCGTAGAGCGCCGGCATCAACATGCCTTGGGAAATCTCCCAATCTTCGTCCACCAGCGGGATGGTGCCGCCGCCAAACTGGCTCAATTTGTCGACGCCGAATACCAGCGCCACATCGTAAGCCCCCGACGCCACCGCCATATGCGCCTGATGAAAGGCGCTGGATGACGACGAGCAGGCGTTTTCCACATTGATGATCGGCTTGCCGGTCATGCCGAGGCGGGTAAGGGTCCGCTGGCCGATCATCATGCCGCCATAGACCGATCCGCAATAGGCGATGCCGATATCATCGCGATCTGTTCCCGCATCCTCCATCGCCTGTTTGATCGCCGGCCAGGCCAGATCGGCGGTGTCCTTTTCGGGGTATTTTCCGAACGGAATCATGCCGACGCCGATGATGGAGACCGGGCGCATGGTCAAACTGCCTCCACCGGAGCCGCGTTAAATCTGTAGCCTTCCGCTTCCGGCGAAATCTCGATTGCCACCTTCATATCGGGGCAGAGGCCGTCGGTGCGGGTCAGCTCGGTGAAAACCCGGACGCCATCAGCCAAATCCACATAGCCGACCGCGTAAGGAAGATCGGGCCGCCGCCCAACATGAATCACGGAGTAGGCGTAGAGTACGCCGCCGCCGGCCAAGGGCGCATCGGCAATGTCTTCAGAAAGGCATCCCGAGCAAATGGCGGGTTTTGGAAATGCCAGGGCGCCGCAGGATGCGCAAGCCCCGCCCTTGAGATGCAATCCGGCATCCCCGGCAATGACGTGCCCTGGCTCAAGATGACCGGCGCGTTGATCCATTGCCATTTCCGTCCCTCACATCGCATGCATGCGCGGCAGAACTTCAGTGCCGAGAAGCTCGATACTGCGCAAGGTTTTGTCACCCAATTGCGCCGCCAGGGTCAGATCCAGCACGCCCGCATTGAGTTCTTTCTTGATGCGTTCGATCTGTTTGACCACGGTGTCCGGGCTGCCCACCAGAATCTGGCCGTTTTCGATGCGCTCCTCCAACTGGCCACGGGATAAAAGCCGGCCGCGTTGTTCGTCCCGGTCGCGGCCGTAATAGCCGGCCTCGTCCACCGCCTTTTCCACGGCGGCGTTGGCCATGGACAGCCCTACCCGGCGCTGGCGCATGCCGGCGGCCAGGTCGTCGCGGGCTTCGGCATCGGTTGCGGCCACATGCACGCCGAGCCGGTAGATCACGTGATCGGGCTCAGGCTCCCAGCCATGTTCGCGGGATTTTTCGCGCCAGTAATCAGCGGCGATGACGGCGCGCGGCAATGTGGTGAAGGCAAAGCCGATGCCGAGCTTGTTCTTGGCCGCATAGTCGCCCGATTCTGGGCTGGACGCCGACATGTAAATAGGCGGATGCGGGTCCTGCACCGGGCGCGGCCAGATCGAGATGGAGCGGTATTGGTAATAGCGCCCTTCCCAGCCAAAGGGCTGCTTTTCGGTCCAGGCCATGCGGATAATTTCCAGCGCCTCGGCAAAGCGGGCGCGGGATTCGGTGGGGTTGATATTGTAGGTGACGTATTCGTTCGGCGTGCCGCGCATCAGGCCAGCAACCACCCGCCCGCCGGTCAGGGTATCCAGCATGGCGAATTCCTCGGCCACCCGAAGCGGATTGAGGATCGGAATATCGGGGCCGAGCAGCGCGATCTTGGCGTTCTTGACCACTTGCGTAAGGGCGCCGGCCATGACCATCGGATTGGGGTTGAGGGAAAACGGCGCAAAATGATGCTCGGCCACCGACACCCAGTCGAAGCCCACCTGATCGGCAAGGGCGAATTGCTCCAGCGTTGTCTGCATGGAACGCTCGGCCACTTCGGCGGAATATTCAGTCGCCGGCACCGGCCAGCCCTCGGGCGCCGCCCCCATATAGCGGCTGGTACAAAACAACGACGCTTTCATTTTTTCAGGCCCCCCTGATTATTGTACGGACCATATTATCCGCGCCGCGCGAAGCCGATGCAAGGGAGGCCATCGCCATGCAATTGACGCATGGCCGTGCGACATGTTTTGAGAAAACATTCGGTATGGTTTGGTAGGGATTGGTGTGGGTTGGTGTGGGTTTCATGGATTTCATTGGGGGCTTGTTCTCGGCTCAATGGGGTCTGAAGGTCGTTTAGATACGCTGGATGCGCATGGCAATATACCCGCCAAAAAGCAATCGGCGGGCTGGTTTTTGATCGTACTAACCAATTTATATAGGAAGATACAACATAGAACAAAGATGAAACAAATGCAAGAAAATCTTACTGATTCGTTAGATTTTTTTTGGTATCACATGATACCAGGACAATTCGAACTTGAAATTCAGGCTTAATAAACCTACATTATTTATAGATATAGTTATCAGCGAAATTGTAAAAGGAGGCTGTTATGTTGTGCTTTGGAGTTAAACCAGGTTCTTGAAATCTAATGATACTAAGTAGAAAGAAACCCCATCAAGCTATTTGCTGATGGGGTTTTTTGATTTGAGGTAACGCTAGGTGCCATCGATTAGTTTATTCCAAATAGCGCCGGTATTTTTGTTTCCACTGGCATTGATTTGCTTTCGTGGCGTGCTTCGGCCCCGGCATTTTGTGTATATCGGGGTAGGCATTTTAGCCTACTACGTTATGTATTATCTTGTTCGAGGCGGTATTGAGGGTGAAAATCTTTGGCAATTATCCATATTTACAGGAACAATATTTTTATCCATCGGTTGGATCGTTAGTAATGAAATATCGATTTTGAATTCACGCAAGCAGCACACAATTAATTTGATTTCTGATTACATGATCAACTCGCAGCGAATAAAAGATAAAACAGTTATCAAAAAATATCTTCCAAAATATACGGACAAACTAACATCGGCGATTATGAACTTCGAAGCAGAAGACCTTGATATTGGGCAGGCAATTGATCGAGAAATTAATTTTTTCGAATTTGTCGCCGTAGGTTTGGAGACCGGCGATTTGGACCCAAATATTACTGAGCGGTCAATTAAATCTCTTGCAGTTAATTTTTACATCCAAGTCGAAGATTATATTGGGCATTGGCAAAGCAAGGACGAAAGCACCTGGGAGCATTTTAAAAATTTATCAATCCGTTGGAATAGCAAATATTCATGAATATCATTTCGTTGGAAACTAAGGCACTCGCCCTATAATTAGGAGAGCATGAAAAAATTCCTGCTTTTGCGGATGGATGGGGAAGGTCTCTATCCGCCCGTTAGTGGTGCAAATATATATGGTGTGCTCGATCATCCGCCGCCCCCTACCCGCGGTTCGCCTTGCCCTCAAATCCATCGCCGTGCCCCGCTTCCGCTGCCGCCCAGCCGCCGGCGACGCGGCCTGAAAACAGGGACGGGCCAAGCATGGTGCCTTCGAGGCCTGCGCCGCCATTGATGTGGCCGCCGGCCATGCCCGCCGCCTCGCCAGCCGCATAGAGGCCGTCGATGGGCTCGAAATGCTTGTCGAGGACGCGGCAGCGGATGTCGGTCTTGATGCCGCCGAAGTTTTTGCGCGCCAGGGGGAATATCTGCATGGCGTAATAGGGCGGCGTATCGAATTTTTTCGACATTGCCAGTGGCTTGCCGAATTCGGGTTCCGCCTCCAACCCTTGATCAAAGGCGTCGTTGTAGCGATCCACGGTATCGGTAAACGCTGCCCCCTCGACGCCGATCAGCCCGGCCAGCTCGGCCATCGTACCGGCGCTGTGGACGTAAGGTGAATCCGCATAGAGCGCCGCGTGCTTGGCCACGTCCACATCAACGCCGTCCTTGTAATAGGGATCGGCGATTTCGAGGCCGGCGAGAATTGGTGCGTCCATGATCGCCCAGGCGTGGCGCGGGCTTTGCGCCAGAAGCGCCGGGCTGGCGGAATTGCCGCCGGAGAGCGCTTCGTTATGGAATCGCTTGCCTTGGGCATTGACCCAGATGTAGCCGGGCGCCATGCGGAAGGCCAGGCCGTGCCGCTCTTTCGGGTCGAGATGATCCGGGGTCGCGTAGACGTAGAACCAGATCTGGTCCATGTGGGTCAGGTAGCCGCCCAATGTCTCGACCAGCGCCGCGCCATTGCCGGTGGAGCCGGGACCGGAGCCTTCCAAAATCTTGTCGTCGGCAAGCTCGGGGCGGTATTTGAGGACCATATCCACGTTGGAGGCAAAGCCGCCTGCCGCCACCAGGACGGTGCGCGCGGAAACTTCGATTTTGGCGCCGGTGTCCGTATCGGCTCCTTCGGCGCCGGTGATGCGCCTATTGCTCTGATTGATTTTGGCTATATCGGCGTTGCAGACAATTTCGCCGCCCTTCGCGCGGAAGGCGTATATCAGGCGGCTCATAAGCCCGGCGCCGCCAAGATCGGCCCGGTGCCAGCGGCCCACGGAATTGCCTTCCTGCTGGCGCACCATGACCCATTTGACGCCCTGCTCTTCGGCCCAGTGGTAAAGATCGTGAAGGCTGTGTTCGATATAATAGCGGGCCCAGACCGCGTCGGCGGAAGCACCGCCCCATTGCATCCAATCTTTGAAAGCCAGATCGGGGTTGTCTTCGATGCCCTGTTCGGTTTGCAGGGGCGAGCCCACAACCATACAGCCGCCGCCGGACATGATCGCCGCACCGCCCGGCTCTGCGCCCAACTCAAACGCGGTTACCCTTGCGCCGGCGTCCAGCGCTTCGATACCGGCGCAAATACCGGCGCCGCCGGCGCCGATGATCGCCACATCGGTTTCATATTTTTGAACGTCAGCCATGGCCGTCCTCCCCCTTATCGTGCCTCGGATTGCCGCATCGCGGTTTAACTTTGCTAGCACAATTGCCGAGCGCTTACCAACGTGACCCAAAAAGGCGTGACGCGCGCGTTCCTGTCTGGCAGATTTTGGCGAACAACGAAATGCAATGGGGGCAATATATCCGATGGCTGCATACACACTGCGCGTCAATGGCGAGGCGCATGACTTAGATACCGATCCGGCCAAGCCGCTGGTCTATGTGCTGCGCGGCGAGCTGGGTCTCACGGGGCCGAAGATCGGCTGCGCGCTGGAACAATGTGCCGCTTGCGCGGTGCTGGTGGACGGCGAGCACACATTAAGCTGTAACCGGGCCGCGTCGGAATTCGAAGGCACCGAAATTACCACCATCGAAGGGCTGGCCGAAGACGCCATCGGGGCGCGCATCCAGGATGCCTTCATGGCCGAAAACGCTGCCCAATGCGGTTATTGCACGCCCGGCATCATCGTCGCCGTGGCGTCGCTGCTGAAATCCAATCCGGGCCCGAGTGACGGCGATATATCCGAAGCGCTGGCCGATCATCTTTGCCGCTGCGGCTCCCACAATCGGGTTTTGCGCGCGGTCCGAAACGCCATTTCAGGGGGGCAAGCCGATGCCGCGTAATCCCAGCCTGGACAATTCCCCCAATCTCGATGAATGGATCGTCTTCGAAGATGATGGCCGCGTCACCGTGCGGTCCGGCAAGGTCGATATCGGCCAGCACGTTTCCACCGCCGTCGCCACTATCGCCGCCGAAGAGCTGGATATCGAGCCGGCTTGCATCGATGTTCCCATTGCCATCACCGGCATCGCCCCCAACGAAGGCATCACGTCCGGCTCCATGTCCATGGAAACCTCGGGCGAAGCGGTGCGCCGGGCGGCGGCGACGGCCAAGCGTCACCTCCTGGGCCTGGCCGCCGCGGCGCTGGACGCGGAGATCAGCACGTTGGAAGTCAATGACGGGCTGGTGCGGGTAGCCGACAGCAACAAAACCATCAGCTATTGGGAGCTGATGAGCGGCAAAGCCTTCGAGATCGAGGTGGACGAGGATATCGATCTTAAATCCCCGGACCAATTCAAATATATGGGCGTGAAAACCGTCGCCAAGGAGATGCGCGATATCGTCACCGGCGGCCATATGTTCGTCCATGACATGGTCTGGCCCGATATGCTGCACGCCCGCCTGGTGCGCCCGCCCCACTATTGGGCGAAGCTGAAATCCATAGACGAGGGCGCCGGCGAACGTCTCGCCGATCAGGGGTTGGAGCTGGTTGTGAACGGCAGCTTCATCGCCGTCGCCGGGTCCGATGAATGGACGGCAGTAAAGGCGGCCGAGCGGCTGGCCAATGACGTGAGCTGGAATATGGGCGACGGGCTTAAATCCCAGGACGTGTTCGACAGCCTGCTCAGCAACCGGCGGGAAGCCTTTCCGGTGGTCGGCGGCGTGCCCCAAGAACAGGACGTGCCACCGCTCGGCAATCCGCCGGCAGACGCGAGGCTTACCCTCGCGGCGCATTATGAGCGGCCCTACACCATGCACGGCTCGATCGCGCCATCATCGGCGGCGGCCATTTTCGAAGACGGCAAGCTCACCGTCTGGACCCACAGCCAGGGCATCTATTTGTTGCGTATCTCCATGTCCGACGCGCTGCAAATGGAGCCTGCCGACATCACCTTGCACCACGCGCTGGGATCGGGCTGCTACGGCCATAACGGCGCCGACGATGTGGCTTTGGACGCGGCGCTGGTTGCCCGGCAAATTCCGGGCCGCCATATCCTGGTGAAATGGACCCGGGACGATGAACATGCGTGGGAGCCCTATTCTCCGGCCATGGCCATGCGCTTGCGGGCGTCTCTTGGCGATGATGGCCAGGTGATCGAGTGGAGCCACGAGACCTATTCCGACACCCACATCATGCGCCCGCGCCCGGGCGCCAACCGGGCCGGCGCGGCGCGGCTATTGGCCATGCGTATGGTGGAGAACCCGCTGGATGCACCGGTCGCGGAACCGGCCATGGGCTTTCATATCGGCATCCATCGTAATCTGGATCCCCTCTATGATTTCCCCGAGCGGCGGTTGATCAAGAACTTGGTGCGCGATCTACCCTTGCGCACCTCGGCCATGCGCACCCTTGGCGCCTATTCCAACGTGTTCGCAATCGAAAGCTTCATGGACGAGCTGGCCGAGGCGGCGGGCGCCGACCCGGTGGAATTCCGGCTCAGCCATTTGAGCGATGAACGTGGGCGTGATTGCATCGAAGCCGCCGCCAAAGCCTTGCGCGGCGGTGCCGAGGAGCCGCCGGAGGGGCGCGGCTGGGGCTTTGGCTTTGCCCGTTATAAGAACGTGCAAGCCTACGCCGCCGTTGGCATCGAGCTGGAAGTGACCGATGCTGCCGAAGTGAAGCTGCACCGGGCCGTGATCGCCGCCGACGCCGGCCAGGTGGTCGACCCGGACGGGCTTTCGGCGCAGATGGAAGGCGGCCTCATTCAGGCGGCAAGCTGGGCGCTCTATGAAGAGGTCACATTCGATCAGGACGGCATCACCAGCCGCGATTGGGATACCTACCCGATCATGCGCTTCGATAATGTACCCGACATCGAGGTGATCCTGATGCAGCGCCCGAACGCGCCATTCCTGGGCGCCGGCGAAGCCTCGTCAGGGCCGGCCGGCGCAGCTATCGCCAACGCGATCTATAACGTCGCCGGCATCCGCATGCGCCGCCTGCCGCTCACCCCGGACGCCATCCGGAGCGCGGCGATGGCATAAAGGCGGCGCGGCTAGCCACTATAATTTATTGCTGTTAGTCTTTAACAAATTCAAACCCCAGGGAGACAAATCATGAGCCCGGACGAAAGCAAAACCGGCAGCACATCCAACACCGGCGTCGACACCTACGCCGACGCCATCGTCGCTGCCATGGCGGCGGGCGGTATCGATCATCTGTTTTTCACATCCGGCTCCGACATCGGTTTTTTCCAGGAAGCCACCTCCAAGGCGCGCGTCCTCGGCCACAATAATCCGGTACGCCTGATAACCGTGCCGTTGGAACATATCAGCCTCAATGCGGCCCTGGGCTTTGCCGCCGTCACCGGGCGCCCGGCGGCCACCGCCGTGCATGTGGATGTGGGCACGCTGCATTACGGCGGCGCCATTCATACGGCCTGGCGCTCGCGCCTGCCGGTGTTGATGACGGCGGGCTATCCGCCCACCTCGGCGCCCGGCACGCTGCCCGGATCGCGCGCCGAGGGCGGTCATATTTGGATGCAGGAAACCTTCGATCAGAACGGCATCGTGCGCAACTACACCAAGTGGGAGCGGCGCCTGACCTATCAGGATAATCCCGGCGTCGTGGTCTCCCGCGCTATCCAGGTGGCCAGGAGCGAGCCGCAGGGCCCGTCCTATCTGTCGATCCCGAAGGAGCTGACGTTCCTTCCCATGCGCGAAGACGGATTCCCAAGCGCCATCGAGCTGGGCATCCCGCGCGTCGGCCCGCCCAATCCCGAAGACGCCAAGGAGGTTGCCGAGCGCCTGATCGCTGCCGCCCATCCGGTGTGCGTGGTATCGGGCTCCGGGCGCAATCCGGACAGCGTCCCGGCGCTGGTGGAATTGGCCGAATTGCTCGGCCTGGCGGTCACCGAAAGTGCGCTGCGAGCCTATATCTCGTTTCCGTTCGACCATCCGCTATATCAGGCGCAAAGCACGGTGGCCGAGGCCGATGCATTGTTCGTGCTCGACGTGGAAGTACCCTGGGCAGAAGGGCGCAATGTCGCGCCGCCGGCGGACGCGTATATCGCGGCGGCCGGGCATGATCCCGCCAACTTGAGGGTGCCGACCTTTGAGTTTACCGCCAACTTGCGCATCTCCGCCGATCCGCTGGCCACGATCAAGGCCGTCACCGAAGCGGCCAAAGCGTTGCTCACCGATGACGACAAAGCACGCATCAAGGCGCGCTCGGAAAAATTGGCGACAGTATCGGCGGCGCGCATCGCCGATTTGATCACCGAAGCCGAAGCCCGCTCAGGCGACACACCCATTGATCCGTTGTGGCTCTCCTATCAGATCAGCCGGGCGGTGGATGATAACTGCATCGTCCTCGATGATACTTTGGGGCCGTCGCGCTTCAGCGAATATCTGCGCTGCCGCAAGCCGCTCTCTTACATCCGCAATCCGGGATCATCCGGCGGCTGGGGGCCGGGCGCGGCGTTTGGCGCCAAGATGGGCGCGCCGGACAAAGATATCATCTGCGTCACCGGCGACGGCTTCTATCAGTTCGGAACGCCGCAGCCGGCGATCTGGGCCGGCGCCCATCACGGCGCGCCGTTTCTAACCATTGTCTACACCAACCGCTCCTACACCACGGGCACATTAGCGGTGCAAAATTCCTTTGGGCAAGAAAGCTATGCGACCCAATCGGGTTACGAAGGCGGCTATTTCGATCCGCCCATCGATTTCGCCGCAGAAGCCGCCTCTGCCGGCGCCTATGGCGAGAATGTCGATGACCCGGCCGAGGTAGGACCGGCGATCCAGCGCGGCTTAGAGCAAATCCGCGCCGGCAAACCGGCGGTGATTTCGGTCTGGCTGAAACGGCTGATCGACGGCGGCTAAAGATTGTTGAGGATACTTAAGGCCGTTCCCGAGAAGATCATTTCCTTTTCCGCTTCGGGAATATGCAGCGCCTCGATCGATGTCACCGATTTTTCGATGGAGCCCAACAGGTGCGGATAATCGCTGCCCATGGCCATGTGATCGGTGCCCACCAGATCGCGGAGCATACCCAGATTGTGCGGACTGAAGGTGACCGTATCGTAATAGAGCTTCTTCAAATAGAAGCTCGGTAATTCGTCGATATTCTCCTGGCATTCGGCAAAATCCCGATAGCCACTGTCCAGTCGCTCCATCAGCCACGGCACCGCGCCGCCGGCATGACCCAAAAGCCATCGGATATCGGGCAGGTCCTTTAAGACGCCGGAATAGCAAAGCCGCGCGGCGGCCAGCGTCGTATCGGCGGTAAAGCCGAGGATCGGTCCCAGCACATATTCCGTATAGGCTTCGGCATTGCCGGGCAGCATCGGGTGAATGAAAATACACAATTTGCGCCGGTTGGCTTCTTCCAGGAAGGGGCGATATTGGGGCGCAGTCAGGGGCCGCCCCTGAATATTCGACAGCAAAACAACACCATTCATTTTTAAATCATCCATGGCACGCTCCAACTCGATGAGCGCCGCGTCCGGATCATCCATGGGGATCGAGGCGAAGGTCTTGAAGCGGGTCGGGTAGCGAGCCACCAGATCGGCATAGGAATCATTGACCATCCGCGCCACGCCGGCCTGCTGGTTGGGCGCGGCGAAAAACACGTTCGGCGTCGATAGCGAGATTACTTCGACATCGATACCCACCCGGTCCATATCCTCGATACGCTTTTCGGGGTCCGTCATGGGCGGCGTAATGCCAAAAAAACGGGCGCCTTGATACTGGATGATGGTTCGCCCCACGGGATCCTTGGCAAAGGTGAATTCCTGGCCACTGTCGCGGACGGCATCGAAAAACGTATCAGGATAATAATGGGTGTGCAGATCGTAGCGCATGGGTGTCCTCCGTTGGCCGGTATTGGCGTTTCCGGGATCATAGTTGCTGAGTGGTTCGGGGCAAGCGCTCTAGTTGCACCTTGACTCAATTCAGCGGCGGCACGTAGTCTTTAAAAAAACAAATTTGGTCACGTCGTTGAACGGATCAGGCAGGGGGAAGGCAACACGCAATAAAATCCAATAATTCCCGGTGCGCCCATGCGCAATCGGGTTGCCGCGCGGCATGACGATCCGGTCAGCTTGGTATTTTGTATTTGATATAGATCTAGAAATGGAGAATCCGATGACAATTTTGAAACACGTAAAGCTTCTGGTTTGAAACACGTAAAGCTTCTGGCTGCCGGCGCTATCGCCGGGGCAGCCTTCGCCGCGGCCATGGCCCCGGCCACGCCCGCCCAAGCCAAGGAATTCATCAACGCGCCATGGCCGCCGGCCATGTCCCACGTCAACCGCGTGACCTGGCCCAAGGTCATCAAGGAAATCTCCAAGGCCACCAACGGTAAAGTCAAATGGCGCCTGGTTCCCGGCGGCTCCCTCGCCAATCCGAAGGAGAGCTTTCAAGCCACGTCCAACGGTCTGATCCAGGGCGCGCTCGGCATTTCTACCTATGTGCCGAATTTGGTGCCATCCCTGAACACCATCTATTCGACCATCGTATTCGATCAGGACGTCACCACCGCCAGCGGCGCGGCCATGGAAACCTTTTACTTGAATTGCCCGACCTGCCTGGAAGAATTCAAGAAAATCAACATCGCGCCTTTGTCGGGCTGGACGTCTTCGCAATATTATCTGGCTTGCCGTTCGCCCTACCCTTCGGTTGCCTCGCTTAAAGGCAAACGCCTCCGCGCAACTGGCGGCTATTCCGAATTGTGGCGCATGGCCGGCGCAGTACCGGTCGCGGCAACCCTGCCCGAGGCGGTCACCTTGCTGCAACGCGGCGGTCTGGATTGCCAGAACGGCGTGCACACCTGGCTGAAAATCTTCGGCTACGGCGATTTCGCCAAGAACATTACCAACTTTCCGGTCGGGCTCACCGGCCCGGCCATCGGCTGGATGATTAACCGGGACGCCTGGAAAACTCTGACCCGATCTGAAAAATTGATCCATATGAAACAGGCCGCCTGGGTAACCTCGATGCAGGCGCTGTCCGATTTCACCAACGACAACAACAAAAGCCTGAAGTTCGTCATGGAAAAAAAGAAGGTCAAGCTGATCAAGGCGGATGCCGCCGGCTTCAAAGCACTGTTCGCCAAATATGATGGCGAGCAGCGGGTTCGCAACATCGCCAACGCCAAGAAATTCGGTGTCGCCAATCCTGGCGCGATTATCGATGCGTATAAGAAGAACCTGGTCAAATGGGCCAAACTGACCAAGGACATTCCGCGCACCCTCGCCGGCGTCGATGCGTTTACCGATCTGGTCTGGACCCACATCTATTCGAAAGTGGACCCGGACACGTTGTAGAACTGGAAATTGCGATGGGGCCCCTTGGGATTTGGGGCCCCAATTTCCGTTTTCTAATTAGCAATCACCGCAGCCAGGCTTAAACCTTCTGCCGGGGGGATATATTTTCTTGGACCGAATTCTCAAATGGCTTGAATGGCCAATCCATATCCTGATGTGGGCCGGACTGCTCGCCGGGGCGCTGATGATGGTCCACGTTTCCGCCGATGTCGCCGGGCGCACCATATTCAACTCCCCTCTGATCGGCACCAACGAGATCGTATCGGGATATTACATGGTTGCGGTGGCTTATCTTCCCTGGGCCTGGATCGCGAAAAACGACGATCATATTTCGGTGGAATTGTTCACCATGAAGGTACCCGAACATATCATGATCTGGCTGGAAATGGTCTTGAAGGTGACGACCGTGGCCTATGTCTGCGTGTTTGTCTGGCAGACCTTTATCCGCGCCGTTGAACAAATGCACCGGGGCGAAGCGCTGGAAGTGGGCGGCTCCTACATGGCTTTGTGGCCGAGCCGGTACGTGCTCCCACTGGCCGGCGCGTTAATGATTATCTATCTGGTTGTCCGCGTCATCCGCGATTTCGGGCGCGCCATAGACAAAAATTCCGAAGCCGGGGAAGTATAAGTATTATGGATGCACTCTCCATCGGCTTGCTTAGTCTGGCCGCGATCATGGTGCTGATCGCGCTGCGTCTGCCTATCGGCGTTGCCCTTGGCGGCGTTACCATGTTCGGCTTCGCCTACCTCACCAATTGGAACGTGGCCTTGGGCGTTATTCGCGAAACGCCGTTCGTATTTTCCGCCAATTGGGATCTGACGGCGATCCCGATGTTCCTGTTGATGGGGGCGATTACCAACAATTCCGGCATTTCGTCATCGCTGTTCCGGGCCGCCAGGCTTTGGTTCGCGGCGCTTCCAGGCGGGCTGGCGGTGGCCACCAACTTTGCCTGCGCCGGCTTTGCCGCGGCCTGTGGATCATCGATTGCCGCCGCCGCCGCCATGGCCCGGCTGGCAACACCGGAAATGGTGCGCGCCGGTTATGATAAAGGCCTCGCCACCGGCGTTGTCGCCAGTGCCGGCACATTGGCGGCCCTGATCCCGCCATCGATCCTATTTGTCCTCTACGGTATCTTCGCCGAGGTTTCGATCGTCGAAT
The DNA here is from genome assembly GCA_018674495.1 of Rhodospirillaceae bacterium. GTDB lineage: Bacteria > Pseudomonadota > Alphaproteobacteria > Rhodospirillales > UBA2165. Next base: position 16,405 of record JABHAA010000041.1, on the reverse strand, counting down.
TGCTGATCGCCGGCGTTTTTCCGGGGCTTCTGACTGCTGGCATCTACGCCGCCATGATCATGATCCGCTGCGTCATCAACCCCGATCTGGCGCCGAAAATCAGCGACGACGAGCTGGCCGAGATGAAAAAAGAGCGCTGGACCGCGCTCAAAGACGTATGGCCACTTCTGGTTTTGATCTTAGGCATCATCGGCGGGCTTTACGGCGGCGTGGTGACGCCCACCGAAGGCGGCGCCGCCGGCGCGTCCTTGGCGCTGGTTATCGGAATCTTGCAAAAACGCATGAACCTGGAACTGTTCATCGAGTCGTTGCGCGATGCCATCGGCACCACGGCGCAGATTTTCTTCGTCGGCATGGGCGCTGTGATGTACACCAAATTCCTGGCGCTGGCTGGGGTTTCCACCATGATGGTGGAGATGATCGGCGCCTGGGCCGGCGATCCGATCCTGTTGGTGATCGCGGCCTCGATCATCTATGTGATCCTCGGCATGTTCTTAGATCCCTTGGGCATCATGCTGATCACCATTCCGGTGCTGGTGCCCATGTTCGTGGCCTTGGACCTCAATCTGGTCTGGTTCGGCGTTATTGTGGTCAAATATGTGGAGATCGGATTGCTGACGCCGCCGGTGGGCTTCAACGTCTATGTGGTCAAGAACGTGGTTGGCGATTCCATCGCGCTACACGACATATTTAAAGGATGCTTCTGGTTCCTTGGCTGCGAAGTGATTATCATGACCCTGTTGATCGCCTTTCCGGAGATATCTCTCTGGCTGCCGGCGACCATGAAATAGGACCAATAATTTCAAAATCGGAGTGACGACAAAATGGATGTGAGCGGAATAGCGGCGATCGTGACCGGCGGCGCGTCGGGACTTGGCGAAGCAACGGCAAGAAGCCTGGCCGAAAAAGGCGCCCTGGTGTCGATCTTCGATCTCAACGAAGACAAAGGCAATAAAGTGGCCGCCGACATTGGCGGTGATTTCCTGTCATGCGATGTCGCCAGCGAAGCCTCCGTACAAGGCGCGCTGGATGCCGCCAAGGAAAAAAACGGCGTCGCCCGCATCCTGATCAACTGCGCCGGCATCGCGGCGGGCAGCCGAACCGTTGGCCGCGACGGGGCCCATTCGTTGGAGCTTTATACCAAAATCGTCACCGTCAATCTGATCGGCACCTTCAACATGACCCGCCTGTTTGCGGTCGATGCCTCTGCCGCCGAGCCGCTCAACGACGATGGCGAGCGGGGCGTGGTGGTGATGACCGCATCGGTCGCCGCCTATGAGGGCCAGATCGGCCAGGTTGCCTATTCAGCATCCAAGGGCGGTATTGTCGGCATGACCGTGCCCATCGCCCGCGATCTTTCCAGCAGGGGAGTGCGCGTCTGCACCATCGCACCGGGGGTCTTGCTGACGCCGCTGGCGGACGGCTTACCGCAAGAAGCCCTGGACGCGCTCAACGCTTCGGTGCCGTTCCCACAACGCATGGGACATGCGTCCGAATACGCGCAATTGGCGCTGCATATCTGCGAGAACGGCTACCTGAACGGCGAGACCATCCGCATCGATGGCGCACTACGCATGGCGCCGCGCTAGAATTTTTAATAAGGCGATACGGTTTCGCGGCCCAACGGGTCCACATGGACCTGCTCTGACGCCATATCGCCGCCCTTGACCAGACGCTCCTGCAACCAGTCGGCGATGGCGTTGTGCGGGTTTTTGCCCGCCGCCACCGATGTGGCTTGCCACAATCCATGGCGCGCGCCCTCATAGACGATCAGCTTTTTAGGCGCCTTGATGCGCGCCATCAGATCATAGGTATGCTCGATCGGGCTTAGCTCATCATCGCTGCCGGCGACGGTCAACACATCAGCGGTGATGTCGCCGACGATGGGTCGCAGATCAATAGTTTTGCAGAATTCGTCGAACGCCGCCTCGTCGGTATAACCGGCCATATACATGAAGCGCATCTTGAAGGTCGGCGAGGCTTGGTTGAAGATGGTGTTGCAGCCGGGCTCCTGGCAGACGGCCGCGAGCACGCAGGCTTTCATGCGGTCGCCAAGCGCGGCGGCGGCAACGGCGCCGAAATAGCTGCCGAAACTGGTGCCCCGGAAACCCAACCGGTCACTGTCGATTTCGGTGCGCGCCTCCAGCCAGTCATAGGCGGCACTGACCGCGTCGCCATGGTTGGAAGCGGTCACCAGCACCCGGCGCGAAAAACATTCCCCCTGCCCCGGCCCGTCCAGGCCCAGAACCGCGATGCCCCGTTCCAGCGCCTTGTCGCCATAGATGGACACCGCCGTTTCCTTGCAGCCGTCCATGCCTTGGGACGTAACGATGCAGGGGAACGTCTCGCCGTCCTTGGGTGCGTGGGGTAGATGCAAATAAGCGGGCAGGAATTGATCGCCGAAGGGAATTTCCACCCGCTCGATGGGGCGGTCGGCGAACCCAATGAACTTATCGAAGCATTCGTTCATCTTCACTTCCATCTCCAACAATGCCTCGGTGGCGCTATGGATGGGCCAGCGCGCCGTCGCCCACAACAGGGACGCAATGAAATAGCTTTCCCGCGCCGAGACCCGGTTGCCGGCATCTTCGGCGGCCTTGGCCTTGGCTTGGCGGCGCTTGGCCTGGGTCACAAATTCGCGGTCGATATCGGCGTATTTCTGGATGCGGGCGGCGGTGGCGCGGAACTCGGCCAACGCCTCAACCCCGCCGGGCGCGCTCATATAGACAACGCGCGCCTGATCCCATTCGATGCCGACGGTGCCGATCACCGTATCGATAAGCCAGCGTTGTTCCTCATAGCGCCGGACACTGGGCGCATCTTCGTGAGCCATGCTACTATCCCCCGAAACTACATTTTCAACAATTTTCTGGCGTTGCCGTTCAATAGCTTGATGCGGTCTTCGCGGCCCAGCGGCACCTGTTCCATCCAGGCCGTGCCCGGCGCGTTTTCGATATAGGGCCAATCGACGGAGAACAGGATGCGGTCGGCGCCCATCTCCATGACGCTGCACAAAAGCGCCGCGTCGGAGAAGTTGCCGCTGGTGGTGACGTGGAAATGCTCGCAAAAAATTTCCTTGAACGGCAACGGCTCAAAGCCCGGCGCGCCCATTTTGGTCATGGTGTGATTGATGCGCCACAACAGAAACGGCAAGCCCTCACCCATATGGCCGAGGATGATTTTAAGCTTGGGATATTTTTTGAAAACGCCGCTCAGGACCAGGCGCAAGCCCGCCGTCGCGGTTTCCATGGTGAAGCCCCAACCGGGGCCAAGAATTTGCGGATACTCTTCGGCGTAATCCTTCAAATAGATATCCACCAATGTCGGGTGCGGCGGCGCCGGGTGCACATAGATTGGCACGTCCAGGGCCTCAGCCCGCTCGAAGATTGGCCAGAAGCGCTTGTCGTCGATAAAGGTCAGCTCGGTCAGCCCGTGCACCATGGCGCCCTTGAAGCCGTGGGTCTTGACGCAGCGTTCCAACTCGTCGGCGGACGCCTTTGCATCGGGCGTCGGCAGCGTCGCGAAGGCGGAAAACCGGTCAGGCTTGGTTTTCACAAATTCGGCGAGCCGGTCATTGACCGCGGTGGCCAACGCCACGCCGGCCTCGGCACCAAACGCCTGGGCGCCCGGCGGGCAATGGGAGAGAACCTGAATATCGATGCCGGCGGCGTCCATTTCCTTGATGCGCACATCGGACAAATCCGACAGGCGTGCGCGGAACGGGTTGTGACCGTCGCCCATCAATCCGTCCACCTCGGCATCCAGATAATGTTCTTCGATGGCTATGACTTGGATATCACCTTGAACCGCCATGATCGTCTCCTCCCCAAATATGTTGAAGCTTGAGCAAAACATATTTGGGGGATCAGAAAAAGGCCAAGAAACGGCCCGCTTGCCCTCGCCGGTGAAAAAACCGAAAATCCCAAACAGAATAAATTGGATACTGGGGAGCGGCTGATGGTTTACGAGTTTCGCACCTATACGGTCAGGCTCGGCGTTCTCGCCGATGTGCTGGAGCGGTTTGGCGCCGGCTATGATACGCGCAAAGACATCCACCCCCTGGCCGCTTTCTGGCATACCGAGATCGGGCCCATGAACCAGATCATCCAGGTCTGGCCGTGGGACGACATGGCCCACCGGGAAAGGGTTCGGGGCGAAGTCAACAAGCTTTCGACCTGGCCGCCGGGGCTGGGCGACGCAGTAACCCACCAAAATGTGGAGCTGTTCAACGCCATGCCGTTTGCCGACAAGATGCAGCCTGGCAACCCGGGGCCCATCTACGAAATGCGCACCGATCAATACAAGCCGGGCAAGGTGCGCGGGTTGCGCGGCGAATGGGAGAAAATCATTTCCGGCGCCGGCAAAGATTTGCCCATCCAAGCGGTCATGCACACCGACATGGGTGCGCTGAACAAGGTCGTCCATATCTGGGCTTATGAGAGCCTGGTTGAGCGGAGCGATATTCTGGCGGGCGCCGATGCGGCCAAAATCTGGTCCACCGAGGCTATTCAGGACGCCGGCGGCCCCGCGCCTGATATGCAGTTCGCCAAGATCATGCGCGCTTCTGCCTTCTCACCGATGCAGTAACGGGCCATGCGCCTCAACCTCGGATGCGGCGATTTCAAGATCGATGGCTGGGTCAATGTGGACAAATACGGACATTTCGGTGCCGATGTGGTCCACGATCTGGAGCAATTCCCCTGGCCGTTTGACGATGAAACCGCCGAAGAGGTTTTGCTCAACCATGTGCTCGAACATCTGGGCCAGGATACGGATGTGTTTTTAGGCATTATGAAGGAGCTGTACCGGGTTTGCCGGGCGGGTGCGGCGGTGCGTATTCACGTGCCGCACCCGCGCCACGACGATTTCATCACCGATCCCACCCATGTGCGCGCCATCCTGCCCGACACGTTGGCCATGTTCGACCTGGAAGTGAACGAGCGCTGGCGGGCAGAGAAGGCCGCCAATACCCAGCTCGCGATCTATACCAGGACCGATTTCAAGATGCTCAGCGCCACCGTAACGCCCGATGACCGCTTCAAAGACGCGAGCGGCAATGTCCTGGTCAGTATCGAGGAATTGCTCGAAAAAGCGCGCGTGGAATTGAACGTCATCAAGGAATACCAAATCACGCTCGAGGTTAGAAAATAAGGGGAGAAGCATAATGGCACGCGGTGTAAGACGGGTCGTGACCGGCCACGATGAGAACGGCAAGGCGGTATTCCTGTTCAACGGCGATGCCCCCAACCAAGTCCAGCGGCCCGGGCGCCCCACTGTGTCCACGCTTTTGTGGGTGACGGACGAAACCCCGGCCAAGCTTTCGGGTACCGACAATGCGGCGCGCGAGATCGGCATCACGCCGCCCATGGGCGGATCGATCTTGCGCGTTCTCGAGATTCCGCCGGAGACCGAGCACAGCGCCGAGGAAACCGAAAGGCTGATCGAGACTATGATGCGCGAGCAGTCGGAGAACCCGCAGCCCGGCATTAACCGGGCGCCGACGGCACGGGCCATGGGCATGCACCGGACCGAAAGCGTTGATTATGGGCTGGTGCTGGAGGGCGAGATCGATTTGTTGCTCGACGATTCCGAAACCCACCTGACGGCCGGCGACATCGTGGTCATGCAAGGCACCTATCATTCCTGGGCCAACCGCTCCGGCAAGACCTGCATGATGGCCTTCATCCTAATCGGCGCCGAGGTGCCGTGGAAGGACGCAGATTAGCCGGCGATCAACGGCGGTTAGCCGGCGATCAGTGGCACGTATTCGATCAAGAGCGCCGCGCCGAGGCCGACCGACACCAGGCCGACGCCGACGGTAAGACCATTATAGGCCCAGGTGAGGCGCAAGCTCGTGATGCGCAAGGGAACCGCGATGACGCCCGAAAGCGCCGCCATGCCGATCAGCGAGCCGACGCCGAACAGGGCCATATAGGAAAAGCCGAGGCCGGTCGATCCGATACCGCCGAGGGTCAGCATCACCAGCGCCGCCGAGCCGGCCAGCCCATGCACGGTGCCAATAAACAGGGCGCGCAGCGTGAGCGCACGCTGATGCCGGTGCTGGTGCTTTGAGGCATCATGCTGCCCTTCGCCGGCGTGGGAATGGGCATGAAAATGGGCGGCGGCGCCATGCCGGTGTCGATGGAAATGATCCCGCTCGTGGATCATGCGGCGCAGCACATTGGCGCCCAACAAGATCAGCATGACGCCGACGGCGGTTTCCAGCACGGCCGCGATGGGTTCCGGCACGGTGGCGCCAAGCAACAAGACAACGCTGCCGACAGCGAAAATGGTCAAGGTATGCCCGGCCCCCCAGGCAAGGCCGAGGCGTAATGTCTGGCGAGCGCCCCGACTGCCGGTCGCCAGCGCCGCCACGGCGGCCACATGGTCCGCTTCAAGGGCATGGCGCATGCCCAAAAGGATACCGGTAACAACAATTGTCAGCATGATTTTCCAGAATTCAGGAACAGAATCGCCCGCCGCAATGGAGCAACGGGAAGGAGGAGAGTCAAGGCGCAGCCCCGCTATTTATCGGCAAACATAATCGCCATGCGGATTTGGCCTGCTGCAACGCATTTGCAATAAAACTGACCAGAGGATCGGTCAGATATCCCGGTCCTTGACGAAGGATTTGAAATCTAGATCGGCATCGATGATGTCGTCGGCCAGGAAAAATTTCAGCGCCGATTTCAATTTCTCGCCAGCCAACGAATTTTCGTCGGCCATCGCCGCCAGTTCCAAAATCGTTTCCATCTTGTGATCCAGATTTTGGTGATGGGCGGCGTGCTTTTTGACGTCCGGATAGCCGACCTTGATCAACAACGCCTCTTCCCGAGTGAAATGCTGCTTGGCGAATTTGATCATTTCCGGGGTCAGTTTGGCGCAGCGCCCATCGTCATTGCCGTCTATCACGGCAGCGATTTTATCGATCTGTTGCATCAATTCCTGATGGTCGCGATCCAGAATTTCGCATTCCATTTCAAATGATTTCGATAGTTCGGACATTGCTCAATACTCCCCCTTTCTATCGATGTCGGGACAAATTCCAAAACCTATTCCGCCGCCTCGGCCTGTTTCTGGACTTTATCCTGAGGTTCCAAGCCCGTCGATAATAGCGTCTTCAGCTCCGGACTCAAAATGTTTAGATCGTCGAGCATCGGCTCGCCTGGCACCGTCGCGTCATCGGCAAACACGAAACTTTGTTCCGGATCGATGCGGGCGGTAATCCGGCCTGCCAATTCGGGAAGAAATTCCTTGTGCACACGGACGTAAAATTCCTGAGCGCCATTCCGGTCCGCAGCTATTTTCAGACTAGCGACGCTAAAATGGCCAAGAAGATGGGTCGAATTAACCTCAACCGGTATGCCGCCGCTGCTTTCGCCGCCATCCTGGCCGCCGGAGGAGAGCACGATCCCTTCCGGGCGGATCAGCACTTGCGCCGGCTCGCCGTCGGCAAATCCATTTGCCGGAACCGGGCCAAACGGGGTTTGCACCATGGCGTTTTGGACGGTGCCCTTGATGGTATTCATAAAGCCAAACAGACGGGCTACAAACTCGTTGTTAGGATGATAATAGATTTCGTGGGAGTCGCCAGATTGCAAAATTTTGCCGCCGCGGCCGAGGATTTTAATCCGGTCGGCCATGAACATGGCTTCTTCCGGATCGTGGGTTACCATCAGGGTCGCGACGCCGGACTGTTTGAGCACATTCAGGGTCATCTGGCGGATGGAGGCGCGCATATTGGTATCGAGGCCGGAAAACGGCTCGTCCAGCAACAGCAATTTGGGCTCCGGCGCCAGGGCCCGGGCCAGCGCCACCCGCTGCTGCATGCCGCCAGACAGCATATGCGGAAACGCTTCGGTTAAATGGGCAAGCTCGACTTGGTCCAACCGCTCGCGCGCAATCGCCCGCGCCTTAGCCCTAGCCATGCCCAGCAACCCGAAGCTCACATTGTCGATCACATTCAAATGGGGAAACAGGGCATAGTCCTGGAACATCAGCCCGATGCGCCTCTGTTCCGGTGGCACGTGCAATTCCTTGGTGGCCACCGTCACATCATCGATGACGATGGAGCCTTCCTGCAGAACTTCCAGACCGGCGGCCAGGCGCAGCAAGGTGGATTTGCCGCAACCCGATGGGCCCAGCAGGCACACCAATTCGCCGCCCGGAACAACCATAGAAATCTTGGATAAGACCTGGTTGTCGCCGTAGGCGTGGGCGGCGCCATGAATGTGCAATCCTTCCACTGAACTCTATCCTTGGCTATGGCCGGGGCGTGAATGCCGGATGGCCATGCTTAACAGGATTACCGGCAAAATGCCAAATGCGACGATCGCCAGGGCCGCCGGCGCCGCCTCGCCGATCTGCTCGTCGGAGGCAAACTCATGGACGATGGTGGCCATGGTATGGAAATCAAAGGGCCGGAGGATAACCGTCAGGGGCTGCTCTTTCATGGCGTCGACAAAGACCAGAATGACGGCGGTCGCCAATCCGCCCTTGATCATCGGGATATGGATCCGGCGGAGCGTGCTGAGCGGGCCGTGGCCAAGGCTTTTGGCGGCGCCGTCCATGTTCGGCGTGACCTTGGTGAGGCTGGCCTCGACGCTGCCGAAGGACAACGCCAGGAAGCGCACCAGATAGCCATAGGTTACCGCAACGATGGTGCCGCTAAGAAGCAGCCCGGTGGAAATGCCGAAGCTGCGGCGCATGGTGCCGTCGATGGAATTGTCGAGGGCTCCCAAGGTTACCAGCACGCCCACCGCCAGCACCGATCCCGGCACCGCGTATCCGAGGCTGGCAATGCGCACGATGGTCTTGAGCAGTTTCTCGCCGCGCAAGCGGATGCCGTAGGCCATGAAGGTGCCGATCAATACCGCCAGAATGGCGGCCAGGGTGGATAATAGAATACTATTACCGGCGAAGCGCAGCATATCGCTATTGGTAAACTGATTCAGATGCGCCGATGCATAAAAGCCCAAGACCGCCACCGGCAGAATAAAGCCCAATAATACCGGAGCGGCACAAACCGCGACCGCAAGCCACTTTGCGGGCCCAAGCAGCTGGTAGCGGGGCAACGGCTGATACTTGCCAGAGGAAACATAATAGCGCTTCTTCGCCCGCGCAAAGCGTTCGGCGAGGACCAGCACGATCACGAAGATGAGCAGCGTCAATGCCAGTTGCGCGGCGCCGGTCACGTTGTTCATGTTCAGCCAAACATCATAGATGCCGAGAGTAAAGGTCGCGACGCCAAAGAAATCGACGGTGCCGAAATCATTCAAGGTCTCCATCATTACCAAGGACACGCCAATCACCACGGCCGGGCGGGCCAGGGGAAAGGCGACCGAAAAGAAGCTCCCCCAGGGCCCCCGCCCCAGCACGCGGCTGGCTTCCAGAACACCCACCGATTGCTCCATGAAGGCGGCGCGGCTCAACAGATAGACGTAAGGGTAAAGAACCAACGTCATCATCGATATGGCACCGCCCAGGGAGCGGATTTCCGGAAACCAGTAATCCCGTTTCGACGTCCAGCCGAAAAGATCGCGCAAAACTTCCTGCACGGGCCCGGCAAACTCGAATATGTCGGTATAGACATAGGCGATCACATAGGCCGGCATGGCCAGCGGCAGCAGCATCGCCCATTCGAACATCGTCTGCATCGGAAATCGGCAGGTGCTGACCAGCCAGGCCGAGGCAACACCGATAAGAATAGTGCCGGCGCCGACACCCAGCATCAGCACCAACGTATTGAATATGTAGCCCGGCAATACCGTCGATGCCAGATGCGACCAGATGGCTTCGCCGGGCGCCGCTGCGATCCAGACAATGGCGGCGATCGGCATAATCGCCAGCCCGGCGATCACAGCGGTGCCGATGGTCCAGGGGTTCACCCAGCCCCAGGACACATTTTGCGCCGATGGGGCTAATTGGTCGGTAATGGCGGCGGTATCTGACGGCATGTGGTAATCCGGTTAAGTCTGTTCCCAGCGTGGGTACCTAATTGTTAAAGCGCACCCGATCCATGATCTTCGCGGCCAGGGCCCGTTGTTCGGCGATTTTCGAAAGATAGGCTGCATCAGCCTTGAAGCTTCCCCACGACGCCACGATCGGGTGCAAGGCGACGCCCGCCTTGACCGGATATTCAAAATTACCCTCGGCGTAGATTTTTTGGGCTACATGGCCCGACAGGAACTCGATCAGCTTGATGGCGCCCGCCTTGTTCTTGGAATGGCTGGTGATGCCGGCGCCGGATATGTTGACGTGGGCACCCCTTCCCGCCTGGTTGGGAAAAATCAGATTGGCCGACGCCGCCCATTTCTTCTGCACCGGCGATTTTTCGTTGGTTGCCATCTTGCCCATGTAATAGGTGTTGGCGAGCACCACATCGCATTCGCCGTGATAGACGGCCTTGACCTGCGCCCGGTCGTTGCCTTGCGGACGGCGCGCGAGGTTAGCCTTCAGCCCCCGCGCCCATTCGGTGGCCGCCGCCTCGCCCTCGGCGGCGATGATCGAGGCGAGTAGCGAGATATTATACATATGCTTGCCCGAGCGGACGCATACCCGGCCCTCCATATGCGGCTTGGCCAGATCGGCGTAGGATGTCACCTCGCCCGGCTTGACCCGGTCTTTGTGGGCGAAGATGACCCGGGCGCGCGAAGTAAGGCCGTACCATAATCCATCGGGATGGCGAAATTTGGCCGGGATATTCGCCTGCAATATGGGTGAAGAGGATTTTTGCAGGAGCCCGGCCTTAGCATGATTATGCAGATTGCCGATATCGGCGGTCAGGATCAGATCGGCCGGCGTATTGGCGCCCTCGGCGCGCAATCGCTCGACCATGCCTTTTTTGAGATACACCATGTGCACCTTGATGCCGGTTTCCCTGGTAAAAGCTTCGAGCAGCGGTTTCATCAAAAACGGCTGGCGCTCGGAATATAATTTGACCTCTTCGGCTTTGGCCATGACGGCCTCGGTGGCCATTATGGATGCCAATCCGAGTACAAGAACGGTAGTTTTCAGGGCTTTATTATTATTGTATGTGAGCAAGCTACTGCCTCCCTCTCTAAATGAAAACGCGACACATTATCAACAACTGGGTGATAGATAAAGCAATATAACCACAAGTCAAGTAAGTTTATTACGATTTTTTGGCGCAATCTATCAGAAATTCGTGTAGATCCTTGACACCCGCCAACGCCACCGATCGGTCACGATCTACTTCAGATTGGAAATGAAATGTCCGAACCTACGACGCCACCGGCCACTGATTACCCTTCTCTTTTGCGCCTGGATGGGCAAACCGCCGTGGTCCTCGGCGGCGGCTTCGGCATCGGGCGCGAAACCTGTCTGGCCTTGGCCCAAGCCGGCGCCCGCGTGTTTTGCGTCGATCTGGATGCAAGCCGGGCCGAGGCCATGGCCGCTGAGGTGAACGGCGAAGCGCTGATCGCCGATGTGACCAAACGCCAAGACGTCGAAATCCTATTCGATAAAGTTTTGCAAAGCGCCGGGCGTGTGGATTGCGTCGTCGACATTGTCGGGCGCGCCGATATCGGACCTTTGGCCGATGTGGATGACGCCGGCTGGGCGGACCAGTTGGATGTGGTGCTTACCCATGGGCTTTTGGCCATGCAGATCGGCGGCCACGCGGTTACGATAAGCGGCGGCGGCTCGATGGTTTTTGTCGGCTCCATTTCGGGCATGACCAGCCTGCCGGGGCAGACCGCTTACGGCGCCGCCAAGGCAGCGTTGCTGCATCTAGTGAAAGGCATGGCCCAGGAACTGGCGCCATCGGTGCGCGTCAACGCGGTGGCGCCGGGCTTCGTCAAAACGCCGCGCTTGTGCGAAATTGTCGGCGATAAGGGTTGGGACGCCTTGGCCAAGGTCATTCCCATCGGCGCCGCCGCCGAGCCCGCCGAGATCGCGTCCGTGATCCTGTTTCTGGCGTCCGGCCTTGCCAGCCATATCACCGGCCAGACCATTCTGACCGATGGCGGCGTGGCGGGCCATGTGCCGCTGCCAAAGCTTTGGTGAACTATTTGGCCCGTTCCAGCACAGCGATGATGGCGTCATAGCCCTTGGCCCTGGCATGGGCCAGCGGGCTCACCCCCTGGCGGTCGGCGATGGACGCATCGGCGCCGGCCTTGATCAAGGCGGCAACGATGCGCGTGTGCCGGAGCCCTCCGTCGCCCAGGATCACCGCTTCGATAAGCGCCGTCCAGCCGAGATTATTGACATGATCCAGGGGCGCGCCTGCGCCGATCAATTGCAGGACCACATCCACATGGCCCAGATGGGCCGCCGCGATCAACGCGGTCCCGTCATAGGGGCTGGTGATATTTTTGGGGCTGCCTTGTAAGCTTAAGGCAAGGCGCAGCATGCCCGTATCATTCGCAACAGCGGCGATGGTAACCACGTCATAAGCATCGCCATCGAGGGCATTCATATCGGCGCCCGCCTTGGAAAGCATGCGGACAATAGGCTCGTGGGATTTAAACGCCGCCACGTGCAGGGGCGTCCGCCGGTTGCCATCGCGGCTCTCCAGCTTGACACCGGCGGCAATCAGACGGCGCGCCATTGCCACATCGCCTTTCGCCGCCGCCGCGTGCAAACCCTGATAGGCCGCCTCTTCCGCCAGCGACGGCGGCGTCTGCGCGGAGGCCGAACTGGCGATTATCGCCATTACCGAGCCGATAATTAGTGCCTTCCCGTCCATGACCGTCAGCCCTTGGGGATGATCGGCAACAGCAAATAAGGCTGCATACCAGTACCGAAATGCAGGCTTACCTCACCGTCGAAAATCTCCTTCGGCCGGTCGGTGGGATCGTCATGAATGAACGGGCCGACGCCGGTGAATTTGTTTTTCATATTGGACAGTCCGGCATCGGCTTCGCCGGGATATTCGTAATCGCGGCCACGCACGCTAAGGGCAATGCGGTGGCCCGCCGGCACCACAATACTGGTCGGCCAGATTTCCACATCCAGCTCCACCGGCTCCCCCGGGTTCAGGGGCTGCTTTTCATCGTGGCTGTGGAAGGGCCGGTATGGCTCGCTCTGGGCCTCGTCCAATTTCCGGTGCGATGCACGCAGCCAGCCTTGGGCGATGGGCGTATGCGGATCCAGCGCGCCTTGGAATGTCACTTCCCGGAAGCTGGCATCGAACACCCGGAACACCAGGAACATATCCGCATCCACGGTCGATGAAGACACGAACAGTTTGGCGGCGATGGGGCCAGTGATCTCGGCTTCCGCCTCAAGAGGCGCCGACAGGAAAGTGACGCCTTCGGAAAAGCCCCGATAGCTTACCGTTGCGGCCTGCTCGCCCGACGCCTCGGTCAGCCCATGGCCATCGGCCTGCAAATAGAACTTGGTCCATTGGGTCGAGGGGATCGGCCAGGCGTCCTCGAACCGCTCGACGAATTTATCCTTGTGGCGGACCTGCAACTGCACGCGGCGGCGGTCCTGCCAGCCATTGTTTTCACCCTTCAGGAAATGATCGAAAAACGCCAACTGCATTTCGCGGCCATAATCGGTGTAAAATTCGCTCCAATGTTCACGGCCATGGACTTCCAGCCATTTGTCATTGCTGGCCGATTGGGTGAAACCCTCGAAGTTGCCGCGCGGATGCAGGCCCTGGCCGCCCCAGTTGGCCGCCGACAGGATCGGCACCGTGATCTTGGCAAAATCGGCGGTGCGCGAGGTCCAGTATTCGTCGTCCATTTCATGGTCGCGGGCGGATTTTCCGAGGTCTTCCCGGTTGGCGCCCAATTCCTCGGATGTCAGCTCGGCCGGGCCCGAAACCCATTCGCCGTTCATTGCCGAGCGCCAGCCCTTGGAGCCGAGCCCGTGTTGCACGGAAGAGACCTGCATGTCGTACCAGTTGGTCATGAAGGTGCAGAGGATGCCGCCATGATGGGACAATTCCCGGTACATGTCCGCCGCGCCTTCCCAGGTACAGATGGCCTTTAAATGCGGCGGCGAAAGGCTGGCCACCTGCCAGGCGTTCATGGCGTAATAGCTGACCCCGCTCATACCGATATTGCCGTCCGACCAATCCTGCTGGGCGGCCCATTCGATGCATTGGTAGAGATCTTGCGCTTCTCTGGGCGACCAGACTTCCACAAAGCCCGGCGAGCGCCCGCAGCCACGGGAATCGACGCGCACACAGACATAGCCTTCGGGCACCCACTTTTCCGGGTCGGCTACTTCCCAGCTCTGATATTCGTTGCTGGAGCCGGCGGCGACATCGGGATGGTTGGTGATCATCCGGTCCCAGGCGGTCTTATAGCCATCTTCGAACAACAAATATTTGCCGTAAGGCCCGTAGGACAGAATAACCGGATAGTTGCCGGCCTCCACCGGGCGAAAGACGTCACACATAAGCTGGACACCGTCTTCCATGACGATGGGGACATCCCAATCGATGGCCATGTCGCGCCGAACTTCGGACTTGAAGGCTTGGCTATTGTCTGATGAATTTTGATCCATAATTTCTCTGATCCCGCCAGAGATAAAGCCGGCGGGAGCCCCCTGATAAGTTCAATATTTTGGCAATTAATTTTTAGCCCGCCCCACCTGCATCGTCCAGTGCCCGCCAACACAAAAAACCGGCCCGTCCAAATAAATGGACGGGCCGGCTGCCAGAAACTGATTGGCGCCCTCGCCGGTTTTGGCCGGCGTAATCTACGCCAAATTAGCAGGGACGGTAGTTTTCATCTTGTGCTCGGTCCAGATATCTTCACACCAGAACATCGACAATATCGCGGCGCTCTTGGTCTTGTGGGTTGATACACAATTGTCGTCGGCATGGCTGTCAACGACGCACCAACGCCCAAGACATTCATCTTTCTGGTATCTAAAACGCATGGCAAATTCCTCATCCGGTAGCGGAGATCTGCGTCTCCATATTTGATGAGGTGAATAATGCCGGATAAGCGTTGAAATCCAATTAACCCATAAAATTACATTGGCCCAGGCCCTAAACGAGACCTTCCAACACGTCGACCTGATTGCTCATTTCCGTAAGCACCACGGCGACGTTTTCGGTTGCCTTGCTGGTCAGTCCCGATAGCTGTTTGACCTCGCCGGCAACCACCGCGAACCCCTTACCGGCATCGCCCGCCCGCGCCGCTTCGATGGTCGCGTTCAAAGCCAAAAGATTGGTTTGGTTGGCGATGGCTTTAATTTCCTCGGCAACTTGCTCGATTTTTTTTACGTCTTCGCGCAAGGTTGCCACGGCACTCACGATTTCTTCGTTGCTCGCCACGCTATCGCCTGGATTTGTATTGTCGGTGTTTTGGAATGTTTCGCTATCTTTTGGCATGCTCGGCTCCGGTAATATCATTGAACTAGGCTATATATGTGCATGACAACGCCATTATTCCAGGCTTTACCGGGTCACAAAATTGGAGAGATGAGGCGGCGATTATGAGGTTGCGTCGAATTATCGGGATCGGGGCCGTTGCCGCACAGTTTGCCGATGTGCACCGCCAGCCTCGGCGTGATGGAGGCCAATCCGCTTAGGATTTTGTGCAGCAATTGGCGGGAAATACCCAGATGGCGCGCCGCCGGGGCGATCTTTAATTCCATGGCGATCAAGGCATCGGCCAAAATAACGCTGGGATGGGTCGGCTCCCGCTGGAGGCGTTTGGAAAATTTGTGCTCAGCCACCAATGATAATCCTCCAATTGGACGCGAATGGTATCGGATGGGAAGACGGTGTAGCCGGTGTGGGGATGGCTCGATCGGACACACTGGCGTGAAACGGGCTCGGAATTATTTTCAACACCTGCCCCTAAGAATTGTGGACACAAAGTACTAGAACATGACCTTGACTAACGATTAATGGGAGATAAAACTATAACATCACTTCGTTCAGTTGAATTTTGTGGCAATTTAATATCGAAATCAGAGATTAGGTAGAATAACTTGCCAATAGAACATATCCACACTTATCTCGTGCATCCCGGCAAGCATTCGGAAATTCCGCCTCAAATTGGAGGAACTCCTGTCGCACTTGCTGGAAAGATGTTTGAACTCCTTAACAGCATCTATTCCAAGTCAGATGTCGAATGCAATATCGATATCGCATTCAATAACGCTGACGATGGTAGTCAATATAATCCGATTAGAAATCTAGTTATTGAATATTTGCGCGAGCCGACGCTTGCACAGGGTCGGAGATTGGCCGAGCAATTGGAAGTGGTAACAACAAACCGATCAGGCCTCGGTTTATTGTTTTTAATTATGGGTATCGATGGCCTAAATTATAAAGGGGCTGACCCAGATAACATGATTTTGGGGTTATCATGGGACCTATGCGCAAGAGCCGCCTTAGCCACTATAAACAAGATCGCCTGATAGAGCATTTTGTTTCTGGATCCACTGCTTTAACAGCGGCCAGTCTCTGTGG
>JABHAA010000096.1 GCA_018674495.1 Rhodospirillaceae bacterium | reverse complement strand
GGCGGCGGCTTCGCCGGGCTGACCGCCGCCGCCCGCGCCGCCGATCAAGGATTGAAGGCGCTGGTGTTGGAGCGGGATACCGATGACCGCTATCTCTGCAATTCGCGCATTACCTCAGGCGTCTTTCACGTCGCTTCCAACGATGTGCGCATTTCCGCCGACGAATTGGCGGCGGCCATCGAAAAAGAGACCGCCGGTTACGCCAAGCCGGAATTATCGCGCGCCATCGCCGAAAATGCCGGGCCGACGGTGGAATGGCTGCGCGCCATCGGCGTCAAGTTCGTCGCCAAAGGCATCGGCTATGTCAATTTGCGCCAGCATCTGGTCTTGGCGCCGCCCCGGCGTATGCGCGCCGGCCTCGATTGGGAAGGGCGCGGCGGCGATTACACGCTCAGAGCTCTCGAAGCCCATCTGATCAAGTGTGGCGGCAGCGTCCGGCGCGGCGCCGAGGTAACCGGGCTTGTGATGACCGGCGGCCAATGCACCGGTGTCAGGGTAGTCGAAGGCGGCGCGGAGCGGGAAATATCAGCCGCCGCGGTGGTCATCGCCGATGGCGGTTTTCAGGCCAACCCGGAAATGGTCAACGGCAGCATCACCGATGCACCGGACCGGGTGCGCCTGCGGGCAACATCATCGGCCACCGGCGACGGCATCCGCATGGCCGCCGAGGCCGGCGCCGCGCTAACTGCGCTCGGCGATTTCTACGGCCATCTGTTGGCGGTGGCGGCGATGCATAACGACGCCCTCTGGCCCTATCCGAATATGGACGTCGTCGCCGTCGCCGGGGTAATGGTGGACGGCGATGGCAAACGCTTCGTCGATGAAAGCCGGGGCGGGGTGTACCTGGCCAACGCGGTCGCCAAGCTGGATGATCCGTTGTCGGCGACGGTGATCATGAGCCCAGGAATCTGGGACGAAGTGGGCGCCAGCGGCACCGCACCGCCCAATCCATTGTTGCTCGATCATGGCGGCACACTCATCGAAGCGCCGGATGCGGACGGCCTGGCCGCTGCCATCGGTGTGCCCGCCGATGCCTTGAAGGCCACGATAAGCGCTTACAACGACGCCTTTACGGGCGACCAATTGGCGGCGTTGGTCCCGGTACGCGGCGAGGGCCGCCATCAGGCCTTTGGGCTCGGCGACGGGCCTTATTCCGCCATCCACATTTGCGCCGGGCTTACCAACACCATGGGCGGTATCGATATCGACGCCCATTGCCGCGTCCTCAAACCGGACGGCAATGTGATAGGCGGGCTGTATGCGGCGGGATCAAGCACCGGCGGGCTCGAAGGCGGGCCCAATGTGGGTTATGTCGGCGGCCTGATCAAAGCCTTTGCCTTTGGGCTGATCGCCGCCGATCATGCGTCCAAAAATTGACGCGTGTGGGGTGGTGAAATAGACTGGATGATGGGAGGCCGTCATGAGCATTGAAATAGAACGCCTAGGAAATAGTTTTTTCGCCGAAGTGCGCAATGTGGATATTGCCAAGCCGCTGGACGCCGAAACAGTAGACACGATCCGACAGGCGCAACGGGACCATGGAGTTTTGTTGTTCCGGGACGCACATCTTAGCGATGATCAACAAGAAGACTTCACCGCCCATTTCGGAACCGTTGAATTTAACCTCCGAAGCGATGTGGATCACATTGCCGCCCTCGGTAATGTGGACCTGGAGGGCAATTTTCGCGACCCCACCACCGCCCAGGCCAGTTTTTTGCGCGCCAACCAGCAATGGCATTCAGACAGCCAGTTTTTTAAGGTTCCCTCGGCGCTGTCGTTCCTGCGCGCCGTCGCGATGCCGGATGAAGGCGGCGCGACCCAATGGGCCGACACACGCGCCGCGTGGGAAGCGTTGCCGCCTACGCGCCAGGCGGACTTGCAGGACTTGGTGGCGATCAATGATTTACAGAAATCCCGCGCCAAGACCGGCCATAATTTGACCGAAGAAGACCGCAAGCGCTGGCCGCCAATCGAACATCCGGTAGCCCGCATCCACGAGGAAACCGGCAAGCGCGCCCTGTATGTGGGCTCGCAAGTGACCGGCATCAGCGGGCTGGATGACGCAGCCGGCGAGGCGTTGATTAACGAGCTGGTGGCCCATTCGACCCAGGAGCAGTTCGTCTACACCCACGAATGGACGGTAGGCGAGCTGGTCATCTGGGACAACCGGCGCTGCCTGCACCGGGGCCGGCCGTGGGACGAGGAAAGCGAAGCCCGCGACGTGCGCCGCTCCACCACGGAAGGCTCGGGCCCGACGTCCGAGGGCGGATTGCCCGTCGATGAATATGCCCGCGCGCGGGCTGCATGACCGCACCTGCCCCTAAATTGGTGTTCAGCCATTTCGGCATCTATTGCCAGGATGCCGAACTACTGACCGATTTTTACACCAATGTTCTCGGCTTCGCGGTCTCCGATCAGGGCGAGCCCCGGCCAGGCATGAAAATGCGCTTCATGACCCGGCGCCCGTTCGAGCATCACCAGCTTGTGGTTGCCGGCGGGCGCGAGGCGGGCATCCCCTCGACGGTCAATCAGATCGGCTTCCTGACCACGGGGCTGGCGGAGTTGCGCCGCATCAAGGCGTTGGTGGAAGCCGAAGACGGCGTCAGCGATATCGCAATGGCCGACCACGGCAGCGCCTGGACCCTGTATTTTCTGGACCCCAACGGCAACCGCATATCGGTCTCCGCCGAGACCGGCTGGTTCGTGCCGCCGGGGATCAACTGGCCGCTCGATCTTGATGGGACGGACGCAGACATTACCGCCGCCACCGAAGCACGCTGCCGGGCCGAAAACGGATTCCTGCCGCGCAATCAATGGCGCAGCCGGATCGAGACGGAACTGTCCACATCGGGGGCTATCGCCTCCCAGGCAACGCCGAAGGTCGATCCCATCTATCCCAGCGATGGCGAAGCGAGCGTCTTCCGCTCCGAAGTTGGCGGCGCTCCGCCGGCATCGCCGTTCCCGGAAATCGCCATGCATCAGGTGGGCATGGATGTCACCGATCTGGACGCCATGGTGAAATTTTATACCGATGGCCTCGGCTATGCGGTTACCGGGCGGGGACGCATGGATGCCATTGGCGCCACGCCGGCCTCCGATTACGCCTGGTTGACCCGCGATCCGGAACAGATCGCGCAGATAGTCCTGCGCGCCGGGCGCGGCGATGATGTACCGTCCAGCGTCAATCAGATCACCTTCCGGGTGGAATCTTTAGCCGATTTGCGCCTGTTCAAGGATTTCGCCCTCGCCGATGAGCGGGTGAGCGATTTCCGCGCCGTACATCACGGCAACTCCTTTTCGCTCTATTGCGATGATCCGGAAGGCAACACCCTGGAAATTTCCTATGAGAGCGAATGGTATATTCCGGCGCCCCTAGCCTGGCCCCTGGTATTCGATATGAGCGACGCGCAATTGATGGCCTCGGTTGAGAAGACCTGCCGCGAAAACGGCGGTTTCATGATGCGCGAAGAATGGAAATCCCGAGCGCGCGGCGAGTTGATCCGGTCCGGCAGGCTGGAAGCCGAAGCATTGGTTTCCCACCTCTACGCCGAAGCTTGAGGCAAAGCCATTGCGTATTGTTCGCTACACTCCAGACCGCGCCAGCGAAGATCAGGCGCCGCGCTTAGGGCTGATGCTGGGCGATGACCGCATCGGTGATTTGCGCCGCGCCCATGAGCGCATGTTGGCCGGCGCCGGCGATAGGGGCGCCGCCGAAATCGCCGCCCTCAGGTTTCCCGGTAATGTGGCGGCGCATCTGGCCGGCGGCGAAGTGGCGCACCAGGCTTTACTGGAAACGGCAGCCTATTTGAGCGGCGATGACACTGGCGCGGGCGGTGGCCATGCTCTGGTCCGCAAATTGGATCAGTGCCGCCTGTTGGCGCCGGTGAAGCCCTGGAAGATCATTGCCGTCGGGCGTAACTACGGCTCCCACGACAAGGAGATGTCGCAATCGGGGTCAGGCTTTCCAAAGGCGGTGCCGTCGGCCTGGATCAAATCCAACTCGGCGCTCACCGGCCCATTCGATGACATCCATAAACCCGCCGCCACCGATGCGCTCGATTACGAGACCGAGCTGACCCTGGTCATTTCCAAGCACTGCAAGAACGTCGCCGAGGCAGACGCGATGGACGTGATCGCCGGCTATATGATCGGCATCGATGTCACCGCCCGCGACGTGGTGCGGCTGGAACGGGCCGAGGGCAATCAGCTTATGGGCAAGATGTTCGACAGCTTCGCGCCCATGGGCCCCTGGATGATCACCGCCGACGAAGTGCCGGACCCGATGAATTTGGCCATCCAGACCCGTGTTAACGGCGAGATACGCCAGGACGGCTCGACGGCGGGGATGATCTGGGACATTCCGAAATTGATATCCTATGTTTCGCAAATGAGCCTGGAGCCGGGCGATCTGATCATGACCGGAACGCCGTCCGGGGTCGCTGCCGGCCACAAGGTGGAAGGCGAGAACTGGTTCATGCAAGCCGGCGATGTGCTGGAATCCGAAATCGCCGGGATCGGCGTTTTGCGCAATAAGATTGTCGATGCGCCGGGGGAAGTTCAATGGGATTGGGAGCGCAGCCGCGCCGGTGAAAAGGCGTGAGCGGCAGCTTGCTCGGGGCTAAGTCGGTCATCGTCACCGGCGGCGGCCGCGGGCTCGGGCGCGAAATGAGCTTGGCCCTGTTGGCCGCTGGGGCCAGCGTGACGGCGGCAGCGCGCTCCGCCGATCAATTGGATAGCTTAGCCGAAGCCGCCAAACCCCTTCCCGGCAGCCTGCAAACGATCACCGCCGATATTCGCCTGGCCGACGATTGCGCCAAAATTGTTGCCGCCGCCAACGCGGCGTTCGGCGCCGTCCACGTGCTGATCAACAATGCCGGTCTGACCATGGCCTATATTTATCCGGGGCGGCATTTGCGCCAGGACACGCCCAAATTCTGGGAGGTATCGGACGCTACCGTGGAAGACGTGATGGCCACCAACTTCCTCGGAGCTGACCGATTGGTCCGCATGGTGGCGGCGGACATGGTAGCCCAAGGCTGGGGCCGAATTATCAGCCTGACCACCAAGATCGAGATCATGAACAGGGCCGCCAGCGCGCCCTACGGCGGCTCCAAGGCGGCGCTGGAAATGACCTCGGAAGTCTGGATGAAAGACCTGGAAGGCACCGGCGTCACGGTCAACGTGCTCAACCCCGGCGCCGCCGACACGGACGGTTTTGCCTCTCGCGAAGAGCGCGAACTAGTTGCCAAGAAAATGCCGTTGATCGATCCGGCGCGCATCGGCGCGCCGGTGGTATGGCTGGCGTCCGATGCATCGGACGGCGTCACCGGGCGCCGCTTCGATACCGAGTTCTGGGAGCCCGGCGCCGATGCAGAGGAACAAGCCAAGCGCACCGGCAGCCCAATGGGTTTCGATTTGAAGACCGAATGATTTTCTCCGCGCCGATTATGGCGATCATCATCGTAGCCGTGATCGTCATTGGCTTTCTGATCGGCGCGGTCTCCATCGGCGGCGTTATCATCGTGCCGTTGCTGGTCCTGCTGACCGATATCGAAATTCACGTCGCCGTGGCCTCGGTCATCTTCACCGCCATTTTTACCGGCACCCTCGGCGCCTATATGTTTGCGCGCATGGGCGCCGTCGATTGGCCGTCCTGCCTGTGGCTGTCCATCGGTGCGATGGCGGGCGCCTATCTGGGCTCGTCGGTATTGATCCAACTGCCCAGCCAGGTGGTGGAGGCGCTGGTCGGCGTAATGGTCCTGGGAACCGGGATCAATGCCGTGCTCAGCGGGTCCGAGCCCAAAGGCGCACGGCCCCGGCTTTCGCCTGTGGTAACCTCTATCACCGGCTTCATCGCCGCCTTCGGCTCTGCTGTGTCCGGCGCCGGGGGGCCGCTTTTGCTGGTACCCATGCTGATGTGGATGCGCGTGCCGGTGATCACCGCCATCGCCCTCGGCCAGGTGTTCCAGGTGCCGGTGGGCCTGTTCGCCACTTTACGCAATTGGCAATCGGATATCATCGATTTCCAGCTTGGCTTTTTGATCGCCGCCTGTTTGTTGATCGGCGTCTATTTCGGCGCCCGCTTTTCCGGAACCATCAATGCAAGTGCGGTCAAACGCATCCTCGCCGTGGTGTTGATTGGCGTCGGGGTTTTGTTGTTCGCGCGCCTTCTATTCTAATCACGATGCCGGTTCCGGCTCCGGCACTGGTTTCGACGAAGCTTGCCGCTCCCGGTAGGCGACGTAAGTAGCGGCGGCAAAAATGACGGCGCTGCCTATCCAGGTAAAGATGCTGGGCACCTCGGCGAAGAATAGAATTCCAGCCGCCGATGCCCACAATAGCTTTGCGAAATCGAACGGCATGACGAGGCCTGCATCGGCAATTTTCAAAGCCTGGGTCAGGCAAAGCTGGGCGGTGATCCACGCGGTGCCAAGGACCGCCAGCCAAAGTAATTGCCAGAGGCTCGGCCAGGTCCAAAAGAAAACGGCGGCGCTAAAGGTGATTGGGATCAGGATCAAGACCCCGTAAAAGGTGATGGTGACACTGGCCTCGGTGCGCGATAAGACTTTAATCGTCACCACCGTCAGCGCCCAGAAACCCGCCGAGCCCAAGGCATAGAGCGCGCCGACATTAACCGCGCCGACGCCGGGCCTAAGGATGATCATAGCGCCGATAAAGCCAACAAACAGCCCGCTCCAGCGCCTTGGACCCATATGCTCGCCCAGCAAAAGAACCGCCAGGATCGATACAAACAAGGGCGTCGTGAAGCTATAAGCGGCGATATCGGCGACCGGCACCAAAGTCACCGCCAGGAAAAACAACAAGAGCGACGCCGCGTTGAGAGTGCCGCGAAGGCCGAGGAGGCCAATTTTTGTGGTCTTCAGTGGCTCGATACCGTTACGCAGGACCAGCGGCACAAGCGCCACCAGACCGAACAGATTGCGGAAAAAAGCGATCTCGAACGGGTGCATGTCTTCGGATAGAATACGGATGCCGACGACCATGAAGGTAATCAAAAGCGTGAAGGCCAGCATCAACAGGATGCCGCGCAGATTGGCTGGGATAGTCAGCGGATATGCCCCTAAAACTTAGCGGGGCATCGTGACAAAACGCATGCCCCCGGAACCCGATTATAGCGTCATTGTTTGTCCGGAACCCAGCGAAAGGTAATCTTTGGGCTGGCTTTATTGCAAATCTGCTCGATGGATTTATTGGTTCCACCGCCCATGCCCAATTTCGGGCTGAGGCTGTTGATCATCACCCGGCCGGTATCGGCCAGACCGGTGCCAACCTCGAAGCAGGCGGATTTGGGAACGCCGGCGGCGATCACCGCGATATTGCCAAGCTGCAATTCCGAGCGCAGCGTCCCGCCATAAATATGCTTGGTCGGCCCACCGCCAGAGACGGCGTATTGCATCTGCGCCAGCAAGCCATGGGAAAGGTTCGCTGCCTCGACTTTTTTCTCCACCGGCGCCAACATGAAGAAAGCCGCTGCCGCCGCCAGGCTGGCCGCGACGCTGCCGGCAATAACCATGTTCCGGCGCCGGAGCAATTTTTTAATGCTGTGCTGACCGCGCTCGCCGCGGCGCTCGCTGCCCTCTTCTTTCTGGGCGTCAAATTCTTCGGCTTTGCGGATCCGGTAATTTTTGATCTCGCGCATCGCCTGAACAACGGCGCCAGCAATAACAGGAAAGCGGTTTTCGGGCATATCGTCGGGGATAAGCTCGTTAATCTCTTCACTCAGACGTTCGATCTCGCCTTCGTCGTCTTTGCGGGTAAACAGGGATTGGATCACCTGAACCGCGTTGAGGCGCAGGGTCATGGGCGCGGTGGCGGCCTCGATATAAGGGACCAGGCCTGTCTCTGGATCTTCGAACAGCAATTCCCAATCGATATTGCCGGTGGCCGTTTTCGGCCATTCATAGCTATTTAAATTGGGCTCAGACATGTGCGGACCGATCATCCCGTTTTATTACGGTTTGAAAATACATCGCATTGTATATGGGTATCGCAATGGAGATTTATAACCCGTTAGCAATCAATTCCAGATGGCGAAGCCCATGGCATTGCCGGTTCCGGCCTCGGAGCGATAACAGGGCACGTAATCCAGCAAATCCATCTTAAAACCGGTATCCGACAGGGCGCCGATGGCGGTGAACCAGTTTTTGGTCTCCGACGTGCCCGATTCAAAGATATTTTGGGGCTCGTTGATCAGCGTGTCTACATCGCCTTCCGCCATGGCTTTAAGCATGCGCAAATCCCATTCCTCGTCGATGACGAAATGGCTGAGCCCGCCGGATGCGACGATGCACACCCTGGCATCAGTGGGCCATGATTTGACCGCTTCGCCAATCGCCCGGCCAAGGTCGAAACAGCGCTTCGCCCGCGGCTGGTTGGGCGCAAAGAAGGTGTTGAGCAGCACCGGCACCAGCGGGATGGCGTTGTCGCGCAAGATGCGCCGGTAAATAAACGAAAACGCATGGCCGATACCGCGCGGCCCGTCCGGGCCTTGGGGCAGGGTTGTCGACGCGGTGACATCGAAGCCGGCCTCCATCGCCTCGGCAACCATATGGTTGGCCAGCTCGGGCACGCAGTCGTAATAGGTGTCAACCGGCGTATGCCGGTGCATTTCCACCAACTGGATGCTTTTGTGGGAATTTTTGTGTTTTTCCGGATCGTACCCTTCGTTCAAAATAGCATCGCCGGAGAAGATGGCGTAAGCCGGCTGCACCTCATCGAAAAACCATTCCTTCTGATCGTCGCCGATGACCACCAATATATCGGGCTTCAATTCCGCCATGTAATCGGCCAGCGCATCCAACTGCAACTGGCAGCGGCGGAAATGATCTTGGCGGGCTTCCAGGGTGAAGCGCTCAGTAAAGCTATCGGGCCCGCGCTTGGCTACCAACTCATCGAACGTGTAGCGGCCACCCTGGAAATCGTGAAATTCCTTGGTGCGGTCAAACTCTGCGCGGATGGTCCAGTCTTCCGGCGGCAATATGAGAAGCGGTCCGTGCGACGTAGCGATACCACTGACGATTTCGGCCATGGGCGATATTCCTGAATTGGGTGCGGCGAAGCGCCTTGAAGTCCATAAAACCATGGAGATAGAAGGGGCGGCTGTCAATTGCCCAATTCCAATCGCACCACCAACACAAACTTGACCGGGCTGAAATTGGCGCGCAAATATGGCCGATGGTTACGCCCCAACCAACGCCCCCCGCAAATGATGACCTGCGCGCACCGAAACTGATCAAGCGCAATATGACCCTGTTCGTATTGTCGCAATCATTTAACGGCGCCGGCGTGCAACTGGCCTATGGGTTCGGACCGTTAATGGTTATCGCGCTCACCGGATCGGCCAGCCTGGCCGGGCTGATTGTCGGCATCATCGGCGCCAGCCGCTTTCTGGTCGCCTATACGGCGGGGCGCATCACCGACCGCTATGGCCGCCGCCCGGGCATTCTTTTGGGCCAAATCCTGTCGCTGATTGGCGGCCTTACAATCGGCTCCTCGTTGATTTTCGACAGCTTCATCGTCTTTGTCATCGGAATGATGGTTTTCGGCATGGGCATGAACGCCGCCCAGCAATTGCGCGTCGCCGCCACCGATATGTTTCCGCCGTCGCGGCGCGCCCAGGCGCTCGGCTATCTGGCGCTCGGCTCGGTCATCGGTTTGATGGTCACGCCATTGCTGGTCACGGTGACCGAGCCGTTGGCCCTGAAACTGGGATTGCCGCATCTGGGCGTGCCCTGGTTGGCGCTGCCGTTGCTGATTATTCCGGGCATGGTCCTGGTCTATTTCGTGCGCCCGGACCCGAAGGAAATCGGCATGAATTTGGAGCGTTATTACCCCGGCTACAAAGCGCCGCCGAAGCCCAAAGGGGAGCGCCCTCCGTTCAGCCCGGCGTCTCTGTTCCGCAATCCCGATACCCGCCTGGCCATCATTTCCAACTGCGCCGCCAACGGCAACATGTCGATCGTCATGGTGCTGACCTCGCTGGTCCTGTCGCACCATGGCCATTCGCTGCCGGCCATCGCCTTTTCGCACATGTTCCATTCCGCCGGCATGTTCGCCTTCACCATTCCCTTGGGCCGTTTATCAGACCGGCTGGGTCGGCAAAAGGTGATGTTCACTGGCGTCGGAGTGGCGTTGATCGGCGCGTCCTTGGTGGCGCTCACCGATGGATTTTATGTCACCGTCACTCTCGGTACCTTCCTGGTGGGCTTGGGCTGGGCGGCGGCCAATGTCTCGGCGACGGCTCTGATTGCCGACCGGGTCGAAACCCAGGAGCGCGGCCGCGCCATCGGCGTCAATGACAGTTTCGCCGGCGCCATAAGCGTCGTCATGGCGCTGGCCACCGGGCCCTTGATCCAAGCCTGGGGATTGCCGGCGGCGGGATTGCTGGCGGTTGCCGCTGCGGCGCCGCCATTGCTGATGCGCATAGCCATGCGCGGCCAGCGCACCGAAACCGGCACCCCGGCCAGCCTGCCGGCAACGCTCGATTAAATCGTAAGATTGGCACAGGCTAGGCGTATTCCTTGGGCAAGGCGCCATGATGGCGATGCGACGCCATTTCATTTAGAGTTCTTGCGGAAGGGTTTCTTTGATTTTTGAGCCCTACAGCGCCGCGTAATCCACCTCTTTGGTGATATCGAGCCGCACCCCCGCCGCCGGCATGGGGTATTTCAATCCCGTCGCGCAGTTAAACAAGAGCGCCCGCTCGCCAGGTTCCACCCTTCCCGACGCAAGTTCCTGCTTGTAGGCGGCGTAAGTGGCGGCGCCTTCGGGGCAAAGCAGGAACCCCTCCTCCTTGGCGACCTCTTCCTGGGCCGCCTGGATATCTTCGTCATCGACCGCGCAGGCGAAGCCGCCGCTTTCGCGCACGCCCTGCAAGATCAGGAAATCCCCGACGGCGGCAGGGACGCGGATGCCGGCGGCCATGGTATGGGCGTCCTCCCAACGCTCCGCGTGGGTTGCGCCGGCCTCATACGCGCGGACGATGGGCGCGCAGCCCGATGCCTGGACAGCCACCATGCGCGGCCGTTTGTCGCCGATCCAGCCGATCTTGCCCAACTCATCGAAGGCCTTCCACATGCCGATCAAGCCGGTGCCGCCGCCGGTGGGGTAGAAGATAATATCGGGAACCTCCCAGCCCAATTGTTCGGCCAATTCCAGTCCCATGGTCTTCTTGCCCTCGATCCGGTAGGGCTCCTTCAAGGTAGAGGTATCGAACCAGTTCATCTGCTCCTTGCCGCCGCCGACGATGGCGCCGCATTGATCGATGAGGCCGTTGACCAGATACGTGTTGGCACCCTGCAAGGCGATCTCGCGCACATTCACATCGGGGGTATCATCGGGGCAAAAGACATAGGTTTCGATGCCGGCGCGGCTGCAATAGGCGGCCAACGCGGCGCCGGCGTTGCCGTTGGTGGGCATCGCCATGCGTGTGACGCCAAGCTCCTTGGCCATGGAGACCGCCAAGGCGAGGCCACGCGCCTTGAATGAGCCGGTGGGTAGGCGGCCTTCGTCCTTGACCAGAATCTCGGTTGCGCCGAGGCGCGCCGCGATCTTGGTGAGCGGGATGATCGGCGTCATCACCTCGCCCAGGCGAACGATATTTTCGGCCCGGCGCACCGGCAAAAATTCCCGGTAGCGCCAGAACTCGGGTACGCGGGCAGCGACGGCATCTTTGGAAACGGCCCCGGCCAGGGCGTCCAGATCGTAGCGCACCAAAAGCGGCTTGCCGGTATCCGACAGGCCGTGCAGTTGATCGGCAGGGTAGTGCTTTCCGGTTTCGCCGCATTCCAGGTGGCTGACGAAGGTGGGCGTTTCGGTCATGGGAGGAGCCTTTCTAAAGATGCGCGTTCCAGGGGATTTGCCCTTGCATTGTCCGGGCCTTGTTTAGCGGGTAAAGATAGCCGCTTCAAACCTGAGACTTAAGTAATGGACGATCGCCTCGAGGTTACCTCCCCGGACGGAACCCGCATCGCCGCCCGCCGCTATGGCAGCGGGGTGCCGTTGATTCTGGTGCATGGGGTTTGCGACGATCATCAGGGGTACCGGCGGGTAATACCGCATCTGGAAAGCCATTTCACCATCTACGCCGCTGACCGCCGGGGGCGGGGCTTAAGCGGCGAGGGAAGCGAATACGACTTCGGCTGTGAGGTGGAGGATATGGTCGCCTTAGGCGAAGCGGTTGCCGCGCAATCGGGGGCGCCCGCCGGCATCTTCGCCCATTCCTTTGGCGCGCTTGTGGCCGGCGAGGCGGCCATGCGGACGGACGCCATCGGGCGCTTGATGCTGTTCGAGCCAGCGCCGCCCACCAATGATGAGCTGGTGGATGATTTGTTTGCAAAGACCGATGCCGCGGACTGGGACGGGGTTATCCGGACGCTTCTATGCGGGCTGCAAAAAAACCCGCCAGAAGTGTTCGAGCGGCTGCGCGCCGACGAAGATCGCTGGCCGCGCTATGCGGAATTGGCCGCCAGTGTGGCGCGCGAGCTGCATGGGGCGCTGCATTACCGTTACGATGCGGCCCGCCTAAACGCGCGGCTGCTGCCGGTCCGGTTTCTGCTGGGCGGAACCTCGGGCGGCATCATGGGGCGCTATACAAAGACCGCCATGGGAGCGCTTACCGGCGCGGACCTGGCTGTGATGGAAGGCCAGGCCCACGGCGCCATGCGCACCGGCCCGGAGCAGGTGGCCGCCGAAATTCGGGAATATTTTT
Source organism: Rhodospirillaceae bacterium (assembly GCA_018674495.1). GTDB lineage: Bacteria > Pseudomonadota > Alphaproteobacteria > Rhodospirillales > UBA2165. Next base: position 21,826 of record JABHAA010000096.1, on the reverse strand, counting down.
AGGCGCCCGCTGAAATATCGGCCAGAACAGCCGCCGCCTTTTCCTTGATTCCAGTCACCAGTTTTTCGGCGATGGCGCTTAGGCGGGCTCTTCGGCGCGGGCCAGGAATCCGAGAATATCACCGATGCTGATGATTCCTTTGACGCGACCGTCTTCGACCACCGGCATGTGGCGGAAGCCGCCATCCTTCATCAAGCTCTGCACCCGTGCGAGGGGCGTTTCGGTTACGCAGGCGGTGACCTTGCGGGTGGCGATATCGCCAACCGTCACCTGGGCAGCCTTGGCGCCAAAGCGGCCGAAGGCGCGGACGATATCGCGCTCCGACAGGATGCCGCAAAACTTGCCGACGTCATCGACAACAATGATGATGCCGACCCGTTCGGTGGCCATCAGATTAGCCGCCTGGGTTGCGAGAATATTTGTTTTGGTCGAGATGATGCGAGGGTCTTTGCCCTCCAACACATCGCGGACCAATGGTTCGGATGATTGTAGCATAGTGATCCTTATCTCCTGGTCTGGTAGCTCAAATTATGCCCCCCGACACAAATTACTTATGCGCGGCAATTGGGCTTGCGTTCGACAAACCCGAAACCGAACGTCTTGTCCTTGCCCTTTGCACCCAAATCCTTTGATCCCCGGGCCAATTGGCTGCGCAGGCCCCTGGCATCGGTTTTGCGGCCCGCCGCCGCTTCCAGCCCGACAATAGCGGTCAGGAACGGCGCCGAAAAGGACGTGCCACTTTGATATTTGCCGCCGCCGCCAGGAACCGCAGTCCATAATTTGACGCCGGGGGCGGCGAAATCCACATAGTTGCCGGTGTTGGCTTTTTTGTAGATCGACCGGTACGGCCCCACCGCCGTAACCGCCACCACATCTGGATAGGCGGCCGGGAACGCCGGCTTGTCGGCGCGCCCCCAATTGCCCACCGCGGCAACCATGGGAATACCCGATTTTCTGGCCAGAGACATGGCGCGGCGCACCACTTTGTTATCGGAACCGGCGATCGAGAAATTGATCACGTGCACGCGCTTGGAAATCAGCCAATTCAGGCTCTTCAGAAGCCCAATGGAATTGCCCACCATTTTGCCGGTTTTGTTAAACTCGAACATGTTGGCGGCCTTCAGTCTGGCGGTTGGAAACAGCCCGCCCCAGCCCTTGTTCGAAGGCTTGCCAACGAGAATGGCAGCAACGGCGGTGCCGTGATTGGAATTGCCCTGGCGCCGCTTGCGGTTATGGAAGGACTTGAACTCGATTTTTTGGCCTTTCAGCGCCGGGTGCGATAAATCCAGGCCGCTATCGATCATGCCGAGAGTCACGTTACGCCCGCAACTTTGGGACACCTTCTGCCAGCCGATGGCAGCGCGCACCCGGGATTGGATCGCCTTTTTCTTTTTCGAATCGGTGGCCGTGCGGCTGCGCGAACGGCGCCGTTCCGCCGACATATCGAACTGATGGTTGGCATCAATGATGGCGCCCGGGAAGCGGCCCGCCAGACTGCGCCGGGCCGCGCCCATCTTGGTGCGCGGCGGAATGCGCACCCGGAACGCGGTCATGCCGATACTGCCCAACTGGATGCGCTCCAACACCACGAAGCCCAGCGAGCGGGCACCTTCGGCAAAGCCGGACGGCGCATTGACCACCACCAGCTCGCCCTCTTCGAAGGCCTTATCGGGATCGAATGCATCGAAGCTGGAGAATTTGGCCGGGGATTTCTTGCGCGCACGTGATTTGGTCTTGCCGCCGGATCCGCTGGACGAGGACGAGGCCGAATTATCCTGGATTGACTTGCCGCTTGGGGCTTTGTCTTTCACCAGAAGCCACGCGAACACGCCACCGGCAATCACCAGCACGCCTAGAAGAATGGATACCACTTTAATCAATGTGTTTATTCCTGCCTGGGACAACTAATAGGAGGTAGTTTTTTCGCGGCTCCGAATTATACGCCCTTGATGATAGCAAAACCGGGCCCCTCAAGCTCTTAGGGAATGCCACAGGTATTGGATTGCGGCTACCGGACCGCCCAGTTACGATGATATAGTGATCGGAGGCCCGTATTTCAAGATACAAAGCTTAAAATACGGCTGAATTTAGCGGAAATTCCGGGTAAGAACCAATTTTTCTCGACTTTACCGCCAGCGCCAATAAAATGTGTGCGAAGCGCGAATTTTCACTGTTGGAGGGGTCCTTGGCATGACCTATGTCCATAATCTGCACCATGTGAACATCCAGACCTGCAAGCTGGCGGAAACCCAAGAATTTTATGAGCGCGTGCTGGGCCTCCATGTGGGGCCGAGGCCATCGATCCCCCGGCCTGGATATTGGCTGTATTTGCGCGACGATCCGATCCTGCACGTGATCGCCATCGACGAAAATGATGGCATGGGCGAAGGGCCCGTCAACAAGCTCGATCATTTCGCGGTCATGGCCAAGGGTATGAATGAAACCCGCGCCACCCTTGATGCCATGGGCTGCGAATACCGCGAACGGCGCGGCGCCGAGGATCATTTGACCCGCTTTTTCATCATCGATCCGAACGGGGTGACGGTGGAAATGGCTTTTCTGACCAATTTTGATACCGGTGAGGAAGAAGACAATCCGCCCGAAGACTGGTATGTGGGCGCCCACTTCTACGACGAGCTGCCGGCGGCCGAATAGACCATGGCCGTTCGCACCGGAGCGCAATTTCTGGATTCCCTTCGCGCCATGACCGATGGCCGCGAATTTTGGATGGACGGCGAGAAGATCGGCGACGTCACCACCGATCCCCGCTTCGCCGGCGCGGCCCGTACCCTGGCCGGTCTCTACGATATGCAGCATGATCCGGATTTGTCCGACGTCATGACCTATGTGGACGAAGACACCGGCGAGCGCCATCCCCGCTCCTATCAGATACCGCGCTCCATGGAAGAGCTGCAAGCGCGCTCGAAAATGGTCAAACATTGGGCCGATGCCACCCTCGGCATGTTCACCCGCACCCCCGATTACATGAACATCTATCTGGCCGTTTCGGCCGGCTCGGCGGCGGAATATGGCGGCTACCAGAATCACGATTTTGGCCAAAATATGCGGGATTTGTACCAGTATATGCGCGCAAACGACTACGCCATGGCGCACTCGCTAAATCATCCCCAGACCGACCGTTCGCGGCCCGTGGAGGATCAGGACCAGGATCTGGCCTGCAAAATCACCAAGGAAACCGACGCCGGCATATATATTTCCGGCGCCCGCACGGTGACCACCCTCGCTGCCTATATCGAAGAGGTGTCGGTGTTCCCATCGCCGCACAAGCCGGTATCGGGCGAGGCCGGTGATTATTCCTTCGCCGTGGTGATCCCAGTGACCACACCCGGCACCAAATTCCTGTTCCGCCCGCCGGTGGTGCCGGGCGGCGGCGCTTCGCCGGAAGATCATCCGCTGGCATCGCGCTTCGATGAGACTGACGCCATGATGGTGTTCGATAACGTCTTCGTGCCCTGGGAGCGGGTCTATGCCTATCGGGACGTGGAAGCCTGCAACACCTTGTCGGCGCGCATCGGCCATTCGGCCCATCTTTATGACCAAGTGTCCTTGCGTTGCATCGCCAAGGCGGAGTTCATGGTCGGACTGGCGCTCACCATTTGCCATTCGATGCAGATCGAAGGCTTCAGCCATATTGCCAATTGGCTGGCCGATATGATGAGCCAGCTTGAGCTTTTAAAGGCCGCGCACACGGCGGCCGTGGCCGGCGCCGGGCCCAACAAATACGGCGTCTGGCAGGCCGATGCCGGTCCGTTTACCGCCATGCGGCGCTTGTTCCCGGATATGATCGCCAATATGAACGACAAGGTGACGCAGATGGCCGCCGGTGGTTTGGTGACGGCGCCGTCGACCGCCGATTTTAGCAGCGAAATCGGCGACGACGTGCGCCTTTATATGCAATCGGCGAACGCCGATGCGGAAACGCGGGTGCGGCTGATGCGCCTCGCATTCGATGCGACCATGTCCGGATTTGCCGGAAGGCAATTGCTTTACGAGCGTTTTTTCGGCGGCGATCCGGTGCGCAACGCCCACCGCCAAGTGAACGGCTACGACAAGCAGCCGCTAATGGACAAGGTTGCGGCGTTCCTAATGCGCTCCGCCGCCGACACAGATCAGACCAAAAAGCACGCCGCCGAGTAGGCTCTCTCTAGCCAGGCGTATGGTGGGCCAGGAACTCTGCGACCCTCTTGCCCTGCACGCCCGCGTGGCCCGGACCCTTCCAATCCATCAGCCGTTCGGCACCCGGTAGGATGTCGGCAACCTCTAAACCAATGACCGCCGGATGCGGCGTATCATCGCCGGGCATGACCAGCGCCGGGTGATCGATGGCGCGCACAAAATCCCTATCGACGCTGTAGACGAAATCCTTGCCCCACATATTTTCGCCGAAGCTTTGCACGGCGTCCCGGTCCAGTTCCGGGCGCCCGGCTGAAAGATCATCCGCCCAGGCAACGAACCCATCCGGGAAATAGGTGGGATGCTCCGGGTTCAGCCCGATGGGGTTTTGCAACACCATGGCATTGACGCGCTCAGGCGCGGTCTCCAACAGCTTCATGCAAAAGCTTGGGCCGATGCAGACGCCGAGCACATGACACTGCTCGATACCCAAATGATCCAATAGCGCCAGATGATCGGCGGCGTAGGTGTGCCAGCCATGATCCGCTTCGATGGCCCCCACCGAGGCGCCGGCATTGCGCTGGTCCATGGCGATCACCCGGTATTCGGAGGCCAGATCCTCGGTCCAGTTGTTCCAGGCCCTGGGAGCGCCGCTGGGGGATTTTTCGGCCCACCACATGTTCATGGCCGAGCGCATGCCGCCGGGCGCAAACAGCACCAGCGGATAGCCGCTGCCGAACTCCAGATAATGAATTTCCGCGTCTCTAAGTTTAAGAACGGGCATGGTCGCCTCCCAGTGGTAAATGTGGATTTTCCAGAAGATTAATGAACCGGTCGATTTTCAACAAGTCCTGCGGCACCGGCTAGCTGAGGTCTGTTCTGGAACGATTACAGCATTTGGCGTACTGTGGCTGGAATATTTCTTAAGCAAGCGGCGAGGCCACCATGAGCGAAGAGCCCAATATCTTTTTTCCACCCATCGGCACTGGAAGCATCGAGCTGAAATTGGGAAGCGCCGACACCGGCGGCAACCTTTCGATGTTTATCCAAACCCTGCCGCCGGGCGAAGGCACCAACGAGCATCTGCATCAAAATTGTGACGAAACCGGGTATGTCCTGGAAGGGACCATCCGGGCGTCTCTGGCCGGCAAAATTTCGGAGTTCGGACCCGGCGACAGCTTTTTCGTTCCGCGCAAAATACCCCATGCCATCTCCAACGGCGGCACCGTCGCCGCCCGGTTCTTGTTCACCGTGACGCCCGGCGGATTGGAAAACTATTTTCGCGAAGTCTCCGACCAGGACGCCAGCCGACCGGATGAAATCGACCGCATTCGGGCCATCGCGAAAAAACATGGTCTTGAGGTCGTCGGCCCGCCCTTGGAACTCTAGCAGCAATATTGCCCAGACCGATATGAAAGCATTGATCATTGGCGGAGGGATTGGCGGACTTAGCGCGGCTCTGACGCTTCATGCACGCGGTATCGAGACGGAGATATTTGAGCAATCCTCCGCGCTCGGAGAGTTGGGCGTCGGCATCAATACGCTGCCCCATGCGATTAAAGAACTTGCCGAGCTGGGCCTTTTGGAAGACCTGATCCGCGTCGGCATTCAGACCAGCGAACTGACTTATGCCAACCGCCTCGGACAGACAATCTGGCAAGAGCCGCGCGGCAAGGCAGCGGGCTACGATTATCCGCAATTCTCTATCCACAGGGGCAAGCTTCTGAAGGTATTGGCGGACGCGGCCGCGATGCACGGCGGCGCGCCCCGCACCGGCCATCGCTTCACCCGCTTTGAACAGGGCCCCAGCAGCGTCACCGCCTATTTTGACAAAGACGGTGCGGAAGTTTCTTACCAAGGCGATCTTTTGATCGGCGCCGATGGCATCCACTCAAGTTTGCGCGCGATCTTCTTTCCAGGTGAAGGGCCGCCGCTCTGGGACGGCGTTGTGCAATGGCGGGGCGCGGTGATCAAGGAGCCTTGGAAGACGGGCAACGAAATGATGGTGGCCGGCCCAAGAAACAGCAAATTCATCTATTATCCCATTTCCAACGACGTGAAAGAACCGGGCAAGCAATTGGTCAACTGGACCTTCACCATTAAAATGGCGGAGTTTGGCTCGGCAATGCAGAACAGTGCGGACTGGACCAGGATCGGTGATCGCCGCTTGCTGGAAAAATATCTGCAAGAGGTGGACTTCCAGCTTGGCAGCCTCGATCCCGCCGCCATCATCCGAGCGACCGATCAGATATTCGAATATCCGCGCTGCGACCGGGACCCGCTTCCCTATTGGAGCCGGGGCCGGGTTACGCTGCTCGGCGATGCCGCGCATGCGATGTATCCGGTCGGCTCCAATGGGGCCAGCCAGGCCATTCTGGATGCCAGATGCCTTGCCGATTGCCTCGCCGGATCAAACTCCGCACCGGACGCCATTGCCGCCTATGAGGATGCGCGGCGCCCGCCGACCACCGATATCATCCACCGGAATCGCCGGGGCGGGCCGGAACAGGTTATCGACCTTGTTGAAGAACGGGCGCCGGAGGGGTTCGATCGTCTGGCGGATGTGGTGAGCGAAGAAGAATTACTGTCGATCATCAAGGGCTATTCGACCTTGGCCGGATTTGAGAAGGATCAGGTCAACAAATAGCCTGTCCCACGGAGCCGGGGCACCGCCGCGCGCTGTTTAGAATATAGCATTCCCCGGCGCCGCGCCCTTAACGGCTGCGTCCAGCAGCCCCCCAATGCCCGTTTTCCAGCGCTCGAGTTGATCCACTGCTGTTAGTCAGTTATGATGCAAATGAAACCAGGGGTGATACTGCCTGATCGGGGCGTACATTTCATCCTGGCGGGCGACATGTCGGGGGCCCTGCCCTCGCCGCACTTGCGGACAGAAAACAAAGACAAAACGTGTCGTTTTATACTGGCAAAATTCGCGCTGGGAAGCCGTCAAAAAATTCAGACCGAATGCCTGATCCAAATTTCGTTTGGTGAGGGATTAATGATCGCTGTGCCGTGCGATTGGGGAATTTTTTAAACGGAAGAATTATGCAAATATTGCAACCGAAAACACAGGATTTTGGCGACGAGCCGCTGAAAGTACGCGACACCGAGCATTATCAGAAAGAATATGTTCAGACCTTTGTCGAGAAATGGGACGAGTTGATCGATTGGGACGCACGCGCCGAAAGCGAAGGGCAGTTCTTCGTCGATACGCTGAAGGCGCGCGAAAAGAGCAAGATCCTCGATGTGGCCACTGGAACGGGATTTCATTCCGTCCAATTGTTAAAAGCCGGCTTCGAGGTTACCAGTGCCGACGGCAATGCTGAAATGCTGAGCAAGGCGTTCGACAATGCGCGCTCGAGGAACCTCATCTTAAATACCGTGCACGCCGATTGGCGCTGGCTCAATAAAGATGTTCACGGCAAGTACGACGCCATTGTCTGCCTCGGGAATTCGTTTACCCATCTGTTTTACGAACGCGACCGCCGCCGGGCGCTGGCCGAGTTTTACGCCGCGCTCAAATATGACGGCGTTCTGATCATCGATCAGCGTAATTACGATTCAATCCTCGACGAAGGCTTTTCATCGAAACATACCTATTATTATTGTGGGGATCAGGTGACTGCCAGCCCGGAACATGTGGACGAATCGCTGGCCCGGTTCCAATACGCGTTTCCCGACGGCTCCAAATTTCACCTCAACATGTTCCCCTTGCGCAAAGATTATATGCGTGGACTTCTGTTTGATGTCGGCTTTCAGCGGATCAAGACCTACGGTGATTTTCAGGAGACCTACCAGGAAAGCAACCCGGACTTTTTCATCCATGTCGCCGAAAAAAATTACCACGATGATTAAAAGCGCGGCGGTAGAGACGGCGGAAGCCTATTACGATAGCAGCCAAGCGGACGCCTTCTATCAGACAATATGGGGCGGCCAGGACATCCATATCGGTATTTACAGCGGTGCCGATGAGCCGATTGCCGACGCCAGCCGCCGGACCGTGGCAACCATGGCCGACCAGCTGGTCGGCATTAGCGCAACCACCCGCATCCTGGATCTGGGCGCCGGCTACGGCGGCTCCGCGCGCTATTTGGCGGAACGCTTTGGCTGCCATGTAACCTGCCTCAACCTCTCGGAAACCCAGAATGCGCTCAACCGGACGCTTACCGAGGACGCCGGATTATCGGAACGCGTCCGCGTCGTGCACGGCGATTTCGAGAATGTGCCGGAACCGGACGCAAGCTTTGACATCGTCTGGTCCCAGGATGCCATTTTGCACTCAGGCGAGCGCACCCGGGTGCTCGACGAAGTTCGGCGCGTGCTGACCGATGACGGCCAATTTATTTTTACCGACCCTATGCAGTCCGATGACTGCCCGGACGGCGTGTTGCAGCCGATCCTCGACCGGATACAGCTTTCGACGCTTGCGTCATTTGCCTTCTATCGGGCCGAGCTGGCAAAACGCGGCTTTGGCGAGGCCACAATCGAGCCATTAACCGATCAGCTTCGCACCCACTATGCCCGCATCGGCCAGGAATTGCAGAACAACTACGATGAAGCGGTGGGCCGCTCCGGCGAGGACTATGTCGATAACATGATTGCCGGCCTGCAGCATTGGGTTGACGGCGCCGACCGTGGCTACCTTGCCTGGGGCATCCTGGACTTCCGCCGCGCCTCCTAGCGTAGCGTCCCAATAGCGTTAATAGCTCTGGCAATAGGGCGCCAGCGCCGACGCCATGCCGAGCAGGGCTTCATCGCCGCCTTCCCATCCCATGATGCCGAGGCCAACCGGAACGCCGTCCAGGCTAGCCGCCGGGACCGAAATCTGCGGCAGGCCGGCGAGCGGGGCGAGGCACAGCAAGCCCATGGACAGGCTGCGAAACCGGTCCAGCGCGTCTTCCGGTGTATCCAATAAAGGCGGCGGCGAGGCGGCGGTCGGCAGGATCATCACCGTTCCCGGAGTTAAGGTATCGCCAAATGCATCCCGCAACCTGTTCCGATACGTCATGGCCTGGTCCCGATCCGCAGGCGTGACGGTTGCGGCCGTCGCCATGCGCTCACTTATGCCCGGCCCGAACGTGGGCGCCTCGGCGCGCACCCAATCGCCGAAGGTGTCCCAAACCTCGAACGCCTGGATAACGCGAAAGGCTTCGCGGGCGTCGTCCAAGTCCACATCCCCCGGCGCCGATGGCAGTGTTTCGGTCCCGCCCAAGGCGTCTGCCGCGCGCCCAAGGAATTCCCGCAAGGCTTCGGCACTGCCCGCATCGGCACGCTGAAAGGCGAAATCGGCCACCAGCACCTTGTCCACGCCATGGGTTACGCCGCCCGCCCCCAGCAGGATATCGCCGATGCGCTGCAGAAGCGCGGCATCACCGGCGAACCATCCGGCGGTATCGAAGCTGGGCGCCATGGCCATGGCATGGGCCAAATCGAGCCGGCCATGGGTTGGACGCAGCCCGAAAATTCCGCAAAAACTGGCCGGCGCCCGCACCGAGCCGCCGGTATCGCTGCCGAGCGCAAAGTCGCAAAGCCCTGCGGCGGTCGCGGCGGCGGAACCAGAGGACGAGCCCCCCGGCATGCGCAGAGGCGCGCGGCAATTCGTCGGCGTGCCGTAATGGGCATTGGCGCCGGTGAAGCTGTAGAACAGCTCGTCGCAGATGGTCTTGCCGGTCATATCAGCGCCGGCCTCCAACAATTTGGCCACCAGGGGTGAGGTGTTCTGGGCCGGCCCGTGGCTGGCCAGCCATCGGGGATTGCCGCCGCCGGTGACGTCGCCTTCCGTGTCGTACAAATCCTTGACCGCGAATGTCAGCCCGGCAAGCGGGCCAGCGCCAGCGCCTTTCAAGAGCGGCGGGGTGTGCGGAACGAAGGCGTTTACGGGATCATTGGGCATGGTGGTGTTCCAATCAATTTTGGATGCCGACTTGAGTTCCAAGGAACCAGTCGAGTAACTGCTCGCCATCGAGGACCGTGACGCCCGGCTTGGACAGGATATATTCCAAGGTCTGGCGAATATATTTGGCCCGGTGCGGCGAGCCCGAAATATAGGGATGTACCACCAGCGACATCACCCGGACGTTGTCGGCGCTTTCTTCATAGATGCAGTCAAAGTAATCCCGGGCCCGCTTAAAATAGATTTCCGATTCATGATACTGGATCAACTGCTGGGCGATGTCGTGTATCTCGTAGTTATAGGGCAGCGCGACGATGGGACCATGATCGGTCTTCAGCGAGACCGGCTGATCATCGAGGACCATATCGCCGATATATTCGACCCCGGCGGCCGCCAGCAAATCCAGGGTCTCATAGGTTTGCGTGAGTCCCGGCCCGAACCAGCCCCGGGGCCGCTTGCCGGAGAACGCCTCGATAATATCCATGGATTTGTTGATAGTGGCGCTCTGGTCATCCAGCTTATGCATGGCAACCTGATCATAAGAATGGGCGTTCAGCTCCCAGCCGTGATCGAGGCAGGCCTGGGCGACGGCGGGATAGTCTTCGCAAACCCGGGCGTTGAGGGTGACGCAGGGGCTTAACCCCATATCGTTGAATATCTTCATCAGCCGCCAGACACCAACGCGCATGCCGTATTCGTGCCAGCTCCAATTGGGGATATCGGGGGTCAGGGGCTGACCCTGCGGCGGCGTCAGGACAATGCGCGGCATGGTGCGCTCGATATCCCAAACTTCGAGAGCCAGGATCGGCCATAAAATCATCCGCCCGCCGTCCGGCAATTCCAATTTTGGCCGGTTGACGATCGGCGAAAATTCAAGCCGCTCGCCCGGTTTCATTGCGCTCATTTTGCCGTTCCTCCCGTTTGTATTTCGCTGGCATCGGCGCCCAGTTCGGCGGAAATTCTATCGGCAAAGGCGCGGATTTGTAGCGCCGCCTGGCTTCCTTCCGCGACATCAAGGGATTCTTGTCTGCCAACCAATCCGACAACCAGGCATAGCTTTTGGTCTCGATCGAAAATCGGAGCGGCCAACGCGTTTATGCCCGGCAACACGGTCCCCAAGACATGGGATAGATGGCATTGGCGAATATTTTCCAGCATGCTTTCGTGGCCAGATTGATCGGCCAGTGGAAGTGTTGAGGCGGCCTCGCGCGCAATTGCCGGTGCCGTGATCCCGGACGGCAGGAAGGCTTCAAAGATTTTTCCCATGGCGCTGGTTTGTATCGGCAATATGGATCCGACGCGAACGTTCAACGTAATCGGCCGGCTGCTTTCTTCCAGTGCAACGACCGTGGCGCCCATTTCACCCCAAATGGATATCACCGCTGTTTCGTTGACGGTCTCGCTCAACCCAGGAAGTTCTCGGTAGGCAATGCGAATGGGATTGATGCGCCGCAATCCGACCAGACCAAGCGAGATCGCCAGGGGACCAACACCATATGCGCCGCTATCGGGCTCTTTGCGCAAAAGTCCGGACCGCGCCAGGCTTGTGATGTAACGATGGACCTTGCCACGGTGCATTCCGGTCGCCTTGGAGATTTCCGGAAGCTGCAGGAGGCCGCCGGCGTCGGACACCGCACGTAAGATTCTGGCGGCGATTTCTACCGATTGGATGCCTAGTCTTTCATCGTCTGCAACAGGCATTTTGCTGTTTCTCGGGGTTTTACAACGGGACGTTAATTTTAGTCACAAGACGGCAAATAAAGCCATCGGTTTGAACGGGGCACTCCCTTGACGAAATGCCATTACGTATATTATTGTTTGACGTGTCAATATTTATAAGACGATCTAGCAAAAAGGGAAGGAGCGCAATATGAACGAGGTTGTGGGCAATATCGAGCAGGAGCGGCAAGACGTTTACAATGCCCTTGTTGGGCTGGATGCCTTTGGGTTTTGGCTTGTCCAGGCGGATATGGAACCGGCGGAACCCCCGGTTCGGGAAAAACCCCATGTTTGGCGATTTGCGGAGTTCGAACCGCTTCTCCACCGCGCGGCTGAAATCGTTCCCCATGAGTTGGCTGATAGGCGCGGCATAATTTTGCGCAATCCCGGTTGCGATCCAACGCGCCCTTCGACAACCAACACCCAATATTGTGCCTACAGCATCTACAATCCAGGCGAGGTCTTCACACCGCATATTCACAGCGCCGCCGCCAGCCGGATGCTTCTGGAAAGCGATGGCAAGGGGTACACCAATGTTGAAGGGGAAAAATGCTACCTCGAACGCGGTGATCTGATCATCACGCCCGGCGGCACCTGGCACGATCACGGCAACGAAGGGAACGAGCCCATGATCTGGGTTGATATGCTCGACATCCCGGTTTCCATACTTTTCAATGCTGCAAAATTCGGCTGGGACTACAAGGAAAACGGCGTAAAAATGGATCGCCAATCGACGACCCGTTCGCACCTCTATTCGAAACGCCATTTCGGCGTCGGCGGTATCCGCCCCCGCTTTGCGCAAACCAGATTGGGCAACGACACCGGCTCACCACAATTGCATTGGAAGTATGAGGATGTTCGCTCTGTATTGGATGCGACGCGGGACGAGACCGGCGATCCGTACGACGGCATCATCGTCGACTATGTCAATGTGATGGACGGCGGTCCGGTCCAAAAGACGCAGAATTTTTCCATGCAGCTAATTCGGCCCGGCGAGCATACATTGTCGCACCGGCACACCAACAGCACCGTTTATGTCTGCATTGAAGGCAGCGGTGCTACAATCATCAACGGTAAAAAATATGACTGGACCGAAAATGATGTTTTCTGTGTTCCTTCCTATCATTGGCATGAACACGTAAATGCAAATGCCAAGGAAGACGCGGTTATCTACAGCGTTTCGGACGCGCCCGCGCTGGAAAAACTCGGCCTGTTCTGGGAAGAGCGGAAAACATCGAGCGGGTCCATCGTAACATCGGGAAATACGATTTCGAGTTAGCACGGCTCTCCTCTCCCTGTCTGCCTTGCGGCTTACGGCGTTTCCAGACAAACTGAAAATTCCAAAGTGATATGGGCAGGGGACAAACGCATGGGACAATTCGCGCTAGGCCAATCGGTGCCGCGTACCGAGGACCCCCGATTGTTAAAGGGCCAGGGCCGTTATATCGACGATATGCGCCTGCCCCGCGAAGCCCACGCATTTTTTGTCCGCTCTTCCCACGGCCACGGCAATATCAAAGCCATCGACGCCCGCGCCGCGCAACAGATGCCGGGCGTTCTCGGCGTCTTTACCGGCGACGATTGGGTGGCCGACGGCATGGGCCATTTCGGCCTCGGCCAGCCGCGCACGACGCGCTCAGGGGAGCCCGGCTATTGCCCGCCGCGCCCGGCTTTGGTGCAGGGCAAGGTTCTGTTCGCCGGCGATGCGGTGGCGATCATCGTTGCCGAAAGCCTCAATCAGGCGAAAGACGCCGCCGAGCGCATGGATATGGAGATCGAGCCCTTGGGCGCCCTCACCGTTGGCTCCATGGCACGGGATGACGGCGCGCCGGTGCTGCACGCCGATTGCCCGGACAATGAAGCCTTCTTTTATCAGGCGGGCGACAAGGACGCGGTCGAAGCGGCGCTGAAGTCAGCCCATCACGTCACCCATCTGCGCGTCGTCATCAACCGCGTCACCGCCAACACCATGGAGCCGCGCGCGGTGATCGGCGATTATGACAAGCATGCCGGCCAGCATGTCATGTATGGCGCCGCCCAGCGCCCTTACAGCGTGCGCGGTCAGATTGCGGGTAACATATTCGGCGTACCGGAAACCTCAGTGCGCGTCGTCGCCGGCGATGTGGGCGGCTCGTTCGGCATGAAAAGCGGGCAATACCCGGAATATAACGCCTGCCTGTGGGCGGCATCCAAGGTGGGCCGCCCGGTGCGCTGGGTGGCCGACCGCGCCGAGGGTCATTTGTCCGATTACCACGACCGGGATCAGGCCGCCGACGCCTGGCTTGGGCTGGATGCGGACGGCAAATTCGTTGCCCTGAAGGTGCTGTCCACTTGCGCCGTCGGCGCCTATCTGGACCCGGGCGGAATGATATCGCCGGCCAACCATGTGGGCGGTCTGGCGGGCACGTATTTGACGCCGTACATCTATACCGAAGCCTCCGCCGTTTTTACCAACACCGCGCCCATCGGTCCCTACCGGGGCGCCGGGCGCCCGGAAGCCACATACATTCTGGAAAGCGTCATCGACAAGGCGGCCCGCGAATTGAATCTGGACCGGGCCGAGATACGGCGCATCAATTGCGTGCCGCCGGAGGCCATGCCGTTCAAAACCGGATTGCTCTATACTCTCGATTCCGGTGATTTCCCGCGCAATCTGGATCAGGCGTTGGAGATGGGCGACTATGCCGGCTTCGAAGCCAGGCGCGCCGAGGCCAAGGAACGGGGCCGCCTACGCGGTATCGGGGTTGCCAATTTCATCGAACAAACTGCGCAGATGGACGGCGAGACCGTGCGCGTGCAATTCGATCCCTCCGGCACCGCGACGGTGATTGCCGGCTCCATCTCCCACGGCCAGGGCCACGACACCATGTACAAGGTGATCCTGTCCGACCGGCTGGGTATCGATGCGGACAATATTCGCATCGCCTTCGGCGATACCAACCAAAGCCCCTGGGGCGGTGGCACCTATTCATCCAGGACGGCGGTGCTTGGCGGCACCGCCATCGCGCTGGCCGCCGACAAGGTGATCGACAAGGGCACCGGCATCGCCGCGCACTTGCTCGAAGCCGCCCGCGCCGACATGGAATTTGCCGCCGGTGAATACAAAGTGGCTGGCACCGACCGCACGGTTTCTTTCACCGAGGTTGCGCGCGCCGCCTATCAGCCGGGCAAGATCCCCGAAGGCATGGAGCCCGGCCTGATGGAGACCGCCACCTTCGATCCCGGCGTTCCCACGTTTCCCAACGGCGCCCATGTGGTCGAGGTGGAGATCGATCCCGACACCGGCAAGACCGAGATTTTGAAATATTCGGTGGTCGACGATGTGGGCACGGTAATCAACAAGCTGACCCTCGAAGGGCAGATCCACGGCGGCATCGGCCAGGCCGTGGGCCAGACCCTGTCGGAGCGCATTGTCTATGACGAAAGCGGCCAGCTGATCACCGGATCGTTCCTCGATTACGGCATGCCGCGCGCCGATGACATGTGCTCGTTCGATTGCGCCAACAATCCGGTGCCGACGCCGGTCAATCCGCTCGGCATCAAGGGCGCCGGCGAAGCCGGCAATGTAGGCGGGCTGGCGGGCATCATGAACGCGGTTCAGGACGCGCTGGCCCCCGCCGGGGTCGGCCACATCGATATGCCGGCAACGCCTGAAAAAATCTGGGCGGCAATCCAGGCGGCGGCGAACGGCTAACCAACGCTCAAAGGGGGAGGCATCATGGACTGGCAGGTAACCCATCATGTGAATTACTGGGGCGAGACCAAGCTCGCCTACCCTGATGTGCCGAAAGAGCATCCGCGCTTCGCCAAATGCATGGTCGTCGGTAATTTGGTGTTTGTGTCGGGCTGCACCGGGCGCGATCCGGCATCGGACGCACCGGCGCCGGAAAGCGCCGCCGAACAGGTCAATATCGCCCTCGATTTGGCGCGGGGTGCGTTGGAGACGGCGGGCGCCACCATGGGCAACATCATCAAGACCTATTTTCTGATCACCAGCTTGGATGATTATGGCGAGATACGCAAAACGGAAACCGAATATTACGAAGCGCACGCGCCCATGCTGGTAGAACAGCCGCCGGCGGCGACGCTGATGGTGGTGCCGGGCCTGGCGCGCCCGGAGTTTAAGCTGGAATACGAAGTGATCGCCGTCATCGACCGGGAGGCGCCCGATTGGACCGTTACCTATTATCCGGAATATTGGGCCGGCAAGGAGCTGGCCTTTCCGCATGTACCCCGGGAGCACGCCAAGTTTGCGCGCACCCAGGTGGCCGGCAATCTGGTGATTGTTTCGGGCTGCCAGGCGCTGGACCATGACAGCGTCAAAATCGAAACCGACGATATTGCCGAGCAGTCGGAGCTGGTCCTGGAAAAAATCAGGATCGGCATGGAGGAAACCGGCGGCGATCTTTCCAGCGTCGCCAAGACCAATGTGTTCGTGAAAGACGCCGAGGCGCTCGAGATATACCGCCAAGTGGAGCGCGCTTATTTTGAAAAACATTCACCGGAAGCCTTCGCCCGCCCGCCGGCCAGCACCGCCTTCATTGTCGCCGAGCTGCCGCGCCCGGAATTTCTGATCGAGGTGGAGGCGTTCGGCGTCATCGACAAAAACGCGCCGGATTTCGCCTATACGCACAGGTCCGGCACCGAAATAGCGGCAACCAGCGTCACGGCGGGCCATCTGGTGTTCCTGTCGGGCTGCGACGGGGCCGATGCGGGCACCGATGACATCGGCGCCGAAGTGACCGCCGCCCTCGAAAAAGTACGCACCGCGCTGGAAGGCGCCGACAGCGCCATGGACAAGATCGTCAAACTGGAAGTGATGCTGAAAGCCGGCGAAGACTACCGGGCGGCGCGGGATGCCGAGTTCGATTTTTACCAGACGCACGCGCCGCGTCTATTGTCGCACCCGCCGGCTTCCATGTTCACCCATTTGCCAATGATCAACGCCGCTGGCGCCCGCTATCAGATCGATGTGACCGCCACTTTGTAGAACCGGGCCGTAGCTCAGCTCAACCCCAGCCAGGGGTAGATCACCATGCTTAAAACGTGGAAATTGTCGGTCACCAGGACGACGCCAAAGGCGACGATCACGGTCATGCTGGCAAAGCCAATCCATGGTGTATATCTGGCAATACCCTCTATTGCGGGCGTTACCTTGGACAGGAACAGGGCCGCAGCCAGAAACGGGATGGCGACACCGATGGAGAACATGAACATCACCATGGCGCCGATGCTGGCGCTACCCAGCGCCCCCACATAGACCAACAAGGTGGCGATGATGGCGCCGCCAAAACAAGCCATGCAGCCAAACGAAAATCCCGCCGCCAGGGCCGCAGAGCGGACCACGCCCCCTTGGTCAAAACGATGGATCACTGCGGGCATAGGAATTTTGCAGACTATCGGCGCCCGCGCCCGGATACCGGTCCAGAGACCCAAAACGATGACGATGATGCCGGCGGCTATGCTGGCCGGGCGGGTCCATTCGGCAAACAAAAACTGTGCCTCACGCCCGGCATAGCCGATGACCGCACCGGACGCGGTGTACAAAAGAACAAAGCCGGCAACGAAGGCCAAGGCCGCAGCAAACAATCTCCCTGGGCCCGCGCGATCCAGGTTGGCGCTAGCAGTAGCGCCGGCAATGGCGGCCACATAAACCACCAGTAACTGCAACAGGCACGGCGTCAGCACGGCCGATAAAAGCCCAGCCGACAAAGCCACCAATAAAATCGGCGACCATATGCTGTCGGGCACCGATGTGTCGGGATAGGCGATGGGAAGATCCCAGGCGGCGGATCGCGGCGTGCTGTCCGCGTCCCAGGCGCTGGTCAGGCGAAGTTCCATGGTGCCGGCGCCCTTGCCGATCACCCGTTGCCCCGTTTCGTCGCGGCGCGCAAACCGCACCGTCGTGGCCCTATGGTGGTCCACGTTTGCCGGGCCATCTATATCGGCGGGGGCGTGACTAACGCCATCGACAATAAGTTCCGCCTGGGCCAGCGCGCGCGGAAGATTTACCGTATGGGTCGTTTCGATGATGACGAATACCAAGTATTTATCGGGCCGGTATTCGCCTACCTTGTCGCCCTTATCGGCAACCTGAAAATAGCGCGGTGTCGCATAGAGTACGTCGACATCGGCTTCGCCGGGGCCTTCCGCCGGGCGGGTCAAAAGCCTGGCGACCTGGTCGGATGCGGCTAGGCGCTCAAACTTGACGGTGCTTCCAACCTCGCCAAGCAAATCCCGGCCTTCGATAAAATAGGGAAAGACCAGCCACGATGCGGCGATGACAACTGTGACAATGAGCGCAACTGCTATGGCGAGCCGCGGATGGCCGGCAAATATTCCCTTGGAGGTTTTTCGGCGTTCGCCGGGAAATTGTATGGCCTGTAAACCGGCGCCCATGGTTCTCAATTCCCTCCGTTGGGCACGAACTTGCCCGCCTTTTTTGTCACCTCAATGGTGAGTTTGGCAGACTTGCCGCTGCAATCAGAACACCCGATGGTGAAATGCCCTTCCGTGGCCGGCGCTACCCAGGCAACCGTACCGGCATCCCGGGCACCTATTCTGATAGGGACAGTCCCGAGAACCGGGCCTTTGAATTCGTGGGATTTACGGTCCCGGTTTGCGATCACCAGCTGGATTGGCGTACCCGGATGGAGCTCAATTCTAGCGGGGAAAAACCTGCCTCCGACGGTCACGGTCTTGACCAGCTTGTGGCCACCCAGCCAGTGATAATAGGACGCGACCTGCTTGATTTGCTTGTCGCTCAATTTCCCCGCCAGGAACCGCATAACCGGCACTTTGGCGATTGCCCGCCTGATTTTGGATTCCGAAAAACCCCTGTTATAGGGGCCGATACCGACATCGCCTTCGGCATAGGGGCCATGGCAGGCGGCGCAACCGACCTCGCCGGCGGTCAGAAACAGCTCCCGCCCCAATTCTATAGCTTGGCGGTCGGCGATCACGGGCGGGCGCACAGCGGCCACCTTTGCCGGCGCCTTGGCGGCAGCCGCAACCTTGCCGGCGGAAGGCGAAAAATGTTTGCGCGCCGATTTGGTAATTTCGATGGAAAGGGCCTGATCCTTGATCCGGCAATTGGTGCAACTCAAAGTAAAGACACGCTCTTCCTGCGGCGCGTCCCAAACAAAATATGAAGACTCGCGCCCCGGCACGGTGAGTGGTTTTATTCCCATATTGCCGCTGGCAAAGCTGCGCGGGAATGGGCTCGAATTGTTGATCACCAGTTGAATTTTGGTGCCCGGATAAACCTGCACGCTGTCCGGAATGAAGCGGCCCCTCTTGGCCAATGTCTTGACCAACTGCAATTCGCCCAGCCAGTAATAATAGGCGGCGATCTGTTTAATTTCCCGGTCATGAATTTCCTCTTTGAGAAATTCCATGGCCTCAATGGAATTGATGGCGGCTCGGATTTTTTCCTCGCCGACACCCCGGTTGTACGGGCCGATGCCCTTGTCGCCCTCAGCATAATCGCCATGGCAGGACGCACAGCCGATCTCGGCCACCGTGCGGAACACTTTTTCTCCCGCCTTGATCATTTCTTCCGTGGTCTGAGCTGCTGCCAAGGGTGTATTGGCCAACCACACGGCGGCTAACACCATTGGGACAGCCGTTAGCCTGGCAACGCCGTGCAGAAAATTGGGGATTTGGTCCTGAAAATTCATAATGTACCGATTTGGTGGCAGTTAAAAAAAATGGAGGGACGGAACGTCCGCCCCTCCCAAAGGTTTACTGTACTTGCCCCAAGTTTTAATGCCTTTCGACCGTATCCGGCAGGCTGGGCCGGGCGCCGGCCATCCCGAGAAGTTTGCGTTTGAGCGCCAGGGCATTGCCCTGAAGCCCGTTCTGATCGGAAAGCACTTCGCCGTTCCAGCCCGCATATTTGACGAATGCACCGGAATGGGTGCTGCCTCCGTTGGGCATAGCGATACGGGCCGTCACCTTGCGCTGATCGAGATCGAAAACCACGACCTCGAAGCTGGAATTGCAGGTGATCCACAACTCGTTGGCTTCCGGATCGGGATGCAAGGTCCCATGATCGCCGCGGACGCAGTTGGTGGTAAACTGATCCATACCGAAGTTGCCGCGCGGTTTCCCCATCAATTTGGTATCAACCAGACCGAGCACCTTGCCGCGGTTATGGGAGCTTTCGCCCTTGCCCACCGAATACAGGAAACGGTCCTTCCAGCCCAGATGCGCTCCATAAGGCCCAAGCACGCCTGACCGAGAATAGGAAACGATTTCATTGGCCGAACGGTCATATTTGAACACGTTGGAACCGTGCGAGCCGCTGATATAGGCAAATCGCCCGTCGGAAGAGAACGATGTCCAAATCGGATTTCCGTCGGGAATCGATACCATTCCTTTGCGTTGCCATGATTTGGTATCGATCCTATAGATGGCGGCAGAAGACTTCTTGTCGAGGGTCTTGGGCGGCGAATGGTGCCCGCCGACGACCATGAACAATTCCTCACCATCGGGGGAAATGAAGCCAAGCCCTGACCTCTTGCCGTTAACCACCGATTTCTCGACACCGCCGACCACCTTGTTGTCATTCGCCGGGTCGAGGATAAAGGTTGGCTGACGCCCGCCCATGAAGCTCTCAACCAGCACCAGGGATTTGCCGGCTCCATTGATGAATGACTTGGCGTGATGCGGGTTGCTTTGCAATTTCAGAACCTTGTCCAGTTTCAAGGTTCTGGCATTGATGATCAGCAGCCGGCCTTTATCGCGGGTACCGAACGAGCCTTCTCCGGTGGGCAGATAAATCCATTTGCCGTCTCCGGAAACGCCAAGGCCATGCGGTTCCATGACACTTTTCCATCCGAACGACAGCACGTCGTAATTTTGCGATGTCACCACTTTGCGTGAATCCGCGTCAATGACGACAACTCCGGGCAACTTGGTGCGGCTCAGCAATCCGCTATAGCCGGGGCCCTCGGTGGTAATGAAGACCAGCGGATTGTCCGCCGATTTCCATGCGTCAGGACCGCGCGAATTTAAACTTTCTTCAAGTTTCACACCGAGCTTCTTGGCCCAGGAGGTGGTCCAATCCGCCGTCGAACTTTGGCCGAAGGACGATGTAGCGCCTCCGGAAATCAGGGCCGCCGCCAAACCGGCGATGGCTGCCAATCGCGTAAATCTTAGGATGTTCATCTGATAACTCCTTATCGATTATGATCCAGGGATATCTCGGATCCGCTCAAGTGCGATAAGCAGCGGAAGCATTCTTGGTTGGTAAACCAATCTGCAAATAATCTCATTGATGGCTGTCAATTATTTCGTGGCTGAGAAGGAAAAATATGATTTATGCGCCCGATGACCGAAGCCGGGTTGCGCAGCTTTTGGGGCATCGGTGCCGAAAAAATGGGGTTTGTGGTGGTCAGCCCGGCGGCGCCCAAGGGTAGACCTTTTTACAAATCCGGAACTACTCTCATACCGGGCTTCCTTGCCGCCATAGCAAAAAATTACAAAGTCCGAGGCGGCCGTTTTCACGTTGCCGGGTCCAGCAATGGCGGCGTCAGCGCCTTCGCCGTAGCAGTCCGCAACCCGGCCTTGTTCCAAAGTCTGACCGCACTTGCCGGATTTCCCGAAGCGCCCGAGGGTTTCCGGCGCCTGGACCGGCTTGGCGGCATGAAGATTACAATGATCGTCGGAGACGGTGATCTTTATTGGAAGGAAGGTATGCAGAAAACCGTGGCCCGGCTAAAAAAATTGGGCCAGGACCGCTATTTCGAAATTATACAGCGCAACGGCCATTTCCTCCCCGATTTGTCGGGTCCGAAAATCGGCAGGATTTTCGATCTTATTGAGCGGCCGCGTTAGAGCACAAAAGCCCGCAACGCCAAAAAAACGCCCATAATAAGCAGCGCACTGAACAGCGCTTGGCGGAAGCGGCGCTCGCTCAAATTCCGGCGCAAGCGTTGGCCGGCGACCATGCCGAGCAGCGCCGGCGCCACGGCAAAGGCGGAAAACCCTAGATAGGCACCTGAATATAATCCGTTACTGGCTAGACCTACCCCCAGCGCCAGCGAAGCGACGGTGAACGCGATGCCGAGCGCCTGC
>JABHAA010000120.1 GCA_018674495.1 Rhodospirillaceae bacterium | reverse complement strand
GTGAACTCCGCGCCGCCAGCTTCCGCCAATACCTTGGTGATCGCCGCCGTCAACGTCGTCTTGCCGTGATCAACATGGCCAATCGTGCCTACGTTGCAGTGCGGTTTGGTGCGCTCAAATTTCTCTTTTGCCATCTTATCTGCCTCCGGCGAACTCTATTGAAACCCAGGTAAACATGATCACCGTTAACCGGCGAGCCGTTCGCGCACTTCCTCGGACACGGCCGCCGGAAGTTGCGCATAATGATCAAAATGCATGGAAAATTGTGCGCGTCCCTGACTTTGGGAGCGCAAGGTATTGACGTAGCCAAACATATTGGCGAGCGGCACCATGGCCGAAATGACGCGCGCGTTGCCGCGCTGATCCATGGAGGAAATGCTGCCTCGGCGGCTATTCAGATCACCGATGATGTCGCCCATATATTCATCCGGCGTCACCACCTCGACCCGCATGACCGGCTCAAGCATGACCGGACCGGCTTTCAGCACGCCTTCGCGGAAGGCAGCGCGCGCCGCAATTTCGAAGGCCATGACGCTCGAATCCACGTCGTGAGAATCGCCATCATAAAGCTCGGCCTTGAAATCGATGACCGGGAAACCGGACAATGGCCCGGAATCCAGCGCCGATTTAAAGCCCTTTTGAACGCCGGGGATAAATTCTCTCGGCACATTGCCGCCAACCACGGAGCTGACGAATTCGAAGCCTGATCCCGACGGCAACGGCTCAAACTTGACCTTGATGCGCGCGTACTGTCCGGAACCACCGGTCTGTTTCTTATGGATATAATCCACATTCGACGGCAACGTGATGGTTTCGCGGTAGGCAACCTGCGGCTGGCCGACGCCAGCATCGACGTCAAACTCGCGGCGCATGCGGTCGACCAGAATTTCCAGATGCAACTCGCCCATACCCTTGATCACGGTCTGACCGCTTTCGGGATCGGTGGTGACCCGGAACGAGGGGTCCTCGGCGGCGAGGCGCGCCAAAGCCTGGCTCATTTTTTCCTGATCGGCCTTGGTCTTGGGTTCCACCGCGACCTCAATCACCGGATCGGGGAACTCCATACGTTCCAAAATAACCTGATTGTTGACATCCGAAAGGGTATCACCGGTGGTGGTTTCCTTGAGACCGGCGAGCGCAATAATATCGCCGGCGCGGGCTTCCTTGATGTCTTCACGGCTGTTGGCATGCATCAATAGCATGCGGCCAACCCGCTCGCGCTTGCCCTTCACCGTATTCATTAAATAGGAGCCGCTTTCGAGAACGCCCGAATAGACGCGCGCAAAGGTCAGCGAGCCGACGAACGGATCGTTCATGATCTTGAACGCCAAAGCTGAGAACGGCTCGTCATCGGAATTGGAGCGTTCGATCTCGGCGTTCGATTTGGCGTCGATGCCCTTGATGGCAGCGACGTCGGTGGGCCCCGGAAGATAATCGACAACCGCGTCCAGAAGCGGCTGCACACCCTTGTTCTTGAATGCCGAGCCGCAAAGCACCGGAACAAACACGCCGGTAACGGTGCCAGCGCGAATGCATTTGTTGAGCGCTTCTTCGTCCGGCTCATTGCCTTCAAGATAGGCTTCCATCACAGCGTCGTCCTGCTCGACCGCAGTCTCCAACAGCATTTCGCGGTACTGGGCGGCCTGATCGACCATATCGGCCGGGATATCGGCATATTCAAATTCGGCGCCGAGGGTCTCGTCTTTCCAGACCACCGCCTTGTTTTTGATCAAATCAATAATGCCGACAAACTCGGCCTCGGATCCGATAGGAAGCTGGGTCACCAACGGATTAGCACCCAAGCGGTCGTCGATCATTTCAACGCAACGGAAGAAATTGGCACCCACCCGATCCATCTTATTGATGAAACAAATACGCGGTACTTCGTACTTATCGGCTTGCCGCCAGACCGTTTCCGACTGCGGCTCAACACCGGCGACGCTATCAAAAACCGCAACCGCGCCATCCAGAACGCGCAAAGAGCGTTCCACTTCGATGGTGAAATCCACGTGACCGGGGGTATCGATGATATTGATCCGGTGGTCTTTCCACTCACATGTGGTCGCCGCCGATGTAATGGTAATGCCGCGCTCCTGCTCCTGCTCCATCCAGTCCATGGTGGCATTGCCGTCATGGACCTCACCGATCTTGTAGGAGCGCCCAGTATAGAACAGCACCCGTTCGGTGGTCGTCGTTTTGCCGGCGTCAATATGGGCCATAATGCCGATATTGCGATACCGCTCGAGAGGAGTTGTGCGTGCCATGTTTTTGCTCTTCTTCTCTATTCTTCTTTCTAAACCCCGCTCCCCGCTTTACCAGCGATAATGGGAGAAGGCTTTGTTGGCTTCGGCCATTTTATGGGTGTCTTCGCGCTTTTTCACGGCGTTGCCGCGGTTGGAAGCGGCGTCGAGCAGTTCACCGGAAAGACGGTCAACCATGGTGTTCTCGGATCTCGCACGCGCCACGTCGATGATCCAGCGAATGGCTAGCGCCTGCGCCCGTTCGGAACGAACTTCGACCGGCACCTGATAGGTGGCACCGCCGACCCGGCGTGAGCGAACCTCGATCTGCGGCTTCACGTTTTCGAGCGCTTCGTGGAAAGTCTTGACTGGATCGTTCTTGGTCTTGCCTTCCATATCATCGAAAGCGCCATAGACAATCCGCTCGGCCGTGGACTTCTTGCCATCATACATGATGGCGTTCATCAGGCGGGTAATCACCAGATCGCCGAACTTGGGATCGGGAAAGATTTCGCGTTTTTCCGCTGCGTGTCTGCGCGACATGTGGAACCCCTATTTCGGACGCTTGGCGCCGTATTTGGAACGGCGCTGGCGGCGCTCATCGACACCTTGGGTATCGAGAACACCGCGGATGATATGGTAACGGACACCGGGCAAATCCTTGACGCGGCCGCCGCGAATGAGAACAACCGAGTGCTCCTGCAGGTTATGGCCTTCGCCCGGAATGTAGGAAATCACTTCGAAGCCGTTGGTCAGGCGGACACGGGCCACCTTCCTGAGAGCAGAGTTCGGCTTTTTCGGCGTCGTTGTATAAACCCGCGTGCACACGCCGCGCTTTTGCGGACAGGCTTCCATGGCGGGAACCTTGTTCCTGGACACCGGTGGTTTCCGCGGTTTGCGGATCAGTTGATTGATCGTTGGCATCAGCCTGTTTCAACTCCTCTTAACCGCCGCCGAATATCCAAATCGGACATTCATCAACGCGACAAAACCGCTCGCAGAGCAGGAGTACCCTGCTCTCGGCGGGTCGGACATGCCCCACGAGGGCGCGTATGTTTCATTTTACGGGTAGCGCAGCGTCTAGGATGGACACCTACCACCAACACCCCCGGGAAGGCTCGCATATTATGCATGGGATATTTCCCCGTCAAGCAAAAGAACGGCAGAATTCTTGAGCAAATGGATGATTTCGCACGATTTTTCCGGATTTGCCCGATTTCGGCATAATTTGTCCATCAAAATTCCTATTTTCTTGTGCTCCGGGGCGGTTCGGCAAAGCAAAACCCCGCCGCGGATGCGGCGGGGCCTGCCCAAAAGAGAATCGAATGGCTTCTTATTCGGCGGCTGGTTCGGCTGCCTTCGCGCTGGCCGCCGCGGAAGCATCGGCCAGGGCCTGAACTTTCGCGCTTTCGGCTTCGAGCACTTCGTCGCGGCCGGCGGCAACGGCGCGCAGGCGTTTCATTACCGCACCCGTGCCAGCCGGTATCAAACGGCCCACGATGACGTTTTCCTTCAGCCCTATCAGATTGTCGCGCTTGCCGGAAACCGAAGCCTCGGTCAGCACCCGGGTGGTTTCCTGGAACGATGCCGCCGAAATAAAGGACGTGGTCTGCAAGGACGCCTTGGTTATGCCCTGCAGCATGGGCACCGACGTGGCAATCTGGCCCTTGCGCGCCTTGACCTCCTCATTATGGCGGTCGTATTCGAACCGGTCGATCAATTCGCCCACCAGGAAGGTAGTATCGCCGCCATTGACGATCTCGACCTTCTGCAGCATCTGGCGCACGATCACTTCGATATGCTTGTCATCGATGCGCACGCCCTGCAATCGGTAGACGTCCTGGATCTCGTCGATCAGATATTCCGCCAGGGCTTCGACGCCCATTACTTTCAGAATATCATGGGGCACCGGATTACCATCCATCAACGGATCGCCGCGCTCTACATAATCGCCTTCCTGGACACTGATATGTTTGCCCTTGGGGATCAGGTAGTCGGTAGGTTCGAGCTCTTTGTCATCGGGCACCACGACGATGCGCCGCTTGTTCTTGTAGTCCTTACCGAACTCGATGCGGCCCTCATTCTCCGCGATGATGGCATGATCCTTGGGCTTGCGGGCTTCGAACAGTTCCGCAACCCGGGGCAGACCGCCGGTGATATCGCGGGTCTTGGAAGATTCGCGCGGGATCCGCGCGAGCACGTCGCCGGCGTTGACCTTTTGGCCGTTTTCGACGCTCAAGATCGCGTCCACCGACATGAAATAGCGTGCCTCCAGCCCGTTCGGCAGCTTGACCACACGGCCGCGGCCGTCGCGCAAGGTGATGCGAGGGCGCAAATCGGCGGCCCGCGGCTGCTGTTTCCAGTCAATCACCACCTTAGACGAAATGCCGGTCGCATCATCCACCGATTCGCGCATGGTCACGCCTTCGTCCAAATCGACGTAGTCGGCGATGCCCTCCTTTTCGGTGATGATCGGCAAGGTATAGGGATCCCATTCCGCCATCTTGTCGCCGCGGCTGACTTTCTTGCCGTTTTGGACCAAAAGTTTGGCGCCGTAGGGAATGCGGTGACGGGCACGTTCGCGTTTGCGCTCATCGATCAGCAAAAGCTCGGTATTGCGGCTCATGATGATATTGACGCCGGACGAGTTTTTGACAACGTTGCAATTGACCAGTTCGACCTTCGCATCAGCCGAAGATTCGATGCTCGACTGCTCGGCGCCACGTTGCGCCGCGCCGCCAATATGGAAGGTCCGCATGGTCAACTGAGTTCCCGGCTCGCCGATCGACTGGGCGGCAATGACGCCAACAGCCTCGCCGATATTGACCGTCGTGCCGCGCGCTAGATCGCGGCCATAGCAGGCGCCGCAGACGCCGGTTTTGGCTTCGCAAGTCAGAACCGAACGAATTTTGACCATCTCGACGTCAGCCAGGCCGAGAATCTCGCAAGCGGCTTCATCGAGCAGCGTATTCTTCGGGATGATTACCTCGCTCGTCTCCGAAGAGATCACGTCCTCGGCAAGCGTGCGGCCAAGAACCCGGTCGGGCAACGACAAGATGGTCTCGCCGCCTTCGATAACCGCATTGCAATGGATGAAGTCGTCGGTGCCGCAGTCTTCGATAGTGATGATACAATCTTGCGCGACATCGACCAGCCTGCGGGTCAGGTACCCGGAGTTCGCCGTCTTCAAGGCGGTATCGGCCAAACCCTTGCGGGCACCGTGGGTCGAATTGAAATATTCGAGCACCGACAGGCCTTCCTTAAAATTGGAAATGATCGGCGTCTCGATAATCTCACCGGACGGCTTGGCCATCAGACCGCGCATGCCAGCAAGCTGCTTCATTTGCGCCGCCGAGCCACGGGCGCCGGAATCGGACATCATGAAGACCGAATTGACGGGCTTGCCAGGTTCAATCTTGGAAATCTCGGCCATCATGGCGTCGGCAACCTGATCAGTGCAAGTCGACCACGCATCAATGGCTTTGTTGTATTTCTCGCCGAGGGTGATCAGGCCATCTTGATATTGACGCTCAAAGCTTTCGACCATGGTTTCGGTGTCATCGACCAGCTTTTGCTTTTCCTTGGGCACTACGAGATCGTCCTTGCCGAAGGAAATACCTGCCCGGCACGCATGTTTAAAGCCGAGGCTCATGATATGATCGGCGAAGATCACCGTCTCTTTTTGGCCGCAATGGCGGTAAACCTCATCGAGGACGCCTGAGATTTCTTTTTTGGTCACCAGCTTGTTGATCAGCCCGAACCCTAGGGAAGAATGAGCAGGCAGCAATTCGCCAAGCAACATGCGGCCCGGCGTGGTTTCCACTCGCTCCGTGGTTTGGGTGCCGTCTTCTTCCAATTTCGGGACGCGGGAAATGATCTTGGTGTGAACGGTAACCGCGCCACTACCCAGCGCCTGCTCGATCTCGTCGATATCGGCGAAGGCCATACCCTCGCCCGGTTCGCCGTCGCGCATCAGCGTCATATAATAGAGGCCGAGAACGATATCTTGCGAGGGGACGATAATTGGCTTGCCGTTGGCCGGGCTCAGAATGTTGTTGGTGGACATCATCAGAACCCGGGCTTCCAATTGCGCTTCCAGCGACAGCGGCACGTGAACCGCCATCTGATCGCCATCGAAATCGGCGTTGAAGGCGGCGCAGACCAGCGGATGCAGCTGAATCGCCTTGCCTTCGATCAGCACCGGCTCGAACGCCTGGATGCCGAGACGGTGCAAGGTCGGCGCGCGGTTGAGCAGCACCGGATGTTCGCGGATCACCTCTTCCAGAATATCCCAAACTTCGGGCCGTTCTTTTTCGACCATACGCTTGGCGGCCTTGATGGTGGTCGCCATGCCGTATTTTTCGAGGCGCGAATAGACAAACGGCTTGAACAATTCCAACGCCATTTTCTTTGGCAAACCGCATTGATGCAAAAGCAGTTCCGGGCCGACGACGATCACCGAACGTCCGGAATAATCGACGCGCTTACCCAAGAGGTTCTGGCGGAAACGGCCTTGCTTGCCCTTGAGCATATCGGACAAAGACTTGAGCGGGCGCTTGTTGGCGCCGGTGATGGCGCGGCCGCGGCGACCGTTATCGAACAAGGCGTCGACCGATTCCTGCAGCATGCGCTTTTCGTTGCGGACAATAATCTCCGGCGCCCGCAATTCGATCAGCCGGCGCAGACGGTTGTTGCGGTTGATGACGCGCCGGTAGAGATCGTTGAGATCAGATGTGGCGAAGCGGCCGCCGTCGAGGGGCACCAGGGGGCGCAACTCAGGCGGAATAACCGGGACCACTTCCAGGATCATCCATTCGGGGCGAGCGCCCGACGCGATGAACGCTTCGACCAGCTTCAAGCGCTTGATGAATTTTTTGCGCTTGGCTTCCGAATTGGTTTCCTTGAGATCGACACGCAGGGTCTCGGCCTCTTCTTCCAGGTCGATGGTCTTGAGCATATCGCGTAAAGCCTCGGCGCCGATGCCGGCCTGAAACGCATCCTCGCCATACTCGTCGACGGCGTCCTGGAATTCATCTTCGGACAGCAACTGATTCTCGGCCAGCGGCGTCAGGCCGGGTTCGGTCACCACGTAGTTTTCGAAATAGAGCACACGCTCCAGATCTTTAAGCGTCATATCGACCATCAACCCGATGCGCGACGGCAACGATTTCATGAACCAGATATGAGCCACCGGCGCGGCCAGTTCGATATGGCCCATGCGGTCGCGGCGGACTTTGGAAAGGGTTACTTCGACACCGCATTTCTCGCAGACGATACCTTTGTATTTCATGCGCTTATATTTGCCGCACAAACATTCGTAATCCTTGATCGGGCCAAAGATGCGGGCGCAGAAAAGGCCGTCCCGTTCCGGCTTGAAGGTCCGGTAATTGATGGTTTCGGGCTTCTTGATCTCGCCGAAGGACCAGGAGCGGATGCGCTCCGGGCTGGCAATGCTGATCTGTATCTGATCGAACTGCTGATTGCCGGCTTGGGGCTCAAAAATCCGTGTTAGTTCATTCATCTATATTCTCCTAAATACCGGTTTCATACAGCGACGATCAGGTGCTGCGCTGTTTGAGCTCGACGTTGAGCCCAAGTGAATGCAATTCTTTGACCAGCACGTTGAAACTTTCGGGGATACCGGCTTCGAACGAATCGTCACCGCGGACCACGGCCTCATAGACCTTGGTGCGCCCGGAAACATCATCGGATTTGACGGTCAACATTTCCTGCAGCGAATACGCGGCGCCATAGGCTTCGAGTGCCCAGACCTCCATCTCGCCGAAGCGCTGGCCGCCGAACTGCGCCTTGCCGCCAAGCGGCTGCTGGGTCACAAGGCTGTAGGGACCGATCGAACGGGCATGGATTTTATCATCGACCAAGTGATGCAATTTCAGCATGTAGATGTAGCCGACAGTGACCATACGGTCGAAATGCTCACCGGTGCGGCCATCGAACAGACGCACCTGACCCGAGGTATCGAACCCGGCCTTTTCGAGCATCTCGACAATATCCACCTCGTGGGCGCCGTCGAACACCGGCGTCGATATCGGTATACCGCCGCGCAGGTTACCGGCCAGTTCGACCACCGCTTTATCGTCCATGGATTGGATATCCCGCTTATAGATATCATCGCCGTAGGAGAATTTTAGCTTCTCGCGGAGGTCCTTGGATTCCTGGCCGTTCTGGCGCATGGCATCCAGGGCTTCGCCGATTTGCAGGCCAAGACCGGCGCAGGCCCAACCGAGATGGGTCTCGAGAATCTGGCCCACATTCATTCGGGATGGCACGCCCAAGGGGTTGAGCACGATATCCACCGGCGTTCCATCTTCCAGGGACGGCATATCCTCGATCGGAACGATTTTGGATATCACGCCCTTGTTGCCGTGGCGACCGGCCATCTTGTCGCCGGGCTGCAATTTGCGCTTCACTGCAACAAACACCTTCACCAGCTTCATCACACCCGGCGCCAATTCGTCGCCGCGCTCCAGCTTTTCGACCTTGTCGTCGAAACGGCTCTGGAATTCGCCGGCGCCCTCTTCCAATTGCTTCTTGAGGGTTTCGATCTCGGACATCACCTTGTCGTTTGCGACGGTGATCTGCATCATCTGACCGGCGGTCAGTTTCTCCAGCATCTCGGGCACGATCTTGGTGCCGGCGGTCAGACCCTTAGGGCCTGAGACAAGCTTGCGATTGACCAGCCGTTCGCGGATGCGTCCGTGGAAGCTGCGCTCCAAGATCGCAATCTCGTCGTCTCTGTCTTTTGCCAGACGCTCTATCTCGGCCCGGTCGATGGCCAGAGCGCGTTCGTCCTTATCGATGCCGCGTCTGGAGAAGACACGCACCTCGACCACCGTGCCGGCGACGCCGGGCGGCAGACGCAAGGAGGTATCGCGCACGTCGGAGGCTTTTTCGCCAAAGATGGCGCGCAGCAATTTCTCTTCCGGCGTCATTGGCGATTCGCCCTTCGGCGTCACTTTGCCGACCAAAATATCGCCCGGCTCAATCTCAGCGCCGATATAGACAATGCCCGCTTCGTCGAGGTTTTTTAAGGCCTCTTCGCCAACATTGGGAATATCGCGGGTGACTTCTTCCTGGCCCAGCTTGGTGTCGCGGGCCATCACTTCGAACTCTTCGATATGGATTGAGGTAAACACATCGTCGCGCACGATACGCTCCGATATCAGGATCGAATCTTCGAAGTTGTAGCCGTTCCATGGCATGAAGGCCACCAGCACATTGCGCCCCAAAGCCAGTTCGCCGAGATTGGTCGACGGCCCGTCCGCGATGATATCGCCCTTAGCAACGACATCGCCGACCTTGGCCAGCGGACGCTGGTTGATGCAGGTGTTCTGATTGGAACGCTGGAACTTTTGCAGCGTATAGATATCGACGCCGGGGCCCTGATCGTCGTCCTGATTTTCGTCGGAGTGGATGACGATGCGGGTGCCGTCGATCTGATCGACAACGCCGGCGCGCCGGGCAATGATCGTAGCACCAGAATCCCGGGCCACGACTTCTTCCATGCCGGTGCCGACCAGCGGCGCCTCGGAGCGGATCAACGGCACCGCTTGGCGTTGCATGTTTGAGCCCATGAGAGCCCGGTTGGCGTCATCGTTCTCCAGGAACGGAATCAACGCGGCAGCGACCGAGACCAATTGCTTGGGCGAGACGTCGATCATATCTATCTCGTCGCGCATGGCCATGACAAACTCGCCAGCCTGGCGGCAACTGTTAAGTTCCTGCACAAACTTGCCCGATTTATCCAGCTCCGAATTGGCCTGGGCAATGGTATAGCGGCTCTCGTCCATGGCCGAAAGATAGACCACCTCTTCGGACACCTTGGCATCCTTGACCCGCCGGTAAGGGCTTTCGATGAAGCCATATTTGTTAACCCGCGCATAGGTCGCGAGGCTGTTGATCAAACCGATGTTCGGCCCTTCCGGGGTTTCGATCGGGCAGATGCGGCCATAGTGGGTGGGGTGCACATCGCGCACCTCGAAGCCAGCCCGCTCCCGAGTGAGACCGCCCGGTCCCAACGCCGACAGGCGGCGCTTGTGGGTGATCTCCGACAACGGATTGGTCTGATCCATGAACTGGCTCAATTGCGACGAGCCAAAAAACTCGCGGACCGCAGCCACTGCCGGCTTGGCGTTGATAAGATCGTGCGGCATGACAGTGTCGATATCGACCGAACTCATGCGTTCGCGGATGGCGCGCTCCATGCGCAGAAGACCAATGCGATACTGATTTTCCATCAGTTCGCCGACCGAACGGACGCGGCGGTTGCCAAGATGATCGATATCGTCGATATCGCCCTTGCCGTCCTTAAGCTCAACCAGGATCTTCACCACTTCCATGATGTCTTCGCGGCGCAACGTGCGCACCGTATCTTCGGTTTCGAAGCCAAGCCGGGAATTCATTTTCACGCGGCCCACCGAAGACAGATCATAACGGTCGGAATCAAAGAACAAGCCATCGAACAACGCATCGGCGGTATCCAGAATCGGTGGCTCACCCGGGCGCATGACCCGGTATATGTCGATCAGCGCCTC
>JABHAA010000107.1 GCA_018674495.1 Rhodospirillaceae bacterium | reverse complement strand
TCCTGGTTGGGCAGCGAAAAAGCCGGAGCCGTCTCGCCAACGGAAATTAAAGCCATGGTTTACCTCTCTCAGTCTTGTTGTAATAGGATGAGCGCAGTGCCAACTTTATAGGCCGATATTTTCGCAAACGGAAGGCGCGCTGGCGCGCAATAATTCAGGCCTTGGGCGAGAACAGCCATTTGAACAGCCAGACCGCCAAAACCGCGCCGATAAACTGGGCGATGATGAAGGAAGGCGCATCCATGGGGCGGATGCCCGAAAAAGTATCGGTCAGGCTGCGGGCGATGGTAACGGCGGGATTGGCGAAGGATGTTGAGGCGGTGAACCAATAGGCGGCGGTGATATAGAGGCCCACCGCATAAGGAACCGCTTCGGGGCGAAAGCGGATCGTGCCGAGGATCGCCGCCACCAGCCCGAAGGCGGCGATAATCTCGGAGCCGAACTGGGCACTGCCGGCGCGCACTTTGGTGCTCGCTTGCAAGATGTCGATTTCGAACATGAAATGGGCGGCGAACACGCCGGCGATGGCACCAAGAATTTGCAGCACGATATAGAGGCTCGATTCCCGGGCATTGATCTCGCCCCGGATCAAAAATGCCACCGTCACTGCCGGGTTGAAATGGGCCCCCGACAACGGCCCGAATATCAAAATTATGACGACCAATATGGCGCCGGTGGGGATGGTGTTACCAAGCAAGGCCAATGCCTCGTTGCCGCCCGCCAGCCGCTCACCCATGATGCCCGAGCCGACCACCGTCGCCAGCAAGATGGCGGTGCCGATACATTCGGCGGTTAGGCGGCGCGCCAAGGTGAATTCGTTCATGATGTTGTCCTTTTATTGATTAGCGCATCGTAGACCATCAAGGTTTCCGCCATCTTGGGCTGGATGCGCAAAGAGGCTTCCGCCAATTCCCTTGCCCGCCTGGTGACTTCCGTCGCCTTATCCGGCACGCCCAAAATCGCGATAAAGGCATCCGCATAGGCGCGTGCATCGCCCGGCGCTACCAGCCAGCCGGTCTCGCCAGGGCGCACCAGTTCGGCCACGCCGCCTATATTGCTGGCGACCACCGGCGTTAGGCTGGCAAAGCCTTGCGGCGCGGTGCGCGACTGGGCTTCGACGGCGGTGGATGTGATGGCCAGGATATCGGCGCCCTGGGTCAGGCGCGCCACGTCGTCCCGGTAGCCGGCAAAGCGCACCCGATCAGTAACGCCCAGTTTTGCCGCCAGCGCCCGCAATTCGGCCTCGTAGGTGTCTTGGGTATTGGTTGCGGACCCGACAATAAGCGCCGTGATCGGGTGGCCGCGCCGTTTCATTTCGGCGGTGGTATGGATTAGATGCTCCTGCGCCTTGTCGCCGCGCAGCATGCCGACGACGGCAACCAGGGCATCGCCCGCGGGCACTTGGAATTCGGCGCGCACGTCTTCTTGGTGTTGAGCGCGCCCGGAAATATCGAAAAACGCGTCATCTGCCCATTCGCCGATGACGTGGATACGCGTCGCCGCCGCCAGGCCCTTGTTTAAAATCTCATCCTTGATGCATTGGGCGGTGGCGATCACTGCGTCGGAGCCATGGCGCCACTGCAGACGCCGGTGCAGCTTGTTCTTCAAGGGCTGCGACAGGTGCCGCGTGCGGATCACCGGCGCCAGATCGCGGGCGAAGGCTTGCGTCATGACGTCGCGGCTGCCGTGGCAGTCGGCGATCTGGTAGCCGTGCCGTTTGACGATGGCTCGGATTTTCCTAATGGCCGTGGGATTATAGTGTCCCTGATAGGCAACCGCATGAACGCTGAGCCCCATCGCGGCGGCGCGCGCGGCGATATCGCTGCCGGCGCGCGCCGCGAGGCCGCATTGATGGCCGTTTGCGACCAGCCAGTTCATCTGATCCAGGATGCGGTATTCCTGGCCGCCCCAATTGACGCTGGATTCCGTGTGCAGAACCTTCATGCCCGATCAATGGCAGGGTTCGGCTTAGTCGTAAAGATTTATGGAATGCGTAAGGGCAGGTAGCGCCCGGCCTTGATCGAGGCGTATTTCATAAAGAAATCACCGGCCACCGAGGCCAGCGCGACCGTCCCCATAACCGCCGACGAAAGGGGTGCCACGATGCCGGCAATCAGGACGGCGGGCAGCAGTAGCCCGATCAGCAGCATGCCCGCATAAAACGCGAAGGCCAGCCGCCCAGACAGGATATCGCGAACCGAGCGGATGGCCGCATCGTCGCGGCTGGCATAGGCGCCTTGGATTTCCAATATCCACAAAATAGCGGCCAGCGCCGTTGCTGTCAGCCACAATTCCAACAGGATTTCTGCATCGATACCCGTGCCGGCACCAAAGGCTAGCCCCAGCAGCACCATGGCCGCGCCGCCGCGCGCCGCATAGGACATGTAGAGCACCGGATGAAGGTTCGAATCCCAAAACGGAATGCCTTTCGAGGCCGTGTAAACGAAGCCCATATAGCCGATCAGGATCACCGCGCCGGCGATGGATAGCGCCATGGCAGCCTGGGCAATAATGGTATCGGTGCCGCCAATCGCCGCCGGCGCCAGCAGCGTCACCAGATAAACCGTGGCGCCGATCATGAAGAACACCAAGCCCCAAAAGCCCCGCGATACCCACGAAGTGCGGAACCGGGTCATCATGCGCAAGGCGCGTTCCGGTCTGGCGATATTGACCAGATGGGCAAGGCCGCCCAGCCCGGCCAGCAGCCAGCCGCTTAACAGCGCGAAACTGTCTTCGAAGCCCAGTCCGAACAGCCAAGCGCCGGCCGCCAGCCCGACCAAAAAATGGCCGACGATGAGGAAAAACCCTCGCCCCTCGGCCCATTCCCTTTGCGGGCGGTATTCGCTTTTAAGATCGTCGATCAGCTGATCATAACGGTGATCAAGATGGGTCATGCTCTGGCTTCCTTTTGCCGGTTAGGCCGGCAGATAATAGACGCGGGGCTTAGTGCCTTTCTCGGGGCGCAGCGGAAAGCCGCCGCGTTCCTTGATCAGGTGCGAAACCTCAGAGTTGGGATCGTCGAAGTCACCGAATATGCGGGCCACCGTGGGGCAGTTTTCGACGCAGGCCGGCTTGCCGCCATCCCGCACCCGGTCGCGGCAGAGATTGCATTTTAGAATGACCCCGGTCTGATGGTGGCTGGCTCGGGCTGTCTCAAAAGGCGTCGCGCCGCCTTCGCCGAAATAGGGGCGCGTCTCGTCATTAAAGAAGCGCTGGGAATAGGGACAGGCCAGCATACAGGTGCGGCAGCCGACGCATTTGTCGTGGTCCACATCGACGATGCCGTCTTCTTCCCAGACGAAGGCGGCGCCGGTTGGGCACACCTCGACACAAGGCGGATCGTCGCAATGATTGCAGAGAACGGGGAGAAACGTGTTCTGCACGGTGGGATATTTGCCGCTTACCTGTTTGAGGACGCGGGCGAAAAAGACCCCGGGCGGCGTGCCGTTTTCCGCCTTGCAGGACAATTGGCAGCCATAACAGCCGATGCAGCGTTTCAGATCGATCACCATGCCCAGCCTCATGACGCGGCCTCCAACCTGGTGATCTTGACCTTGGCGCAAAGGTCAAGATTGAGATTGACCGGGCTGGCATGTTCGTAATCCAGTTCCAGCAGCTCATTGAAGAAGACGCCCTTACCCTTGGCGATGGGCATGGTGTCCACCCAATGGCCAGCCAGCGCAGCGATGCCGAGGCCCTCTGGATGGATCGCTTCGGTCAGTTTCACGCGCCCCTCGACGCGGCGCCCGGTTGATGTCTCGACCGCGATAGCGTCACCGTCGGCGAGACCCTGGGCGCGGCCCGATTCTGTGTTGATGGCGATATTGTAGGAGAACGGATCCAGCCGCGCGGCCTCGTCCAGCCACGGATTTTCCATGGTGTAGCTATTGGTGTGGATGATGTCGCGGTAATAGAAGGCGTAGAAATCGAAGCCTTCGCCATGCTCTTCGTGGGACAGGCACGGCAGCCAGGTGGCCATTGGATCGTAATATTCTTCCGGAATTTGAAGCCCGCGGGGCTCGGCGATGGCGGCGATTTCTTTGTGGGTGTCGATCATCCATTCCCAATAGATCGGCACTCGCACATCGACAAAGGCGCGCCAATAAACCTCTTCGGGCTTCTTGTCCCATTTGATCAGGCCGTGTTCTTTGAACCATTCCCAGCCGTGCTCCGGCCCGAAATTATTTTTAAGATCGTGATCGCAAATTTCCTCGTAGGTGTATTTTTTGTCGCCTTCCAGCCGGTAGGGCGGGCGCAAATTAATAGCGCCGTTGTACCCGGCGTTGAGGTCGGCGCGGAAGCCAACCCGGTCGGCCAATTCCAACATCACCTCAGCCATGGGCCGTTGCTCCCCTTGGGGCTCGGCGACGGGCTGGCGGATCGGCCAACACCATTCGCCCATGCCGGCGGGCAATGAGAATATGAACGGGAAGTTGGAGCGGGAATCCTTGGATTGCAGATAATCACAATCGGGCAGCACGATATCTGCAAACTCCGAGGTCTCGGTCAGCAACACATCGAAACTGACGATCATCTTGTAGGTCTTCAAACTTTCGGCGACCACGTCCTTGTTGGCGATGCTCATCAACAAGTTGGAGCCGTAATTGATGATCATCTCGGGCCGGTAAGGCAGATCCATATCGTCCCACAATTTTTCCCGGTCGGTAGAATCCAGGAACGGCGAAGTCATGCTCATGACGAACAAATCCTGGAGGCCGATATTTTGCGGTAGGCGCGGCGCTCCGACAGGGTAGGGATAGTGATAGCCCATCCACATGCCGGTGATCATCAGCCCGTCCGGATCGGCGTTCGGCTCGTACCAGGGCTGGCCGGTATCGGGATGGCCGTGGCAGGTGGGGTTGAAGCCGAGGCAGGAGCCGGCCACATCGGCGGCGCCGACCATCTGGTTCAGCAAATCCACCGCCAGGAAATTGTAGACCGAATTTTTGTGCCCTTGGGAGCCGCGAAAGGCGATGGCGGCCACCGGGCGGTAGGGAACGGTGACGCCGTCGATGACGATGGTCGAGCCGACCCGCGCTTCATCGGCGAATTCCTTGGTGATACGGCGGATGTTTGCCGCCGGAACGGTGGTGATCTCTTCCGCCCATTCCGGGGTGAATTGCAGAAAATGTTCTTTCAGCCGGTCGAAGGAAGGGCGGCAAGCGGTGCCGTCTACCGAAAAGGTTCCTTCCAGGGCCATGTCGGCGGGATCAGATTCATCAAACGGGCGGGCGCCGCCAGCCCGCTCGTCCCAGACCAGCGGTTTGCCGGTGAAGGCATCGCGCATATAACGCTTGTCGGGTCCGGTCAGGTACGGGCCGTTTGTCTTGGCCTTTAAATATGGTGCATCGATAACGCCCAGATCATTGACCAGCACGTTGCACATGGCCAAAGCCAGGGCGCCGTCGGTGCCGACCCGGATGGGCACCCATTCGGACGCCTTGGCGGCGGCGAAATTGCACATGGGATCGACGACCACCATCTTCATGCCGCGCGCCCTGGCGTCCGCCGCCATGCCCATGTTGGAGGTGGAGGCGTGACCCGCCGAATGGCCCTTGGAGGCGCCGAAATAAATGGCGTAGTTGCAATATTGAAAGTCCGGCAACACGCCCCAGCTGGCATGCATGATGCCCGAGATTAAATGCGCGCCGTTGCCGCAATGCAGCCCGCCGCCGCCGGTGGAATGATTGGGCGTGCCGAAGCCGGCGGCGAAGGCCTGAAACGGTAGCCGGCTGGCGGTTACCGTGGTGGTTCTTTGCAGCAAAAGCTTGCGCGGGTCCTCGGCGCGGATGCGGACCAGCTCGGCAGCGATCTCGTCCAGCGCTTCGTCCCAGCTTACTTCCTTCCACTTAGGGTCGACGCCAATGCCCTTTTCCGGGTTGGTGCGGCGCAATGGCTTGGTTACCCGGTTGGGATCGTAATGGCTCATGATGCCGCTGACACCCTTGCCGCAGAGCCGGCCCTTGCCGACCACGCTGTCGGGATTACCCTCTATCTTGACGATCACCCCATCGACGCGGTGCGCCTTGATTGAACACGAGCCGTAGCAAAGGGCGCACGAAGACGACACCCACGTGTTGTCTTCGTGCGGCGCCTTTTCCTCGGCTTCCAGGGTTCCGAACTTGGGATCGATAATATTCATGATCTTGCTCCGTCTTTCAGCCGCCCTCGTAGGCCAGCACCAGAATCAGTTCGACGTCCAGGGGCGCGCCGCCTTCCGCTTCCAGGCGGGCGCCAAAATCTTCGATGGGCTCGCCCGCTAAGAACAACCGGCAGCTCGGCGAGGTTTCACCGATGCGCCGCGCCGGGTGGGCGAACATGGCGGGCCCGCACTGCTCTTGGACGGCGGCGACAACATCACCGGCGGTCACAGGCGCGGGCAAGCTAAGCGTGATGGGGTTTTCCGGGGTGAGCCCGGCGAGGATGCCGAACAGGCGGACGGCAACTTCTACAGTCCCGACCAGGATATCCGGCGGGCGGCTTTCGCCATCCTCGGATCGGGAGCGCCGGGGAGGGCCGTACCAAAGTTGCGCCGAATAATCGGGTTCGGATACACCGGACATAGGGTTTGCCTCTGAGTTCGAGACAACCTTAAGACCCTATTTTATCTCCGGTCTTTGATATGGATCAAACGCGGCTCTGAGGCTTAAGCGGGAAGCGCCCCGGATTTGATATGAACATCGCGCTGCGGGAAGGGCATTTCGATGCCCTTTTTCTTGAACATTTTCCATATCTGCAAAAAGACCGCGCTCTTGATATTGGCGACGCCGTTGTGCGGATCCGAAATCCAGATGCGCAACTCCAGATCGATGGAGCTGTCGCCAAAGCCGAGGATCAGACAGTTGGGGTTGCGCTGCGGCAACACCCGATCCACCGATTTCGCCGCTTCGATACAGGTTTCCATAGCCAACGGCACGTCCGAGCCATAGGCGATGCCCACATTGAGCCGGAGGCGGATATCGCTGTCCGAATGGGTCCAGTTGGCGACCCGCTGGGAGACCAGCTCCTCGTTAGGGATCAGATGTTCGATGCCGTCGCGGGTGATCACCGATGCGTAGCGCCCGCCGAGGGAATTGACGGTACCGTATGTGTCGCCCACTTCGATCACGTCGCCTGGTTTGATCGAGCGGTCCATCAAAATCATCATGCCGGTGAATAGGTTGGAGACCGATTTCTGCAGCCCGAAACCGATGCCGACACCAAGCGCGCCGGAGAACACCGCGAAGGCGGTCAGATCGATGCCGACGATACTCATGGCAACAAAGACGGCGATCACCAGCAATAATATGCGCGCCAGCTTGGTGAACAGTACCTGCATGGACGGCGTGATATTGGGCAGCGCGCGGATGCGCTGCTCCAGCATGCGCGACGATATGGAGGCCAGCCACAACAAGATGGCCAGGGACAGCATGCCCTTGATAACCAGCAACACCGATATGCGGAGATCGCCGAGGGTGATGCTCAAACTATCCAGAAACGCCATGGTCGGATCGAGCAAATTAACGATATTCAGCGCCGCTATCATCCAGGCGCCGATGGTGATTGCCTTGGCCCAGCTTTTGTCGCGGATCAGGACGGTGGTCAGGCGGATGATGATCCAGACGGTGAGCAAGCTGACCGTGACGGTCATCAAATGATGCGGCCATTTGGCAAAGGCGGCGATCAGCCCGAACACATATTGCAGCACCAGCCAGATGAACGGCAGCGCGACGACGCTGAGGGTTTCGCCGGTCTTGGCGACGATATTATCGGCGCCGCGCCAATGGGTCAGCAGCGCGATCAGCACTCCCCATTTGCGCCGACCGGCATAGGCAATGAAATAGGCGGCGGCGATAACGGCAAGCTGCCCGAAGGACGAGAGCACCAAAACCTCGGCAAGCAACCAGTCCAGCAGGGCCCGGAATTGGGTTTCCAGATAGACAGGGTCGATCAGTTTTTCCATCACAGCCTCCTCATCAACGCCTCGAGCCTGGGCCGCTG
Organism: Rhodospirillaceae bacterium; assembly: GCA_018674495.1. GTDB lineage: Bacteria > Pseudomonadota > Alphaproteobacteria > Rhodospirillales > UBA2165. The sequence continues at coordinate 1,556 of JABHAA010000107.1, read as the reverse complement.
ATAACGCAAAGGCTGCTAAGGAACGCTTAACGGGGGAGGGGCGAGTATCTTACAGGCGAATATTGTCCAACCAATCACGCTTGTGTTACCGTACGCCCTGCGAAGACGGTGCCAAGCCGTAAATTAAGGCTTCATTCATACTAGGGGATTTCCAATGCCGAATAAATTTGCACTCACCAGTGGCGCCGTTGCCACGGCGATTTTCGTTACCGCGCTGGCCCAGCCGGTCGCCGCCAAGACCATCAAGATGGTTGCCGTTTCGGGCGCGCCGCCAATCGTGACTTATGTGCGCGCCTCCAAGGATTATTTCATGCCGGAGATCGACAAGCGCCTTGCTGCTTCCGGCCTCGATTTCAAAATTCAGTGGACCGGCGCCTACTCCCAAAGCCTGGCCAAGATGACCGAAGTATTCGAAGCCGTCGAAGAAGGCATCGCCCAGGTTTGTCTGTGTCTGAAGACGTTCGAGCCTTCTTCGCTGCCGCTGGAGCAATATCTCTATATGGCGCCATTTGGCCGCCAATCCCTCGAACAGGTTCGCGAAATCGACAACGCGGTGCGCGCCAAAGTGCCAGCCATGAACAAGATGCTTCTCGACCGCAACCATGTGTACCTTACCAGCGGCTCATCGCAGACAATGCAATTGTTCACCAAATTTCCGGTTAAAAGCATCGACGATCTGAAAAGCAAAAAGCTTGGCGCATCCGGCTCCATGGGCCATTGGCTGCGTGGCACCGGCGCGGTCGTGGTCAATGCCAATATGGCGGCGTCGTTCACCGATATTCGCAATGGTCTTTATGACGGATATCCTATCTCGGTATCGCTGGCCTTCCCATACAAGACGTATGAGGCAGCGAAAAATATGACGCGTGTTCATTTCGGCGTTTCCGCAACCTCGTTCCTCACGGTCAATCGCGATGCCTGGGATGGTCTGCCGCCCAAGGTGCAGAAAATTTTCCGCGATGTGGCGGAAGGTTGGGGACCCTACCAAGCGCGTATCGACCGTGCAAAGCACGCCAAGTTCACCGGCATCATGAAAAAGAAGGGCATGAAAATTACAGATATGTCCGATGCCGAGCGTAAGCGTTGGGCCAAATCCATGCCCAATATCGCCATGGAGTGGGTGAAAAATTTGGAAAAACGCAAAGTTCCGGGGCGCGCCGTACTGACCGCTTTCATGGATGAATTGCGGGCCCGCAAGATCGATATTGCCCGCCAGTGGGACCGCGAATAAAACCGTAGCGGACCCGGGGGGCAGGGCCTTGGCGAACGGTAGCCAGGCGGCGGTAACGCCGCCCGCCGCCGGCTGGCGCACGAGCGTAATGAGCGCCTTCGATATGCTCATCTCCGCGCTCAACGCCATCGGCACGGCGTGGATTTTTGTTCTCATGCTGGCGATCAACGCCGACGTATTTTCACGCTTTCTGTTCAATGCGCCGCTCTCTGGGGTGCCGCTGATCGTCGAGATGTCGATCATCGCCATCGTCTTTCTGCAATTGGCGGCGGCCTTGCGCGGTGGGCGGCTAACCCGGTCCGACGTGCTGATCGCCAAGCTGTTG
>JABHAA010000032.1 GCA_018674495.1 Rhodospirillaceae bacterium | reverse complement strand
GTGAACTCCGCGCCGCCAGCTTCCGCCAATACCTTGGTGATCGCCGCCGTCAACGTCGTCTTGCCGTGATCAACATGGCCAATCGTGCCTACGTTGCAGTGCGGTTTGGTGCGCTCAAATTTCTCTTTTGCCATCTTATCTATCTTTCCGCTAAGCGTGAATGTTATCGGCTTCTAGCCGCGCCCGGCGCGGCTTGTTCCTCAATCTCTTTCCCGCGCCCGGCGCGGCTTGTTTCTCAATCTCTAAATCAAATACCGCGGCCATCGAAATTGGAGCGGGTGAAGGGAATCGAACCCTCGTCGTAAGCTTGGAAGGCTTCTGCTCTACCATTGAGCTACACCCGCCTTGTTCTGAACATCCTGGTCTAACTTATCGAACCTCCGGATCGTCTTAATATTATCCAACGCTCCTTCGGTTCCAATGGTGGAGGAGGTTGGATTCGAACCAACGTAGGCGTACGCCAACGGGTTTACAGCCCGTCCCCTTTAGCCACTCGGGCACTCCTCCTCACTGAATTATTGTTCATGAACCGGATTGGCGTTCTATCGAGAATTATCAATGCCTTGTCAACATAAAAGCACTCAACACAAAAGCGCGCGACAAACCGCGTCCGATTATCCTTTTTTCAAGAATATCGGAATTAAGCCCTGTCGCGAGCGTTTCACTTTATGTAATGTACAAAAAATCATGCCAAAACGCAAGCCATCCCACAAATCCGGCCACCGCCGCCGCGACGCCACCCGATCCGGGGGTGCGAGCCCAGCCAGAGAGCAAAATCCGTCCCACAAAATGTGGCTTTACGGGGCGCATGCGGTCGAAGCGGCCATGGCCAACCCGGCGCGCCGCAAATACCGTCTTTTGACCACCGACGACGACAAAATCCAACTGGACGAAGATGGCAAGGCCATCTCCGAGACCATGGCGCGGCGTGATATGGACGAAATATTACCGCCCGGCGCCGTGCATCAGGGCATCGCCTTGGAAGTGGCGCCCCTGGCGGGTATGGATATTGGCGACATTACCGAAGAGGCGGCCGATGACGCTCTGGTAATACTCCTCGATCAGGCCAGCGATCCCCGCAATATCGGCGCCGTTATGCGCTCGGCGGCAGCGTTTGGCGCATCGGCCATCATTTTGCCCGACCGCCACGCCCCGGAGGTAACCGGCGTGCTGGCCAAGGCGGCCTCTGGCGCCCTCGAAAAATTGCCGCTGGTGCGGGTGACCAACGTTGCGCGCACCCTGGCGCAATTGAAAGACGCCGATTTCTGGTGCATTGGTTTGGACGGCGATGCCGATGCGGCGTTATCAAGCGCCGCGCGGGCCGGCCGGGTTGCCCTGATCATCGGCTCCGAAGGGCGCGGCCTTCGCCGCCTGACAGCGGAAAAATGCGATGCCCTGGCGTCAATCCCCATGCTCCCCAGCGCCGGCAGCCTCAATCTCTCGGCGGCGGCGGCCATCGCCCTGTACGAGCTGCGGCGCACCGATAACCACTAGCCACACTTCAACAACTAGCCGCAACGCGGCTCGCCGGCTGGGTTTAATTCGCGTTTAATTAGTATACTGTCACGAATTAAACGCTGGTCGAGAATTGGAGTCCCAATCGTCACATCGGCGGGATTACGAAACGAACCCAATTCGTATTATCGTTATATAATAATAGCTTATATCAATAATCGAGGCCGGCGGACGCAGATTCGTTCTTTCTGCCGCATATTCTCCCGACCCAAATCCCATCGAACTAGCCGCAACGCGGCTCGCCGGTCGTCCGGCGCGCCCGCGCAGGTGCGGGCCCCGCAAGGGGCTCGTACCGTGAGCGAAAAACAAACTTCTACCGCGCGGGATCCGCGTCGATCAACACAAAGGCAACCCGGCAAGGTTCCGTGCCCCTGTTAGCCCAGGCATGGTAGGTGCCGCGCTGGACAACCACATCACCAGCGCTCAAATGCACTTCCGAATCATCCAGCAGCATATCGATCTCGCCGGTCATGATGATCGCGTAATCGATGGATTCGGTGCGGTGCATGCCGGGATGGCGGGCGCCGTCTGGGGTGGTCGCGCCCATATTTATGAGGCCCTCGGATTCGGTGTTGTCCGCCGCCTCCATCGAGCCTTCGGGCTGAAACTCTACCACCCGGAAGATTGAGCCGCCGGCGGGCGGCGGGATACCCACATCCAGATCGCCCTTGTCCGCCTCGCCGGAATTGTCGGCGGGGGTATTGGCCTCAACCCAAAATAGCGCCAGTTCCGAGCCGGCGCGGCTGGTGGTCAGACGCGGCGGCGCGCCGTCCAAGGTTACGATGGCTTTTCCGGTCTCGTCATGGCCGGTAACAACCCGGCGGATATCCATGGGCATGCGAATACTCCTCCCCTCTTATATATAATGTCATTGGCCAAAGTTATCGGTGGGAGGAATTTTAGAGCCAGCCCGGCCCCCGAAGCAAGCCATCCCAAAGGCCATAACGGAAGCAATTGATTTTCGCGGCGAGGAAGCTATTTTAGGAGGTCGATAAATAAAGGGATCACCTTGCATGTCCGAACAATCATCATTCACCAGGGTGCAGTACAAAAAAGGTGCGCGCATCATCAAGCAGGGCCGCGAAGGCGGCGCGCTCTATCTGATCGTCGAAGGCTCAGCCGCCGTAGTTCGGGATTACAAATCCGACAAGGCGAGAACCCTGGCCAAAATCGGCCCTGGCGCCATCTTCGGCGAAATGTCCCTGCTCGATCACGAGCCCCACGCCGCCTCGGTGATCGCTCTTGAGGACACCGAGTTGAGCACGATGGCGCAGGACGAGTTTGACCGCCTGTATGAGGAAATGAACCCGATCATGCAGGGTATCATCCAGCTTCTCATCGACCGCTTGCGCCAAAATTTGTAAGCGGAAAATTCCCTCTGGCGCGGAGGCGGCATCGGGCGTATATGACGCACTCAATATAGCCGGCTTAGCTCAGTTGGTAGAGCACCTGATTTGTAATCAGGGGGTCGCGGGTTCGACTCCTGCAGCCGGCACCATCAAT
>JABHAA010000033.1 GCA_018674495.1 Rhodospirillaceae bacterium | reverse complement strand
GGGGGAGCCGATACCCACCTGGCCGGCCAAAATCAATCCGCCAATCCCGGCCAATATTCCCGACAGCACGAACGCCAGTAAAATATGGCGATTGGCGCTAACGCCGACGCGGGTGGCGGCGAGCGGGTTCGAGCCTACCGCGCGCAGCCGGCGGCCCAGAGACGTGCGGAACAAACCGAACTCGAAGCACACTACGATGATCACGACCACCGCGAAACAGGCAGGAACCGCCAACATCTTCCATTGGGTCACGTCGGAGATATAATCGGTGATCGCCCCTCCCGCCCGTGGCCGTAAAACCAGCGACATGCCCTGCAGGCCGATAAAAGTGGCCAGCGTCACCACAATCGCAGGAATATTAAGCCAGGTGATCATCCAGCCCTGCAACAATCCAAAACCGGCAGCGACAGCGAGAATCAGACCTACACCCCAGAGTGTATCGACCGCCGACGCCCCATCGGGCGCCAAAAACGACGCAAGCACTACAACGAACCCAGCCAAGGCACCGACCGAAAGATCGATGCGGCCAACCAGGATCGTCACCAACTGGCCGATCGAGATGAAGGCCAGAATGGCGAGGAAGGTCAGCATGGTCTCGATATTGAAGGGCGAAAGGAAAAACTCGTTTATCGCCCCTGTACCGGCCAAGACAATGCCGGTCAAAACGGTTAGCACCAACGCCGGGAAATGAACGGCCGATATGATGCGCCGCCAGCCGGGCTCGGTATCCTCAATTGCGGTGCCGCTTGCACGCGCCACCGTCGTCGTCATATTGGCAGCCGTTATGGCTTCATCGGTTAGCTCTTCGCCCGCAAGCTCGGTCACAATTTGGCCACGCGCGAATACCGCGACGCGGTCGCACAGGCCCTCAAGCTCGAAGCCGTCGGAAGACGACACCACAACGGCAAAACCACTGGCGCCAAGCTCGCGCAGGCGTTGGTAGATTTCACTGCGCGCCCCGACATCGACGCCCTTGGTCGGCTCATCGATCAGCAGCACCTTGGGCTCGCCCGCAAGCTCGCGCCCGATCAGCGTCTTTTGCTGGTTGCCGCCGGAGAGATCCGCAGCCAACGTGTCGTCGTCTTCGACGATCATTCCAGTGGCCACATCGAGCCGGTCGATGACATCCTCGGTCAGCGTCATGTCCCGTTTTTTGTCAATGATACCGCCCGATGAAATTCGGTGGAGTGCGCCGATACCGATATTTTCGCGCAGCTTCAAAGAGAGGAACAGGCCTTCTTCGTGGCGGTCCTCGGTGACGAACCCAATGCCTGCGCTCCGCGCGGCGGCCACATTGTCGCCGGAAACGGCGGCGCCGTCGATTTTCACCGATCCGGCGCTACGCCGTTCCAACCCGGCGATGGTGCGAAGAAACTCGCGCTGCCCTTCGCCTTCGATACCGGTGATGCCGATAATTTCGCCCGCACGCGCAGTGAAGCTCACATTTTCAAAACCGGGCCCTTGGAGCCCTTTGACTTCCAGCACGGCGGCGCCGACATTCTGCGACTTGTCTGGAAATATCTGGCGCAGCTCCTTACCTGCGATCATGGTTACAATCTGATCCGGGGTGATTTGCTTGGCCAGACGGGTGTCAATTATCCTGCCGTCGCGCAGCACCGTAATACGGTCGGCCAGCTCCTTGATCTCGTGCAACCGGTGCGAAACGTAGACAATGCCGACGCCTTCTTCGCGAAGCCGTTTGATAAGCGCGAACAGCTTGTCGATGTCCGCCTGCTGGAACGGCTCGGTCGGCTCGTCCAGCAACAAAGCCTGGGGCTTGGTGGCCAGCGCCCGGGCAAGTTCGATGACGTGATGCTGCGCCAGCGTCAGATCGCGTACGCGCGTGGTAAGCGACATCGCATGCTGCTCCGATGCCACTTCGGATAGCAATCGTTTCGCCTCCGCCCGGCCTTCCGGCCCTTTCAGATTGGGCGCCGCAAGCTGCATATTCTCCATGACAGTCAAGTCTTCCGCCAACTCTGGATGCTGGAATGTGACCGCCATGCCGACTTTACGCAGCTTTTTGGCATTGGGCCTTTTCACTTCCTTGCCGACCATGCGCACGACGGCGTAATCCGGTGGAATGGTCCCGGCGGCAATGCCAATGAGCGTCGATTTTCCAGCACCGTTTTCGCCGACGATGGCATGAATTTCGCCGCGTTTGACGTTGAGGCTGACGGCCTTGAGCGCCTCCACCGGGCCGTAATATTTGGTGGCGCCAACGATCCCCATCACGGGCGCGGCCATGAATTGTCTGGGGGCGCTCATTCGGTTATTTCCAATCGTCTTTTTAATCGAAGATAGGCGGTGTGCATGCGTGTCCTGGTGTCGGACGAGACATTATCCAAAAGTTTGGAAAGCCCCAGCCGCGCCATGGACCGGGTAAAAGTTGTGCGAATTCGAAATTCGACGTCGGGCGAGGTGACCCAAAATTTGAAGCGTATCCATTCGAAGCGGATGCGCCGGCCTACTTCGACGATGCCGACACTGGCGATGATGATCACGGCCTGGACGATGTTCTGGGCCGACGTCTCAAACCCGACCGCGAGTACCAGTTGGCCGAGATAGGTCAGGAACAGTGCGCCGACAATGGTGGCGGCGACGCTGCCGCGCACCCCCCCGCCGATGGGATTGCCGCCGACCACGACCGCCGCAACTGTCGCCAACAGATAGGGCACGCCGCTGAATACGGTCGGCGACGCAACGAAGCCTGCCAGCAGCACGCCCGCCGCCGCGTAACAGAAGCCGGCGAGCGCGTAGGTCGCAACCCGATAGAAGTCGAGCGGAATGCCAACCGCAATGGCGGCATCCGGATTGACGCTGGTGGCGATGAAGCGCCGTCCGAGCGTTGTTTTTTCCAGCAAGAATATCGCGATCGCCCCAAGGACGAGCATGACGTAAATGGTCAGCGGCACCTCGAAGAACTTGCCGATACCGAACTTATTGAGCGACGGCGGCACCTGCTGCGAGAACCCGGAGGTGACCCACATGGTAATCCCCAGCATAAGGGAATTCATTCCGAGGGTGGTGACTAGCGAGTTGACCCGCAACAGCGCAACCAGAATGCCATTCGCCGCGCCGATGCCGACCCCCATTGCCAGGGCGAGAGCGACAAAGGCCAGGGTCGTGCCGATCCCGGCCTCTGTGCTTGGCAGCGCCGAAACGATGACCGCCGAGAACGACATGATGCCCGCAACCGAGAGGTCGAGGCCGCGCTGCTGGATCACCAAATGCTGGCCGATCGACGCGACCGCAAGGATCGCGAAGAACGGCAGCATCAGTTGCAACGCACCCACCGATACCGTTGAAGGTGCAATCAGGGCACCCGCGACGATCAACAAAGCGGTGGAAATAACCACGATCCATAGCCGGGAAAGCGGTTTTTTTCGCCCCTTGTGCTCGCGCTTCGTCCACGCCCGCGCCCGCTGCCGCGGTTCGGCCGCCTTGCCGGCGTTATCAGCCATACCAGACGAACTCGCGCCTGATTACTTGAGGATCATCCTCATATCCTCCTTGGAAACCATGGCCGACGGGATCGCAGTCGCCGGCAGGCTCTTGTCGCACTTGACCCTGAGCGCCTTGTCGGACGACGTGCTGTCCTCCGAGAACGGCAAGTTGATCAGGCTCGGCTCGTCATTATTTATTCCATTCACCGCAGCCAGACCTTTGCGCAACGCCAAGCGGGCAAGCCAGGTATGGGCGCTGGCGGTGGCCATCTTGAAGGTTGGGTTGGCGGCATGGTGATCCTGCCAGAGGCAGCTCAACTGGTTTAAATCCTGCCCCGCCCAGGCCGGGATCGGCCTGCCGGCCGCCAGGAAGGCGCGAATTGGGCCGGTGGTTTCGGCCATGATCCCGTCGATTTTGGGATATTTGGCGATAGCGGCAGCGGTAACTTTTTGCGCCAGTGCCGGGTTCCAATTGGTGTCCACCGGGCCCTCGAGAACCTTGATGCCGGAATGCTTGGCGAACACTTCGCGCCAGCCCACCGCCTGCGACGCGGTCATGGGATTGCCCGGCGTGCCGCCATGGACAATGACGTTGCCCTTGCCGCCCAGTGTCTTGACCATCCATTCGGCCAGCATTTTTCCGAGCCCGATCTGGGTTTCGGTGACGCGTGTGAGGTAGTCGCGGCCCATCTTGCCAAACTTGGCATCGCCGGTGCTGAACGGGATGACCGCGATACCAGCCTTGGTCGCTTGGCGCATAACTTTCAGCTGGGCAACACCGGTATCAGCAAACACGATGATGACGTCGAATTGCTGCGCGATTAGACCGCGAATATCGGCGATCTGCTTTTCCGCCTTGAACTCGCCATCGGTGTAGCGAACCGTTTTGATGTTCGGACATTTGGCCGCTTCGTTTTCGAACTCTCGGCGGGTAATCTGGCGCCAATAGTTGCCGCCCCAGCCGTCAGAAAACGCGACTTTTAAGTCCTTGGTCCCGCAATATTTCTTCACGTCCTGCATATCTTCGATGCCGCCGACCTTATCGGCAGACAGATCGACGCCGGCAAACTTACTTTGCGCGTGCGAAGGCGTCACGTTTGCGAATTGCAGGGTGAAGCCGAGCGCGGCCAGCCCGAGTAAAAATTTGTTCGTAGATGGCATAATTATGTCTCCCTGGTTTCAAAAAACTTTCCCGTGTTGTGCCGGGATGTAGTCCACTTAATGGTGTACCAATTTAATGCATCTGCTATTCTTTGCGCAACAATAGAAGCAGTCAATAAATATATAGGAACGGCGTTTTATGAAACTCAGCACCGACAAAATTCTCACCACCCATGCAGGAAGTTTGCCGCGCGGCGAGCCCCTAAGCTCCCTCCTTATTGATGACGAGGACGGAAAGCGGATCGATCCCAAGAAGATCGACGAGGTCGCTGATGAACGCGTCGCCTATGTCATGGAAAAAGAGGCCCAGGCTGGTATCGACATCGCCAATGACGGCGAGCAAGGGCGGGTTGGGTTCCAGACCTATGTGCCTCAGCGGATGAGCGGCTTCGGCGGCGTTTCGAGCCGGCCATACGGTAAGGAATTTATCGAATTCGCGAAATTCACGGAACGCATGCAGGCGCGCATCCCAAAGACCAGCAAGGTGTTCGACGCCCCCGAGGCGATCGGCGAGCTTTCCTATCGCGGTGAAGCCGAACTGCAGAAAGAGATCGATCGATCCTTACGCAATGCATCAAATCCCAACGCGCACGCGACCGAGCGGTTCATGAACGCACCCTCTCCTGGCGTCATAGCGACCACCATGATGAATGCCTACTACGAATCTGATCAAGCCTATCTCGATGCGATCGTGCGCGAGATGTCCAAGGAATACAGAGCAGTGGTGGATGCCGGCTTCGTGCTGCAGATCGACGCCCCCGACCTGGCAATGGAGCGGGTGCTACTCTATCAGGATCTGACCGACGCCGAATTCGCGGAAAAGGTAGAGCAGCACGTCGATGCGCTGAACGCCGCGCTCGAGGGCATCCCCAGAGATCGCGTGCGGCTGCATGTGTGCTGGGGCAACTGGGAAGGGCCCCATTGCTACGACGTGGCGATGGAGGTGGTGCTGCCACCGATCTATCAAGCCAAAGTCGGCGCCGTCGGGCTTGAATTCGCCAATCCTCGGCGCCAGCACGAGACTGCGGCGCTCAAGAAGAACCCGCCGCCGCCCGAGATGGCCATTATCCCCGGGGTGATCGATTCCAAGAGTAATTTCATCGAGCATCCTGAGGTTGTGGCCCAGCGTATCGAAGCCGTCGTCGATGCGATTGGCGACCGTGAGCGCGTTATCGCTGGTGTCGATTGCGGCTTTGGCACGTTTGTCGGTTGGGAGTGGGTCGCCGAGGACGTGGTCTGGGCCAAGCTGAAAACTCTCCGCGAAGGCGCGGACCTGGCAACGTCCCGGCTTTGGGGATAGCGGCTGGGGCTTTACCCCTCATCCTCGTGAAACGCCCTCAAGTCCGGCGCATTGCCGGGCAGGCCAAGTTCGTCCCAACGTCCGGCCACCCGGTCGGCAACCGATTTCCGCAATGTGGTTCGCTTTGGAAAATCGGCCAGATGGCGGTGCGGCATACAGGCATCGATTAGCGCCTTCGAGCCATAGGGGCGCAATTCGGGCGGGAACTGGCTGGGATCGAGGCCCGTGGACCAGGTTTTCCGCTGGAAATCGATATCGTCTACCGGATTACAGCGGGTGCTCATGGCCCACATCACTTGGTTCATGTCGGCCGGGTCCACATCGCCGTCTACTGCAATAATCCATTTGGTGAAATAGGCGCCTGCCGGGCATTGAGCGGCGGCGGCCAGGATTTGCGCCACATGGCCGGCGTAACGCTGTTCGATGGCAATGACGGTCATACCCCAGCCGGACGCCGCCGCCGGATGGCAGTAGATGCCTTCGATGCCTTGCAGCCCGAACCGCTCCAGATCGTCCCAGATGGCGGCCGAACGCATGACCGCATAGTAGGCGCCGATCTCGCAAGCCGGATAGTCGGCCATCAGCGCCGCCGTCAGGATCGGATCGGCGCGCATATGCAACGCCTTCACCTCGATCACCGGCTGCAAACCTTCGGGCCGGCCATAATAGCCGGTGAACTCGCCGAGCGGGCCTTCCATGGCGGTGTCGCCCTTGGTCACGGTGCCCTCGATAACGATCTCGGCGCGCGCTGGGATCGGCAGCGAAGTGGCGACGCCCTCGCACAATTCCACCGGCGATCCCATCAGCCCGCCGATAATGTCCAGCTCCGACACATCGGGGCCATAGGATTGGGCGGCGACCATGAACGATACCGGATCGATGCCGTAGGCGGCGACCACTTCGCAATCCTCGCCCCGCGCCCACCAGGCTTCCCGGTCCAGCCCGCCATGTTTGCCGGGCGAGCAATACATGCCGATACGCCGGGGCCCTTGCAGCATTTGGCGGTAGCAGCCCACATTGAGGCGCCCGCTATCGGGATCGCGGGTAAAGGTGATGTCGCCGGTGCCGATATAATCACCGCCATCGCCGGGCCAGAAGCGGGGCACCGGCAGACGGGTCAGATCGATATCGTCGCCGGTGAGGATGATCTCGTTGACCGGCGCGGCGGCGGCATCAACCATGACCGGCGCAATTCTAGTTGCCGAAATGGCGCGCATGGCCTGGATCAATTCGGTTGTGGAGAGATCGGGCTCGATCCCCAGCGCATGCGCAAAGCGGCGCTTGGACGCCCCCAGCATATTGGCAAGGATGCGGGTGCCGGTTTCATCGCCCTCGATATTTTCAAACAATAACGCCGGCGAATTTTCATCGCGGGCCGCCATATAGGTGATACCCGACAGCTCTTCGGCGGCGCTGACCGGCTTGTCGATACGGTGCAGGCCGCCATCGGCCTCGATGCGCTCCATCCATTCGCGAAGATCAGCTGGCGCCGGCTGATTGCCCCGGCGCTCGTCCTTTGGCCCTGTTGATTGGGGCATATTGGTCACTCCCATATGTTTGAGGCTACATACCAGATCAAACCGCCGAGATCGAGGCACGCCAGGCACCTGCCGATAGCCGATATAATTGATTGAACCCGGACAATTAGACCCCATATGCAAATTTGCACAATTATTTGGAAGCTAGGTAGGAGCGCGGACCCGGCACATCGGCACAAAAATAATCGAACCGTACAAAAAAATAGGGCCCCGCGCATTGATTGGCGATGAATGCACTGAAAAATCTAGCGGCGAAAAGCCACCGCAAGACCGGGATTCTTCCGCTTGTCGCGACTATGATCGTGGTCGCGCTGGTGGTCGATGCCGGTGCCACAATTTCTCTCTATTCCACTGCCGTCAAAGAACGCGCCAACCGCCTGACCGAATTGCTCGATAGCCAGGCGGCGCTGATCAGCACCATCGCCAAGTTCAACCGCCACCACTTTGTCGATGTAATGAAGCAAAGCCCGGATCGGGCGCGCCTCACGACCATCAAACAGATTGAAAATGCGCACGAAATATATTCGGTCTTCGGGCGATCCGGCGAAATCACATTGGCGCGCCGGGAAGGCGAATTGATGCATTTCGTTCTTTCCAACAAAATTCTCGATCCAGGAAGCGCGCAACCATTTTCTCTTAATACGCCGATGACGATACCGCTTCAATCGGGCCTGGCCGAACCCATGCAGCGCGCCTTGACCGGCAACCGGGGCTCCATGAAGGGTGCTGATTATCAGGGAATCAATGTTCTCGCCGCCTATCGGCCGCTGCCGGAATTAAACTTAGGGATCGTCGCCAAGGTGAATGTATCTGAAGTGCGCGCGCCGTTTATCCGCGCCGGTCTGATTGCCTTTGCCATGGCGCTTGCGGCCATCGCCATCGGTACAGCCTTCCTGATGCGCTTTTCCAACCCAATCTTCGAGACCATGCGGCTCGGCGAGGAAAAATTCCGCTCCATATTCGAAAGCGCCGCCGATCCGATTTATGTTCTCGACATCAATGACGAAACCAAGGGCAAAATTGTCGACGTTAACCGGGCCGCCTGCGAAAGCGTTGGCTATACCAAATCCGAACTACTGCGCATGGGCGTGCCCGATATCGAAGCCGAGCTGAGCGAAACCGCCCGTTTCGAGAATTACGATGAATTGCTGGCCGGCAAGCCGGTGGGCAGCTTGAAGGGCATTCATCGGCGCAAAGACGGCTCGACATTTCCGGTCACCGTCCGCACCAACCTGTTCAAGGCGGGTGGGCGCACCTATTCGCTGTCCATCATCCGCGACGACACCGCCGAAATTGAGGCGCGCGAGAAAATCCGATCCACCCAACAGCGCTTTATCGACGCCATGGAGCATTTGCTGGCCGGCTTCTCCTGGTGGGACGCGGATCGGCGCTTTATCGCCTGCAACAGTTTTTTCGCCAAAATCCAAGGGCAAATTGCCGACAAGCTGGTTCCTGGATTGTTGTATGACGATTTTGTTAAACTGATCGCCGAAGACCGCAAAATGCAAGACACCTCCGGCAATTCGGAGCATTGGCTCGCCGAACGCATCGCCGAATTCGAAGTGGAATTCACCGACCGCGAGTCCACCACTTTTGACGGACGCACCTATTTCATCCGCAAGATCACCCTCGACGATGGCTCGATGATCGCCTTCCATTTTGACATCACCGAGCGCAAGCAGGCGGAACAGCACATCGTCAAGGCCAAGGAAATGGCGGAATTGGCGAACCGGGCGAAGTCGGAGTTTCTGGCCAATATGAGCCACGAGCTGCGCACGCCGCTGAACGCCATCATCGGTTTCGCCGACACCATTCGGCGAGAGCTGTACGGCCCGCTCGCCAATGAAAAATACGAAGAATATGCCGGTGATATCTATAGCTCGGGCGAGCATTTGTTGGATATCATCAATGACGTCCTTGATGTATCGGCGGTCGAATCGGGCCGCGTTGAGCTGCAGGAAACGGAAACCAATCTGGATGCCTGCTGTGCGTCGGTGATGAGCATCGTCAAACCACGCGCCGAAGACAACGGTATTCATCTGGATATCGGGCGCATGACCGGATTGCCGAAATTGTTCATCGACGAGCGCCGCTTCAAACAAGTTTTTATCAATATTGTCGCCAACGCCATCAAATTCACACCCGAAGGCGGTCGCATTTCCATTGCGCCGAGGCTGACCAACGACGGCGCCTTCGAAATTCGCATCGCCGACAACGGCGTCGGTATGAACGAAGACGGCATCGCGCTGGCGTTGAAGCCCTTTGGCCAGGTGAAAAATGTCATGAAAAAGGAGACCGAGGGAACCGGATTGGGCTTACCGTTGTCGGCCGCCTTGATGGAAATGCACGGCGGCAGCCTGCGCCTCGAAAGCGCGCCCGGTGAGGGCACGGTGGTTACCCTCCATATCCCCATGAGCCGGGTCATCGGAGGGGCAGATCCGGGCGGCCGGATGGTCGCCGCCCAGTGATACAACCCCGATTATCGGCTGGCTTTGAAACGCTAATGAAACTAGGCTAGAGCCTTAAAATATCCGAACCGCCGATAGAGGGGACATACCGATGGATGAAGGAACTTCAATTTCCGAGCGCGCCGACGCGATCGAATATGCGCAAATGCGCGAGCTTGGCGACCGCATCGTCACAAAATCAAACCTTTATCTGTTATCGGACGGCACCCAGCCGGAACGCGCCGATTTCGGTATCGGCAGTGGCCGCGAATTGCTGATGGGCGACGATTCGCGCCTGCCGCAAATGCCGGCGGCACCCACCTTCATGGATTTCATCCGCCTCCGCTTTCAGATCGGCGGCCAACAGCATCTCTTGCAAAGCGCCAACCTGGCGCAAAAAAACGGCCTGCCCGAGCATATGGTGCTGGCCTGTCTGCTGCATGATGTCGCGGTGTCCGGCTTCATCCGCTCCGATCACGGCTATTGGGGCGCGCAGATGATCGAGCCGTATGTGGACGAAGAGGTAAGCTGGGCCATTCGCATGCATCAATGTTTGCGTTTTTACCCAGACGAATCGGTCGGTTATGGCTATCCGGAAAATTATATCCGCATGTTCGGTGAAGACTACCAGCCCGAACCCTATATTGCCGCCGAATATGAGCGCGCAAAGAACCACAAATGGTACATGTCTGCGCGCATGATCTGCGTCAACGATCTCTATTCCTTCGATCCCGATCTGAAGGTTGACTGGGAGCAATTCGAAGACGTGCTCGGCCGCCATTTCAAGCAGCCTCCCGAGGGCCTCGGCAACGACAATACGCCAGCCTCACATATGTGGCGGACGCTTCGAAGGCCGTGCAACGCGCTCTGAGGCCACCCGCCCAATCTGACGCGCGTCAATTTCTCCCTCTTCGCCACGTGGTAGATTACCGGTCAGTTTAATAGACCGGGAGATGAAACGTGGCGGAACTGATTTGGCTGGAAAAGTACTCGGTTGGTGTCGAGGCGCTCGACCAGCAGCATCAGACAATCATTGGGCTTATCAACGAATTGAACGCCGAAGACCGGACCGGGCACACGCCGGATGCGGTCAACCGAATACTGGACCAATTGGCAGGTTACGTAACCAGCCATTTCCGCACCGAAGAAGATTATATGGAGCGTTTCGATTATGAAGACATCGAAGCGCATCTCGAAGAGCACGTCCAATATATCGAGACGATTGCCCGGCTGACCGAGGAGCAAATCGAAGACCGGGACAATGTTCATGGCGAGCTGATCGCATTTTTAAACCATTGGTGGACCGACCACATTCTTGAGGCGGACCAAAAATACACCAAGACATTCAACATTCATGGTCTTCACTGAACGGGTGCGGGCATGACAAATCTAAATCAGTCAAAACGCGAAAAGGCTTCACGGGACAAACTGCGCGCAAATCGGGAAGTCCTGGATGCCGAAGCCAAGGACCGCTCCCGCCGCATCAAAATCCGCCGCGACCAACGCCTCAAGAAGGAGGCGCTACGGCGCGCTCAAAGACGCAAACGCATTTTTAAGCTTGCCGGCGTATGGATCGGCCTGATCTTCATCGGGTTATTTGCCGCCACCTGGTTTTCCGCCGATTTCGTAAGTTGGCTGGAAAGCTTCCTCAATTAGGTTTGCGGCAGCCTATCCAGCCCGTCGCCAGGAATTAGTGACTCAATCCCGCCAGATAATCGTCCCGGATGCGGGTAATTTCGCCGCGCAGCTGGCCGCCGTATTTCTGCATGTCTTCCCAGTCCTTATCGGCCATGGGCGCGCGGATGGCAGCATTGGTGCTGGGCCGCTCCAACGCCAGCGCCCACCAGGCCCGCGTCAAGGGGCGCTCCTGGAGCCAGATATCCAACAAGTTCAGGAATTCCAGGCGGCCCACATAGGGGATCATGTTGATGTCGGCGAGGCTGTAATCGGCACCCAACAACCATGGACCGCCGCCGGTTCCTAAATCGGCCTCCATCTTCTTGAAGGCCTTTTCATAATCGGCCACCGATTCCAGCATGTAATGGCTGTCGGTTCCCTTTTCGAATATCTCGGTGTAGCGGGCGGTGCGCTCCGGATCGCCGACATTATTGAAGCGGGTCTGGCGCTGCTCTTCGGACATGCCCTGCATACGGGTGCGGAAATGGGCGGAGAAGCTAATCTCGCGGGTGGCTTCAAAGATCTGCTCGTCGATCAGTTTGGACCACATCCGCATGCGGGTTTTCTGGTAGGCGTCCACCGGCACCAGGGGCACTTCGGGAAACACCTCGTCCAGATACTCGCAGATGAGACTGGATTCTGGGATCACATGGTCATCGTGTACCAAAGTCGGCACCACGCCCTTGGGGTTAAGTTTGAGGTACGCGGGGTCGTACTGCTCGTTGGTAAACAGATTGATCACGACCGGCTCATAATCCAGGGACTTCTCGTCGAGGGTGATCAGCACTTTCTGGGTGCAAATGGAATTGGGCGAGATATAGAGCTTGAGCATGATCCTTGTCCCTTCGTTACACCTGTTCAACCAGCCTCGGCGGTGTCCAGCTTGTCCTGGGCCGCCACCCAGCGTTCTTCCTCGGCGCTGAGCTTGCCGCTGATGTCAGCAAATTTGCGGTTCAGCCGTTCGTATTCACCGGGGCCCGAGCTGCGATAAAAATTCGGATCGGCAAGGCTTTCCTGAATAATCTTCTTTTCTGATTCCAACTCCGCCATGCGCTTTTCGGCGGTGCGCACCTCGGCGCGCAGAGTTTTGTTTGCCTTGCGGTCATTCTTGCCGCCCCGCTTTGCCTTTTCGGTTCCAGCCGACGGCTTGCCAGATCGCTCCGACAGCATCAGGCGGCGATAATCGGAAATGTCGCCATCGAAGGTCACCACTTTGCCGTCCTTGACTAGCCACAACCGGTCGGCCACGGTTTCCACCAGATGCGCATCGTGGCTGATCAGGATGACAGCGCCCGCATAGTCATTGAGGGCGTGCACCAGCGCTTCGCGGCTTTCGATGTCGAGATGGTTGGTGGGCTCATCGAGGATCAATAATTGCGGCGCATCGATACTTGCAAGGGCGAGCAGCAGCCGCGCTTTTTGCCCGCCCGACAGCATGGACACCGGATTTTCGAAGATTTCCGAGCCGATGCCGACGGCGGCCAGGCGGCCCCGGATGCGTCCCGGCGCTTCACCTTCACGGGCCCGCGCCATATGCTGATAGGCGCTATCTTCTGGATCCAGCTCTTCCATCTGATGCTGGGCGAAAAAACCAATGCCCATCTTGGAAGATTTGGTCAGGCGTCCATCCATGGCCTCCAAACGCCCGGCCAGCAGTTTCGCCAAGGTCGATTTGCCCTCGCCATTGGCGCCCAGCAAGGCGATGCGTTCTTCGGAATCCAACCGCAGATCCAGGTTCGAGAGAATCGGCTTTTCGTCATAGCCCACCGCCGCTTTGTCCAATGACAATATGGGTGATGGCAGTTTCACCGGTTCCGGAAACGTAAACGGCGCCACAGGATTTTCTGACAGGGATGCGATGGGCTGCATCCGCTCCAACATCTTGATGCGGGCCTGGGCTTGGCGCGCCTTGGTCGCCTTGTAGCGGAAACGGTCAACGAAGGATTGAATATGCGCGCGCTGGGCATCCTGGCGGCGCTTCATGGATTGTTGCTGCTCCTGTTTCATGCGCCGCTCGGCGTCGAACTGATCGAAGACGCCGGCGTAGTAGGTTAGCTTGGCGTTTGCCAAATGCAGGATGCCGTCCACGGAGCGGTTCAAAAGCTCCCGGTCGTGGGACACGATCAAGGCCGTTCGAGGATATTTGGCGAGGAACCCTTCCAACCAGATCGCGCCTTCCAAATCCAGATAGTTGGTCGGCTCATCGAGCAGCAGCAAATCAGGCTCGGCGAACAAGACACCGGCAAGCGCAACGCGCATCCGCCAGCCGCCAGAAAATTCGGCGCAAGGCCGCGCTTGGGCAATCTGATCAAATCCAAGGCCGGCAAGAATGGTGCTGGCCCGCGCCTCGCCTGTATGGGCGCCGATCTCGGCCAGGCGGTTCTGGATGTCGGCGATGCGGCCGGGGTCGGTAGCGGTTTCCGCCTCGGCCAACAGCGATGCGCGCTGGGTATCGGCGGCGAGCACGGTATCCAACAGGCTTTCGGGGCCGGCAGGTGCTTCCTGGGCGACGCCGCCGATGCGAAATCCGCGCGGCGTTTCGATGCCGCCGCCGTCGGCCTGCAATTCGCCCTCAATCAGGCGAAACAGGGTGGTCTTGCCGGTGCCGTTGCGCCCGACAATGCCCACCTTGTGGCCGCCCGGAATGGCCGCCGTTGCATCGTCAAACAACAGCCGCCCGCCGAGGGAAAAGGAAAGATTTCTGATTGCCAACATCGTGGTGACAAGTGGCCGTTTCGGCGCCCGATGTCAACGGTGCCCGGCGCATGGAAGCCATGCGGGGCGAAATAGTTCGACAATACCGCCCCCGATACTCCACAATGAAGTTGTAAATAACTCATTTGGCGAGCAATTTTTTTTTGGAGAACTACGATGGCATACGAATTGGATGACTTCTGCGAAGATTGTAAAGATTTGATCGATCCTGCGACCGGCAAGAAAGATTTGGACGCGGTGCGCAATAATTTGGAAAAACTCTGCCAGAACCAGGAATTTGTCGACGCCACCTGCGGCCCCGATGCGAAGGCCGGCGTCCACACCCTTTACCGGGACGCGGACAAAGATTTCATGGTGCTGTCCCATATAAATGCCGAAAGCCGCACCTCGCCGCCGCACGATCATGGCGCGTCCTGGGCAATCTACTGCCAGGCGGTGGAATACACCGAAATGACCGAATATGACCGCACCGACGATAGCTCCGTCCAAGGCCATGCAGAACTTGAGGTCACCAAAAAATACCGGCTGGATCCGGGTAATGCAGGATACTTCGATTCCCACTGCATCCATTCCATCCATTTTCCGGCGGGCGCCCGCTTCATTCGCGTGACCGGCACCGACCTCACCAAGCTAACTACAAAAAAATTCAGCATGGATGAGCAATCGGTTACCGTGGTTACGCCGAACGACAAAGCCGGCGCCGCCGGCTCGGCCGCCGCCTAGACGCGTGAGCGCCAAGCAACTCACCGTCGATTGCCACGTCCATTATGTGCCCGATTGCGTCGCTGACATCTTGCGTCAGCGGCGCTCGGCGCCTTATATCGAACAATTGGAAGGCGGCGCCGAAGTGCGCCATATGCCGGCCGGGAATGTCTTAAGTTTCGGCGCCGATTATACCGACATGGCGGCGCGCATTCCTTATATGGATGGCCACGGCATCGACATACAAATCCTGTCCATGGGCCTACTATTCGGCCTTCACGCCTTGCCGGCGGAAGAGGCGGTGCCCATCGCCCGCGCCTTCAACGACGATCTGGCAGAGCTTTGCGCCACCGGCAATGACCGCTTTAAGGGCCTTGCGCTTCTACCCATTGATGACATCGGCGCCTGCGTCACAGAATGGAAACGGGCGCGGACCGAGCTTGGATTGCTGGGTGCCATCGTTCCGACCAACGGATTTGTAACCCGTGAGCATGCCGATCATATGGCGCCCATCTTCGCCGCCGCCCAGGAAACTGGTGGGCATATATTTGTCCATCCGGGGCCGAGGCCGGAGGAATTAGGGCGCGGCGGGACCCTTGGCGCCGCCGATCCGCTAGCCCTGGAGCGGGCCGCGCTCGGCGTCCAGGCACAGCTCGGTCAGGCGATGGTCACACTTAATTTTTCCGACTATCTGGAACCGTTCCCAGACGTCACGGTTCAAGTCGCAAATCTGGGCGGCACTTTACCGATGGTGATCGAACGCATGGACCATACCTACCAGTCGAGAAAACCGGATGCAGTGCCACCATCAAAGAAACTGGGCCGATGCTACGTGGATTGTGCGTCGCTGGGGCCAGCGGCAATCGATATAGCGGCGACCGTCTTTGGCGCGGACAAGATTTTGCTCGGCACCGATTATCCAATTTTCGGAACCGAACAGGCTTTAAAAGCGGTGCATGGAAGCAGTCTTGCCGAAGCCGACAAGGCCAAATTGCTCGGCGGCAATGCGCTTGAGATGATCAGCTAACAAAACCGGCGGGGGGCCGAATACAATGAGCGAAAATAGAACCGTAGTTTTTGAATCCTTTGGGCCCGGCTCTGCCTTTACCGGCAAGACCGAGCGCGAGGCCGTCGCACTCGACCGCGACAGCGGCCATGGCATGAGCTCGGTAGAGTTCCTTCTGATGTCCATCGGATCGTGCGTCATCGGCACGCTAATGAAATACCTCACCAATCATGATGTCGATCTTGGGCATATCACCGTCGAATCCATCGCCGAGTTGGTGGAAAAGACCAACGCTTACGACAATATCGATATCAGCATCGCATGCTCCGAGCCATTGACCGAAAAAATGTCGAAGATCGTCTATAACGTCGCCAAGACCTGCCGCATCCACCGAACCCTCGATGGCGGCCCCAATATCAGCGTCACAGTCTCCGGCGGTGACGCCGGCTAGACCAAAAATGTGTCAGGCGTACGCGCCTCGGCGGCGGCGTTGGCGGGGTAGGATTTCGCCTTGTCGGCGTAATATTGGGCGCGCATGTCGCCGTCCGATGCCCGGTTAAAGGTCAGAAATATGTTGCGCCGGCTGCGATTGCCAGTATTCGGCGGCGAGCCGTGCGGAACGTAACAATCGAAAAAGATGACATCGCCGGGATCGGCTTCCAACAGGGCGTATTCATCGTTGGGCTCATAGGGCGGATCGTTCTCGCTAAGTGGCTCCCATTCGGGGCACATCAGGGAGCGCTCGTAATTGCCCGAAGTCATGAAGCTAAGCGCCGCGTTATCCAGGCGGTTTTCATCGACGGCGATAGCCATGGTAATGAAAAAATCCGTATAGCGGTTCCAGCCCGCCGCCTGATCCTGATGCAGCTTGTCGGCGCGGCATCCGGGCAGCTTGAAATTAATCTTTTCCTTGAACAAGACCGGCGCCTCGCCCAGCAACTGATCCAGGCAGGTACGCGCATCGGAAGAAATAACCCGTTCGGCAAAGTCGGCATTGTTGCCGCCGAATATATCTTCGATGCGCACCAGAATGCTTTCGCCGGTTGTCTCCGAGGTCTCGAAGAACTTGCTCTCGCCGCCGCCGTCTTTTGCGGCCAGTCCGTCCAACCAATCGGAGATCAATGTCATATCGCCGGCCCCGAAGAACCCCTTCACGACCACAAATCCATTTTGCTGAAATTCCGAGACTTGGCTTTCGCTCAAGCGCATGATGCCCGCCAACCTATTTGATGCAAAGGATGGGTCTAGCAAACCTACCGGTCGGCGGCATTGATAGGCGTCAAATTGGCTCAGGCGATGGGCTGAACCGTTTCCAGCCGGCGCTCGATCATGAACGGCTCATAGAAGGTGCGCCAATCGGCGACGTGTTCCGAAGCCGTATGGGCATCAAACGCCGCCTCGTCCAGAAACTCTTCCCAAAAGAAAGACTCACCGGCGCCGTTGCTGGTAATCTCGAAGCGGAGGTTGCCGGCTTCGCCGCGAACCGTATCGGCGTATTCCCGCGCCCGCGATGCGACGCTGTCCTGATGATCGGTGGGCACCTTGAGATAGGCAAATACCCGGTGGCTCATTCCCCGGCGTCCCAGTCCTGCACTTCAGCCACATTATTGTCGTAATCGGGATGCACCGGCGGCGACCAGGGTTCTTCGGCTACCTCGGCCTTGACCACCCGGCACAGAAGCGCCCGCAATTGGTAAGTGCCCATGGACGGGCAATAAGGCGGATCCATCGATGTGAGGGCATTGGCGTTGGAGCGCCAGATGCCGTAGTCGGGGCCGTCTTCTTCGGGGAACCACCAGCCGTGCTGGACATGGATGACGCGGGGATCAATGCCATCGAATATGCGCACCTTTTGTCGGCAGCGGCCGCGCGGTGATTCCACCGACACCCAATCGCCATCGGCAACGCCCAATTCGGCCGCAGTTTCGGGATGGATCTCGCATTCCGGCTCCCGGCGGCCACGGCGCAATGTGGGCAACTGGCGGTATTCGGATTGGAAATACATCGGGATGCGGGCGCCGGTGATCAGGATGAACGGATAGTCCTTGGCCAGTTCTGGCGTCGCATTCGGGCTTTCCGGCGGTTCTTCGAAATAGGGCAAGGGATCGAGGCCCAATTTTTCCATGGCCTTGGAATACAGCTCGATCTTGCCGGTTTGGGTCTGGAACCCGGTCTTCTCATATTTGCGGTATTCGTAATCAAGCTGGTGGAAGCCCTTGGCTTTTAATTCATCAAAGGTGATGCCCAGCTTTGCGCCCAACAGGTAATCATAGACCTCTTTTGGATCTTCCGTGCCATGCTCGGTGCCGAACCGCCGGCAAATCTCGGTCATCATCAATTCGTCTTGCTTGCATTCGCCAATCTGGACCGTCTTTTGCTGGGCGAGGACCACGTTCTGGCCGTAGAACGGCACCGCGGCGATAGCATCCACCTCGGCCCAGGTGGCGGCGGGCAGGACAATATCGGCAAGCTCCGCCGTCGGCGTCATATACAGTTCGGCCACCACCAGGTGATCGAGGGCAGTCAAAGTCTCGTACACCAGCTTGACGTCGCCGTAGGTTGCAAAGGCATTGTTGCCGAAGATCATACCCATCTTGATAGGGTACGGATCGCCGGTGCGGATGGCCTTGAAGACAGCGGGAATATGGGCCGACGGCAGTTGTGCGCCCTCGCCGCTCAACACCTTGTGCTGATCAAAGCCGAGCCGCTTTTGCGCCTGTTCCTCGTCCATGGTTTCGAACAATTGCGGGAACGGCGGCAGCGCCAGCATGCCGAACGACCAGCTTCCCGGTTGATCGATATTGCCAGTAATTGAAGGCAGGCACAAAAGCGCACGCACGGTCTGGAAGCAATTGGGCGTATGTTCGATGGCGCAGCCCCATTCCAGCATGGAGGGGCGCACCTCCGCATACAGGCGCGCCGCCGCCCGGATTTTGTCCGCCGGTACCCAGGTGATCGGCTCCGCCCATTCCGGCGTGTAGTCGGCCACCCGTTCGGCCAACTCATCAAAGCCGTGCGTCCATTGATCGACGAAGTCCTGATCCTGCAAACCCTCTTCGATGATCACGTGGAGCATGGCCAGCGCCAGGGCATCGTCGGTGCCCGGGCGCAGTTGCAGCCAAATATCGGCGCGCTTGGCGAGCAGGGTTTCGCGCGGATCGACGACGATGGTTTTGGGCTTACGCGCCAAGGCTTCCTTGACGCCGAAGCCCAATTCTCCGTCGGGTCCGGAATAGATCGGATTGTGCCCCCAGAACAGGATCAGTTCGGGAAAGACATCTTCGGTGTAGGTGCAGATCGGCAACTGACCCATGGTCAGCACCGAGCCATGCACGCGCGGGCGGAAGCATTGCGCGGTTCCCGGCTCGCACCAGTTGGGGGTACCGATGGCGTTGGCGAAACGGGACACATAGGCAAAATGGTGGCGCCCGGTGCCGGTGCCGACCCAGATGCCTTCCGGCCCGATCTCATCGCTCACCGATTGAATGCGTTCCGCGATCTCCCCATAGGCTTCATCCCAGCTTATACGCTGCCACTTGCCCTCGCCGCGGGCGCCAACCCGGCGCATGGGGTATTTGAGGCGTTTGGGGTTATAGACCTGCTCCAGGCTGGCGGCGCCCAGGGGGCACAGCTTGCCCTTGTTCATCGGGTTGTCGGGATCGCCTTCGATCTTGGTGATCCGGTTGTCTTTGACATGGACCAGCGCGCCGCAGCCGCCGTGGCACATACGGCAGGCGCTTTTATAGGTGGTTGTCCCGGTGCTATCGGCGATCTGATCCATCGGCGAAATCCATATCTAGGCCACCAATTTCAACAGCTTGGCGGCGTTTTCCTTCAAGACCAGCGGCTTCACCTCGTCCTTGATCTTTAGTTCATCGAAATCACTGAGCCAACGGTCCGGAGTGATCACCGGGAAGTCCGACCCGAACAACACCTTATTTTTCAAAAGCGAATTGGTGTAGTGGACCAGGATCGGCGGGAAGTATTTCGGCGACCAGCCAGAAAGATCGATATAGACATTGGGTTTGTGCTGGGCAACGGCCAAGGCTTCTTCCTGCCAGGGAAAGGACGGGTGCGCGAGGATGATCGGCATATCCGGAAAATCCACCGCAACATCATCCAAAAACATCGGGTTGGAATATTTAAGGCGGATACCGAAGCCGCCGGGCATGCCCGATCCGACGCCGGTCTGGCCGGTGTGGAAGAGCGCCGGCATGCCGGTCTCGGCGATGGCTTCGTATAAGGGATAGCACATGCGGTCGTTGGGGTAGAAACCTTGGGTCGAAGGATGGAACTTGAACCCCTGCACGCCGAAATCGGCAACCAGGCGGCGGGCTTCCTTGGCGCCCTGCTTGCCTTTGTGGGGATCGATAGAGGCAAACGGGATCATGATGTCGTCATTTTCGGCCGCCTGCTCGGCCACCAGCTCGTTCGAAAAACGGGTATGACCCATATGATGTTCCGAATCGACCGTAAAAATGACAAGCCCGATTTGCCTCTCGCGGTAATACTCGGCAATCGTGGAAATGGGTTCGGGCTCATAACTGCGCCCGAAATATTTTTGCATTCCCTCGGCGAGATCACGCTTGTCTTCGTAGGTTTGCGTCCCGCACGGCCCATCGGCGTGAGTGTGAATATCGATGGCTTTCAACTTGTCCAGTTGCAGCATATTTCCGGTTTCCTTACCCCAAAAAACGATTGATTTACGCCTCCTACTATACACCGGCGAAAATTGGGTGCACGCTCATTATCAACAAATTCAGGGGGAAATGGTCATGGCAAAATCAACAGAAAAACGAAAAGCACCGGCCCACGGGCGCGCCAAACGGCCCCTGGTCATCGACGCCCACGCCCATTTCAACGATCCGGTAGTGGCCAAGTTTATCCGTGAGAAATCGGGCCGCACCGGCGGCGGCTTTGTCACCTCAGGCGGCATATCGAAAAAATTTGCCGACGCCCAGCTTAAGCACATCAAATATGTCGGTGAACGCCACCGCAATGTGGATTTAAGGCTAAAAGAGCTGGATCAGATGGGCATCGACATGCAGGTCATCACGTCCAGTCCAAGTGCAGGCTGTTATTGGGCTGACGGCAAAACCGGCCTTGAAATGGCGGCGCGCAATAACGACACGGTCGCCGAAATGGTCGCCAAATACCCGGACCGGTTTATCGGCGTCGGCACCGTGCCGATGCAGGATGTGGCCCGCGCGGTCAAGGAGCTGCGCCGCTGTGTCCTTGATCTGAAATTGCGCGGCGTCATTATCGGATCGATCATCGAGGGGATCGAGCTTGGGGAGCGCAAGCATTGGAAATTCTGGGCGGAGCTGGAAAAGCTGGACGTGCCGGTGATCATCCATCCGGACGGCTTCACCCATCCCGAGCGTCTGTTGAAATTCAATATGTGGAACAGCGTCGCGCAGCCGCTGGAAGAAGCCCTGGCAATGTCGTCCTTCATCTATGAAGGGGTGATGGACGCCTTTCCGAAAATAAAAATCCTGATCTGTCACGGAGGCGGCTATTTGCCGTTCTATGCGGGGCGTGCCGATATCACCTACCTGGACCGTCCCGCGTCACGTGGCAAGGCGCGCAAAAAACCGTCGGATTATATGTCACAGTTTTACTACGACACAGTATTTTATAATCCCGACATGCTCGAATTTCTGGTCAAAAAGGTCGGGCATGACAAGATTATGATGGGCACCGACTATCCCCATTTTATGAAAACATGGGACGCGGTGGCCTTCGTTACCAAGGCGGCCGGTCTCTCCAAGGCGGCGAAGGCGGATATCCTCCACAAAAATGCCGCAAAGCTGTTTAAGATTGCGCTCTAGGCGAATTCCCACCGCTTTCTGGCGCCCAGCCTTCCGCCTTGAGGTGGATTGCCGAAACATGGTACGGATTCTCCTGTAGCGCCGAGGATCGTCGGCGGATTGTTCAAGCCCAACAAAGGCGGAGGGAGATATCATGAAAGCCACGATTTTATCCATTCTCGGCGCGGTCGTTGCAATGACCATGGCCGTATCGGCATCGGCAGGAACGCTGGACGACGTGCGCAAGCGCGGCCATCTGCAATGCGGCGTTAATACCGGCCTGCCGGGCTTCGCCGCCCCCGATGACAAGGGTGTCTGGCGCGGCTTCGATATCGATTATTGCCGCGCCGTCGCCGCCGCCGTCTTCGGCGATGCTTCGAAACTGAAATTCACCCATCTGACCGGCAAGACCCGCTTTACGGCCTTGCGTTCGCGCGAGATCGATTTGTTGTCGCGCAACACCACCTGGACATTCAGCCGAGATGTGGATCTGCAACTTACCTTTGTCGGCGTCAATTATTACGACGGCCAGGGCTTCATGATCCCGAAGAAGCTCGGCGTCAATTCGGCGAAGAAACTGGACGGCGCGTCGATCTGTATCCAGACCGGCACCACCACCGAATTGAACCTTTCTGATTTTTTCCGCACCAACGGCATGAAATATCAGCCGGTACCCATCGAAACCAACGCCGAGGCCCGCACCAACTATCTGGCCGAGCGTTGCGACGTCTACACCACCGACGCTTCGGGCCTTGCCGCCACGCGCGCCGCCCTCGATAAGCCGGGCGATCACGTGGTCTTGCCGGAAATCGTTTCCAAGGAACCGCTCGGGCCGCTGGTCCGCCACGGCGACGACCAATGGGCCGATATCGCCCGTTGGACTTTGAACGCGATGGTCGCCGCCGAAGAGATGGGTATTACATCGAAGAACGCCAAGGCGATGGCCAAGGGCACCAAGAACCCGGAAATCAATCGCCTGCTCGGCAAGGAAAAACTGCAGGGGCGCGAAGCCTTGGGCCTAAGCGCCGATTGGGCGCTCAACGTGATCAGCCAGGTCGGCAATTACGGCGAGGTTTTTGAAGCCAATCTGGGGCCGAAAACGGCGCTCGGCCTGCAGCGCGGCAACAACGCGCAATGGAAAAACGGCGGGCTCCTTTATGCGCCGCCATTCCGGTAGGGCATTCAAGCGTTCCTTAAGTTAGATGACAAAGGCCAATAGTTGACTGGCCCAGCCACATTGCAGCCCGCTTATTCCTGGTCGCGCATCTGGCGGGAGGAAAAATCGCGCGGTGTCGTCATCCAGATCATGGTGGTGCTGATATTTTTCGCCACCATTGCCTGGCTGATCGGCAACGTGACCGCCAACTTTGCCGCCCTCGACAAGACATTCGGGTTTAAATTCCTGTGGCAGCTTCCGGCCAATTACGACATCAATCAGGTTCTGATTGATTACAACAGCCAATACAGCCATCTGCGCGCCGCCTTGGTCGGGCTGATCAACACCTTCCTGGTGGCCGTTGTCGGTATTGTCCTGGCCACCATCTTAGGATTCACCGTCGGCACGCTCCGGCTATCGAACAATTGGCTGGTGGCGCGGCTGGCTTATGTCTATATCGAAACGATCCGCAACGTGCCGGTGCTGCTGCACATCCTTTTGTGGCACGGCATCATTATCAACACCCTGCCCCATCCAAGGCGCGCCCTCAATGTCGGCGATGCCACGTTCCTATCCAACCGCGGGCTCTATGTACCGTGTCCCCTCTTCGAAGACGGCTTCGGCTGGGTCGCAATCGCCTTTGCCGCAGCGTTGATCGGGGCCATCCTTTACCATAGGCGCGCCCACCGGATTCAAATGGAAACCGGTCATCAGGTGCATTCGGTTCTAATCGGTCTGGCCATCGTCATTGGTGTCACATTGCTGGCCTTTCTGGCGGCAGGCTCGCCCATCGGCTTTGAGTTGCCGGCCTTGCGCGGCTTCAATTTCCAGGGCGGCATCAATTTGTTGCCGGAATTTGTGGCCCTCACCTGGGCGCTATCGATCTATACCTCGGCGTTCATCGCCGAGAATGTGCGCGGCGGCATTCTGGCGGTCAACAAAGGCCAGACCGAAGCAGCGCAATCCCTCGGCCTTCGCCCGGGCAAGGTTTTGAGCCTGGTTGTCCTGCCGCAAGCGCTGCGCGTCATCATTCCGCCCCTGACCTCGCAATATCTGAACCTGACCAAAAACTCATCGCTGGCCATTGCCATTGGCTATATGGATTTGGTGGCGACACTGGGCGGCATCACTCTCATGCAGACCGGCCGCGAAATAGAATCAATGATGCTGGTGATGCTGGTCTACCTTTTGATTTCGCTACTCATTTCGAGCTTTATGAATTGGTACAATAACCGCGTCCGGCTGGTGGAACGATGACCGAAGCAGGCACAAATTCGGGCGCCTATGCGCCCGGCCAGCATCCCGACCTGCCTCCGCCGAAGGGCTCGGCCGGCGCCGCCGGCTGGATGCGCGGCAATCTCTTCTCCTCGCCCTTCAATACGGCGGTGACAATCCTCGCGGCCATACTCTTGTATGAGCTGATCACAAGTATCGCGGGCTGGTTCGTGCTCGATGCCGTCATCGATGCCGGCTCCAAAGCTGATTGCCGGCAAGCCGGTAGCGGCGCCTGTTGGGCAGTGATCAAAATCCGCATCAATCAATTCACCTTCGGCTTCTATCCGGCCGACGAACGCTGGCGGCCGATCTTGGCCTTCGTGCTGATGTTCGCCGCCCTGGCGCCCCTGTTGTTCGACAAGACGCCCTTTCGCCGGCAAATGATCTGGTTCGCCGTTGCCTATCCGTTTATCGCCGGCTGGCTCATCTATGGCGGATTTGGCTTGGTCATCGTCGACACCCAATCCTACGGCGGTTTCATGCTGACGTTAATCATCGGCATCACCGGCATCGCGGCGTCGCTGCCGATCGGCATCCTGTTGGCGCTGGGCCGGCAATCGCGGCTGTTTTCGATCCGCATCATTTGCGTCAGCCTGATCGAGTTCCTACGCGGTGTGCCGTTGATCACCCTGTTGTTCGTCGCCTCGACCATGCTCAACTATTTCATGCCGCCGGGCACCAGCTTTAATCTGTTGGTTCGGGTCTTGATCATGGTGACCATATTCGCGTCGGCCTATATCGCCGAGGTGGTGCGCGGCGGGCTGCAGGCGATCCCGCGCGGCCAATACGAAGCCGCCGACGCCATGGGGTTCACCTATTGGAAAACGACCCGGCTGATCACCCTGCCCCAGGCCTTGAAGATATCCATTCCCGGCATCGTCAACACCTTCATCGCGCTTTATAAAGACACCACGCTGGTGGTCATCATCGGGCTTTTGGATCCGCTCGGCATCGGGCGCGCGGTGCTCGCCGACGCCAAATGGAATGGCCTGTCCACTGAAACCTATTTGTTTGTGGCACTGTTTTTCTTTTTCAGTTGCTTCGCCATGTCGCGCTATTCACTGTATCTTGAAAAGCGTTTGCATACGGGTCATTAACGAAGAGGAGTTCGGACCATCAGCGACCAGACACAACCAGCCAATGCGCTCCGCTCCTCGATCGATCCGTCGCGGCTGATGATCAGCATCGAAGCAATGCACAAATGGTTCGGCGCCTTCCATGTGCTGAAAGATATCAACCTGCAGGTCTATGAAGGCGAACGGATTGTCATCTGTGGTCCTTCCGGGTCGGGCAAATCGACGCTGATCCGTTGCATCAACCGGCTGGAACAGCATCAGCAGGGCGACATCATCGTCGATGGCACCGAACTGACCGGCGATTTGAAGCATATCGAATTGATCCGCAGTGAAGTCGGCATGGTCTTCCAGCATTTCAATCTGTTTCCCCATCTGAGCGTCCTCGAAAATTGCACCCTGGCGCCGATCTGGGTGCGCAAGATGGCCAAACGCGATGCCGAAGAGATCGCCATGCAGTATCTGGAGCGGGTCAAGATACCGGAACAGGCAGCAAAGTTTCCGGGCCAGCTTTCGGGTGGCCAGCAGCAGCGCGTCGCCATCGCCCGGGCGCTGTGCATGACGCCCAAGATCATGCTGTTCGACGAGCCTACTTCGGCGCTCGATCCGGAAATGATCAAGGAAGTTCTGGATGTGATGATCGAGTTGGCGGAAACCGGCATGACCATGCTGGTGGTTACCCACGAAATGGGCTTCGCCAAAACCGTCGCCGACTGCGTTGTGTTCATGGATGAAGGCGAAATTATCGAGCGTAACGATCCCGAACCGTTCTTCAACGCCCCGGAACACGAACGCACCAAACTGTTCCTCAGCCAGATATTAACCCACTGAGAAACCTATCTTTGCCTTAAACCAAAGCGGTTAGAAACTGACGGAAACGCCGCCAACAACCGCGTAACCAACATTGTTGTTGGATGCGTTGGTCGCCTCGTCCTGCCAATCCACATAGGCGATGGTTCCCAAAAGATCGATCCCCGGCCCCATGCCATAGCTGACACCAAACAGGAGCTTGGTCACCTCGTCATCGCCGGGAGCGGCGCTGGTCAAGGGCATTTCCGAGCCCAATGCGGTCAGACCGATAGCCCAGCCTGAACCGGAATAGGTGACACCGATGTCCCAGGTGTCCTGATCGCTCGAGTTTGCGGTGCCCGATACACCGGAATCCGTATCCCGGACCTGCCGGTAGCCGCCGCCGATGGTGAACGCCCCGGCGCTGATATTCATGCCCCCGCGGAGCGCTCTGATCGACGACGCGGCAGGGCCCACCACCCGCTGATATTGGATATCTGCGCTGATATTGGCCTTGCCCAGCTTGGCCGCATAGCCAAGACCAACGTCGAAGGATTGGGTTTCGGTGCCCGAATTGCCACCGCTCGCGGCCACCAATTCCGAGGTTGCCGCGCCGGGCTCGTAGGAGCCGCCGAGAATAAACCCGGCCATGCTCGGTGTTACATAGACAATTTTCATGACGTTGCCGTCGCTGATATCAGAGCCCGGCGATCCGAGGCCGGATGCGGCCGGCACAACGACCCAGTTGTCGGTGTCGCCATTGTCATGGGAAAGAGCGCCAATAACTGGTGCCGTGTTGGCAAAATCGTGCGAACCCGGCGAAGTCGAGCCAATTCTGATTTGGCCAAACCCGCCGTCGAGGGACATGTAACTATCGTCGATACCTTTGTCGCCCTGGCCGCTGGCACCGTTCGCCGTGAACTGATCGGCTTCAAACTCGGCCACCACGGAAACCGTCATACCGTTATCAAGCCGGATACTACCGGAGACATGAATTTCTGTATCCATAATAATATTGAATTGTTCATAGTGGGTGACGCCGGAGACATCCGCGTTGCTGGATTTTTCGAACGAGCTTTTTTGCGTTCCAAAACCTAAGAGGCTGGTCATACCGCCCGACAGGCCCAATTTGATCTTGGCCGCTTTGCCTTGCGCCAATACCTGTTGGCCGCCGAACAACGCCACGCTGGTAAGCGCCGTTGCCGCCAATAAGTTCGCCCGCGAAAATATCTTATGCATCACAATGATCCCCGCACCCAATAAGCACACTCCAAAACCGGTAGAGGCCCCCACCGATCATCTGACGATCTAAATTGTATGTTTTTTGTGCATTTTTATAATCGCCATATTTATGACCATTATTTAGGCAAATTAAATTACCCCATATGTAGGGGTATGCTTAGGTTTTACTAACTATATATTCATAGCGTGCGCCATGTCGAGTCAATTTAACGGCAAAAACGCGCCACATATATCACGTTTGTCTTGAATTTGGCGGCTATAGAGGTGCAATAGCCCGCGGCGGCGAAGGCCTGCAAAGAACCTCCGAAATGATCGGGCGAATCGGCTTGGCCCGGACGGGCTAACCTTGATCGGACAGGCGCGCCAGAGCGTCTTCCAGCTTACCCAACAATCGCATGGTCTCTTCGCGGCGTTCGTGCTGCTCGGCGATGACCGCTTCGGGCGCCTTGGCGAGGAAGTCTTGGTTGCCCAGCTTGGCGTCGAATTTCTTGATCTCGGCCTGTAGCTTGCCGGCTTCCTTGGAGAGCCGCGCCCGCTCTTGGGCAAAATCGATCACTCCGGCGAGGGGTAGGATCAAGGCGGTCTCGCCGAGCACATCCTGGACTGAGCCTTCTGGAACCTCGCCTTCCAGGGTCGCCAATTCGGAGATGCGCGCCAAGCGTTTGAGCATGGCGCCGTGGGCATCCGCCGCGCGCTTCGCCAGCGCATCGGGCTTGCCGAGGAACAGCGGGATTTCGGCGCGGGGCGGCACGTTCATTTCGGCTCGCACCGAGCGGATTTGCGACACCGCCCGGACCACCCAATCGATTTCCGCCTCGGCGTCCGCATCACCAAGCCCGGCATGGCTGGGCCAGGGCGAATTGATCAGGGATTTCTCGCGGCCATCGGCCATTTCGGCCCACAATTCTTCGGTGATGAACGGCATAAAGGGGTGCAAAAGCAGCAAAAGCTGGTCCAAGACCCAACCGGCGGTGGCCCGGGTCTCGGCCATGGCGGCTTGGTCATCGCCTTGCAACATCGGCTTGGTGAATTCGATATACCAATCGCAAAACGTGCCCCAGGTGAACTGATAGATGGCCCCCGCCGCCTCGTTGAAGCGGTAGCTTTCGATGCCGGCGGCGACGGCTGTGGCGGTCTCGGCAAGCTTGCCGATGATCCATCGGTTGACCGCGTTTTGCGGCGCTGCGGGATCGAACGTAGGGTCCGGCTTGCACTCGTTCATTTCGCAATAGCGCGCCGCGTTCCAAAGCTTGGTGGCGAAATTTCGGTAGCCTTCGACCCGGTTTTCAGACAGCTTGATATCGCGCCCCTGGGCGGCGTGGGCGGCCAGGGTCATGCGCAAGGCATCGGTGCCGAATTTTTCGATCAGCTCCAACGGGTCAATGATGTTGCCCTTGGACTTGGACATCTTCTGGCCCTTTTCGTCGCGCACCAGGGCGTGGATATAGACCGTGTGGAACGGCACCTCGTCCATGAAGTGCAGCCCCATCATCATCATGCGGGCGACCCAAAAGAAGATAATATCGAAGCCTGTGACCAGCACATCGGTGGGATAATATTTGTCCAGCTCTGGCGTTTGCTGCGGCCAGCCGAGGGTAGAAAACGGCCAAAGCGCCGACGAGAACCAGGTGTCCAGGACATCGTCGTCGCGCTTCAACTCCACCGCCTTGCCGTAGTGGGTCTCGGCGGCGGCACCCGCTTCAGCTTCGGTCATTTCGACAAAGATTTCACCATCCGGTCCAAACCAGGCGGGGATCTGATGGCCCCACCAGATTTGCCGGGAGATGCACCAAGGCTGGATGTTTCGCATCCATTCGAAATAGGTGTTTTGCCAATGGGCGGGCACAAACTTGGTGCGCCCGCTTTCCACCGCCTCAATCGCCGGGCCGGCCAGCTTGGCAGCGTCGGCGAACCATTGATCGGTCAGCCAGGGCTCGATCACCACGCCGGAACGGTCGCCATAGGGCACCGTCATCTCGTTGTCCTCTTGTTTTTCCAAGAGGCCGAGGGATTCCATCTCCGCGATGATCTTTTTGCGGGCTTCGAAGCGGTCCAGGCCTTGATAGGCCACTGGCGTATTTTCATTCAGAACCGCGTTTTTATCGAAGATATTGATGCGCTCTAATTCATGGCGCTGGCCAACTTCGAAATCATTGAAATCGTGGGCCGGGGTAATCTTCACCGCGCCGGAACCTTTTTCCGGATCAGAGTATTCGTCGCCAACAATGGGGATCAGACGTCCGCAGATAGGCAGCACGCAATTCCTGCCAATCAGGTCTTTGTAACGCTCGTCTTCGGGATGCACGGCGACGGCGGTATCGCCGAGCATAGTTTCGGGCCGGGTGGTGGCGACAGTGATGAAGCGCCCCGCCTCGCCTTCCAATGGATATTTAAAATACCA
Source organism: Rhodospirillaceae bacterium (assembly GCA_018674495.1). Taxonomy (GTDB): domain Bacteria; phylum Pseudomonadota; class Alphaproteobacteria; order Rhodospirillales; family UBA2165. Next base: position 6,453 of record JABHAA010000033.1, on the reverse strand, counting down.
AAGACTGCCGGTGGTCTCGCGCTGCTCGACTTCCAGATCGGAAATGGCGGTGTGCAGTTTCGGGTCCCAATTGACCAGCCGCTTATCCCGGTAGATCAACCCTTCTTTATAAAGCTTCACAAAAACCGTGCGCACCGCGTCCGAGAGGCCCTCGTCCATGGTGAAGCGCTCCCTGCTCCAATCGGCCGACGCGCCCAGGCGGCGCAATTGCGCGGCGATTGTGCCACCCGATTCGGCCTTCCACTTCCACACCGTGTCGATGAACGCGGCGCGGCCCAAATCGTGGCGGGTCTTGCCGTCGGCTTCCAATTGCCGCTCGACCACCATTTGCGTGGCGATGCCGGCATGGTCCATGCCCGGCTGCCACAAGGCATCGCGGCCAAGCATGCGTCGGTAGCGGATCAAGATATCCTGCAAAGTGTTGTTGAGTGCATGGCCCATATGCAGGCTGCCGGTCACGTTGGGCGGCGGAATGACGATGGTATAAGGCTCGGCATCGGAGGCCACGTCGCAGGCAAAATCGCCCGCCGCTTCCCAGGCGGCATAGTGGCGCCGCTCTACCTCGTCGGGTGTGAAGGTTTTATCCAGCATGGGGGATCATCGCCAATTCGCAAAAAACCATTTCGGAAACCCAGACCGGAGCGCAAAGCGCGCGGCCTAAGGGGGCGCACCATATCATGCAAACGCAGGCTGTAAATTACATTTACAGATCGAGGCTTTCGGCCTTGTTGACCATGTGATCGATCTCTTTTTTGACCAGCCGCTCGATTAGATAGGGCAGGTTTTGATCCAGCCATTCGCGCAGAATTGGACGTAAAATTTCGCGGATCAAACCCTCCAAGGTCATATCGCGGGTGCCGATGGCGATGTCGCGCTTGGAAAGGAGCGCGCGCGCCAATTGCTGTAGCGCGTCGGTCGAGTTTTGGTGGGCGCCCGGTGACAGGATCGGCGCGCCGGCGCCCGCATCGGACATAGGCGTCGCGATCATGCGTTCGGTCAATTCCAGAATATCCTCGACCGAGCCCACGGGCTGTGGCGGAGGCGGAGGCGGCGGAGCCATCACCGGTTCGGGCGGCGGCGGTGCGGGCGCGGGCTCTGGGATTGGCTCCGGCTCCGGGATAGGCTCGGGTTCCTCGACAATATCCTCTAATTCGATTTCCGGTTCAGGCTCGGGCTCCGGTTCCGGTTCCGGCTCGGCGGCCTCCATGTCTTCCATGGCCGCCGCCATATCCATCTCTTCTTCTTCCTCTTCTTCCGGTTCGGGTTCGGGTTCGGGTTCGGGTTCGGGCTCCGGTTCAGGCTCCGGCTCCGGTTCAGGCGCGGCCCCGGCTTCCGCTTCGCCGCCGCCTTCTTCTTCGTCCTCCGACAATATGCGTCTTATGGACGCAAGGATGTCTTCCATTGAGGGCTCTTGCCCAGAATCTTCTTCTTCAGCCATTGTCGATTATCCGATCTCTCACAAACACCAGATTTTGCCCATTCCCGAACCGCCAATTTGGCCGCATCCGGGATTCGTTAACATGACGCAACCCTGCCGCTCCAACCGCCTGAGGTTGGATTTTGTGTTCTTCATTTTTTGCCGTCCGGCGTGGTCGTACCGGGCGTATCACCGCCGAACATCTTCATCCGCACCCGTTTGTAATAGGCTGCCGGATCATAAATCGTTACCGGTAACTGCAGTTGCCGGGCGGTCAACAGCCCGGCTGATTCTTTCAATTCAAACGCCGCGACCACTTCGTCGCGCTGGGCGCGCACCAGGGACACCTTGGCGTCGAGCAATTCCTGTTCGGCGTCGAGCACATCGAGCACCGTTCTGGAGCCGACCGTGGCTTCGCGCTGCACGCCTTCAAGAGCGATCTCGGCGGCTTTAATCTGGGCGTTGAATGATTGGATACGGGCCTTCGCCGCCTCCAAGGTTTCCCAGGCATCGGAGGCCGCCTGGATCTGATCGCGGCGGGCATCATCAAGGGTCAGCCGGCTTTTGCCGGCGTCGATCTTGGCTTCGCGCAGACGCGAATAGACCGAACCCTTCTGATAGATCGGCACCGATAGATCCAGCTTGACCGAACCGGTGGTCAATTGGCTGTCGTTGGTCGATGATTCCCAGGCTCTGGAAAGGGTGCCGACAAAATTCAATGTGGGCAGCAGCTCGCCGCGCACCGACTTGATATTGTCGTTGGCCGAGCGCACATCGAAGTCGGCCGAGACCACGTCGGGATGCTGGGTGCGCGCCGCCGCCACCGCCGCTTCGAGGCTGGCGGGCAAATCGGTCGGCGCCGCCGGCTGGGTGAGGGTTTGCGGCGCCTCGCCGACCACGTTCCGGTATTCGGCGCGCGCCGTTTTCAGATTGCCCTCGGCGGCGATGCGGTCGGCGGTTGCGCCGGCTAGCCTTGCCTCGGCCTGACTGACATCAGTGCGGGTAATTTCGCCGACCCGGAAGCGGTCTTGGGCGGCTTCCAGTTGGCGGCGCAAGACCTGCTCGTTGTTGATATTCAATTTGAGGACAGCTTGATCGCGGACCACGCCCACGTATGCGGACGCGGCCTCCAAAAGCACATCCTGCTCCTTGGCGATCACCTTGGCGCGCTGCGAGAGAACGTCATTTTCCGCCTCGGCGATACCGGCCACTGTCCTCAAGCCGCGAAACAAAGGTTGGGTCACAACCAGATCGGCAGAGCGCGGCGAGCGCATTTGATCCCGGTTGGTGGTGGTCCGCGTATTCAAATGAGATTGGGTGCGGGCCACGTCGCCGGACAAGGTCACGTTGGGCCGCCAGTTGGCCAAGGCTTGCGGCACGCCTTCATCGACGGCGCGCTGCTCAGCCCGTTGGGCCAGCAATTCGGGATTGTTGGTATAGGTTGCGGCCAACGCATCTTGCAGCGATTGGGCATTGGCAGGAATGCCGGCAACGGCCAGACTAAACGCCAGGGCCGAAATCGTTACACCACCCGCAACCAATTTATTTACACGCATTTAGTTGTTACTCCCGACGGCGACCATAAGGCCGCCGATAACGGGAATTCGGAAGCAATAGCCGCGCCTGCCGATGCGCTCACAACACCCCGAATATCCCAATCCGACCCTATGGAAAAAGTCTTACCAAAAGGTTTGCGAAATCCCCCGCACATTTGTGTTCCTACAAAGTATAGAGGATCATCAATGCTTGGACACCAAATAAAGCGGAATTCGGCGGAGTTTGCGCCATTCAGGCCTCAAATTCGGGCCCGGAGCGTGCAATTTTCAAAAACTGAAGGCGGCAACCGGCTCAAAACCCGGCAATAGGGGCGATCCGGCGTCGAATATGTGCCTGCGGCTGACCGATTCGCCGTATTTCCCGATCACGTAACCGCGGCCGACGCCGTCATCTGAGGCTTCGATAAAAACCAGCCGCCCGCCGTCCGCCAATTGCCCGATGATAGCGTCCGGCACGTCTGCGGCGGCGCCCGAAAAAATAATGGCGTCGTAGGGCGCCTGGCCGGCATGGCCATCGGTGAGCGCGCCTTCCATGACGGCCACATTATCGATCTTCAATTCACCCAGCAGCTCGGTGGCACGGGCGGCGAAGCCCGCGTCTTCTTCCAGTCCGACAACGGTCCCGGCGAGGCGCGCCAATACCGCCGACGAATAGCCGGTGGCGCAACCGATATCGAGAACCACATCATCGCCGCCGATTTCCGCTGCCTGCAGTAACATCGCGAAGGCCATCGGCTCCATCAGGTAGCGCCCCGGCCCAAGGCTCAGGGCTTCATCCACATAGGCAATGCCGGCCCGGTCTTCGCCGACGAACAGTTCGCGCGGGATTTCGCCCAAGGCGGCAACGATGCGCGCATCGGTGACCCGGTTGGTGCGTATCTGGCTTTCGACCATATTGCGGCGCGCGGCGGCAAAATCCATGTCTTGTCCCTCCATGTCTTGTCCCCAAAGCTCTATTTAGAATATGGGAATCTCTTACCACCAAACAAGCAAAGGATCACTCTATTCCGGCGCGGGCCGCCAAATTTTTATTTTGCCGGCGTCTGGGCTGAAAGGGTTCTTGACCACTCAGGGCGCAACGTCTAATTTCTGCAGCCTTTGATCAGCGCCAATCAGGAGGTGCCCTGGAACGGCGCGGTGGCGGAGTGGCTACGCAGCGGCCTGCAAAGCCGTGAACACCGGTTCGATTCCGGTCCGCGCCTCCAACAGTTTATTCCGGCGTAGCTCAATGGCAGAGCGAGCGGCTGTTAACCGCTAGGTTGTAAGTTCGAGTCTTACCGCCGGAGCCAACAAAATCAGGGGTCTAGCCAGACAATGGCTAGGCCCCTGATGCTGTCACCTAACATCTGGCGCCGGAACGCGAATTGGCATAGCATCGCCTCCAAATTTGCATGTAAGGAAAAGCCAATGAAGGGCGATGGCGAGAAATTTATTTCGGCCATGGACGGGCGCGCGGCGGCAATGGCTGCGGCTTGCACCTCCTGCGGCGATTGCGTGACCGCCTGCCCGATGACCAGCACCGGCGATGATGCCCCATTGCTGCTCGGCGGATTGCTGGATGTGCTGCGGAGCGGCGGCGAAGATGGCGAGGCGGCATGGGTCAATCTGTGCACCGCCAGCGGCGATTGCATCCCCGCCTGCCCGGAAGATTTGAACCCGCGCTTTATGCAACTGGCGGCGCGGATGATGTTGAAGCGCGCAGAAATGGGCGACGATGGGTCCAAGAAAACCGGCGCCGCCGGCTACCGGAATATGAGCAACAGCGTCCGCACGCTGTCGCGCATGCAATTGACGCCGGAGGAATTAAATCGCCTCGGCGAGGGGCCCGGTGCCATGGCGGATCAGCCGGACAGCTCCGATTTCGTCTTTTATATCGGCTGCAACGTTTTGCGCACGCCGCATATCGCGCTTCTGTGTCTGGATGTGCTGGACGCGCTGGAGCTGAAATATAGGGTCATGGGCGGGCCCAGCAATTGTTGCGGCGTGCAGCAGGTCGGGCCTGGCGACGCCGGCGGCACCGGCAAGCTGGCCTTCAATACCATCCGCAGTTTAAGCGCCGGCGGCACCAAGCAGGTGCTCAACTGGTGCCCGGGCTGCGACAAGCTGATGGACGACGTGACCTTGCCCAACTACCGCGAAGCCACGGGCGAGGATACTTTCGGGATGAGCATGTTCATCACATATTTGGCCGAACGCATTGATGATTTGCGCCCATTTCTGGTGCACCCGGTAAACAAAAAGGTCGGCCTGCACGAACATGCCGGCGCCAACGCGGTCTCCGAGGCGGCGAAAAAGATTTTGCAGGCCATCCCCGGTTTGGAATTCGTCGATCTTCCGGTGCTGCAAATGGCGCTAAGCTGCACCAACTATGTGGGCCGCCCGGCGCTTCGCGATTCTGCCCACTCCGATTTGCTGGAGGCGGCGAAGGCGGCCGGCGTCGATACCCTGGCCGGCGTTTACCATGCCTGCCACCGGGATCTCTGCAGCCATGAAACCGATTGGCCCTTCGAGACGGTCAATATGATGGAGCTAATCGGCGAGGCCATGGGGATTACCCGGCCCGATCTGTTCAAGCGCTTCAAGGCGATGAACGATATCGACGCCATCATGGCCGAAAGCGCCGAAATGATTGCCCTGAATGGCCTCGATGCCGCCAAAGTCCGCGAAGGCCTGGTCGGCGGTATGCTGGACGGGTAGGCACCTGGCCCGGCAGCGGCCTCTAATGTTCGATCTCAAATATACGGGCCACCGGTATTATTAATTCGTGACAGTATACTAATTAATAAGATAAAGTATGAGCGGTAATTAGTATACTGTCATGAATTAACCTGGATGCTCAGGGCGTTAGCACCCCGGCAGATGTCGAGATCATTCGTCATCTGGATGGAGTTCTCGGTACAGTCGATCAAATAGCAGCGAAACGTAATACCGGCGGTAGACATAAAAGAGGGCATAGAGGACCAGGAATATATAGAACCATTTTGCGCTATCGGCTGAAAGAAGAGCGCAACCCCGCCCCTGGCAATATGACCCAATAGCCTGAATTGCGAATCCGGCGACCAATAGCGGCAGTCCAAATCTGGCATCCGTTCTCTGTAGCATCAAAGACCCGAACACCACCTTGTTGCCGCCCCAAGCCGCGCCGGCCATTGTGACCATCTGGCGCGTTTTGGCACCAAGAAACGACAGCGCCAGAAGGATCACTCCTACCACATCGAACGCCAGGCCGATTACTGTTAGTTTGCCCATACTCGCCATCATGCAGCGCCGACGCTGGAATAGGAAGGCCGCGTATCAATTCGTGACAGTATACCAATTAATAAGAATAAATATGAGCGGTAATTAGTATACTGATGGGGTGGACGGCCCCCGCGCGGCATCGAGTGTGCCAGAATGGATGTCGTTAAAACGGACCATTCGAAAGGAGACCGTCCATGAGTACCGTATCAGTTATTGGCCTCGATATCGCCAAGAATGTCT
>JABHAA010000039.1 GCA_018674495.1 Rhodospirillaceae bacterium | reverse complement strand
TTGCCCCGTGGCTAGGAGCGCGCTGCATGGCGATGCATTGGCATCGTCAAAGGCGTGCGACAACGTCCACGGGTCAAAAGCACCCGGCCTTCGGTGGGTCAAATCGGCTCCTAAGGCGGCGCCCCGGCGCTTGCCCGATGCAAAGGCATCGCGCTGCGCACCGCGCCTTGCCTTAAAAACCGATTTGTTCCCATCAAATTGATTCATATTTGTCCAGGATTGCTCTAGGTGACAGGACGGCGCGGCCCGGATTATCCAGCAGCGCGCGATCCCTCAAAAACGAGGATCGTTGATCACGGTTATGTTATATGGCGCGTTTTGAAGCGACCGCAAGTCGCTAGGGCGTTTTCCGCCAATTAGGGAGACTATTAAGCGACTGCGCTGTCGTGCGGCTCGTCGTCGTCACCGGATGTATTATCGGTATCGGTATCGGTGCCGCTGTCCGATGCGGCTTTCTCGGCTTGGGCGGCGGCGCCGGTTCTCTCGACGGTCGCCTCTGTTTGTTCGGGCTCGGGCGCCGGCGAAGCGGCTTCCACCAGGCTTGTGTCGTCTAATTGAGGCGGCATCTCGACGATGGGCTGCTCGGCGCCGGCCAGATCCGCCACCGCGGGCTGCTCGACCGGTACCGGCGCCGGGCTGGCGCCTTCGGCGGTAACCGCATCCGGCTGATCGCCTGATTGTTGCGGGCCCCGTCCACGCCGGCCCCGTCCACCATCGCGGTTGTTGTCGCGGTTATTATCGCGGTTATTATTTTGGCTATTATCGCGCCCGCCTTCCCGGTTTTCACTGGTTTCCTGGGCGCCGAGGATGCGGAAATAATGCTCCGCGTGCTGGAAGTAGTTTTCCGACGAGACGCGGTCATCGGCCGACAGGGCATCGCGCGCCAGGGTCAGATATTTCTCATAGACCTGTTGGGCGCTACCGCGAACCCTAACCTCGGGGCCGTTGCTGTCGAAGTTGCTGTTTTTTTGCGGTCTTTTGCCAACACCACGGCCTCGCGACCGCCGCGAATTCGAGCTTTGCTTCATAATAACCTTAACATCATAATTTAAATTGGTTCGGTTCCCGCCGCATGTTCGCTAACTGAGGGCGCCTGTTCCGGCACTTTTTCCTCGGTTTTCATCGGCTTGTGAGAATCGGAGTTCTTTTACCGCAACGCGGTGCGGGACATATCCAATCCCGCTTAACCCCCATGACCTGAACGTAATTGTCTTAGGAATATTTTCAAACCTTATTTTTGCCCAGGGGCCATGTTTCTTAATATGTTGCAATAATGCAACGGTCCAATCCGGCCAAATCCTGATGCGGTTTTCGGGGTTTAAGTCCCTGCCCGGCAAGGATGCTAGTGACCGATGCGGCTTGTCCGGCGCCAATTTCGAAGATGGCGAGGCCGCCGGGCGCCAACAGGCTTTCTAGCCTGGCGGTTATCGTGCGGTAGGCGTCCAGGCCATCACGGCCGCCTTTCAAGGCAAGCGCCGGCTCAAAGGCGCGGACGCCGGGCGCCAGTTCGACCCATTCAGCGTCAGTGACATAGGGCGGATTGGAAATGACAACATGGTAGCCACCCTCTTCGCCGCCGATATCCTTACCATCGGACCAATCGGCAGTAACGAAGCGGGCCCGTCCTGCCAGACCCAGCCTGGCGGCATTTGCTGCCGCCACAGTAACCGCTTCGCCACTGATATCGGCGCCGACGCCGGTGGCGACCGGCAACTCAGCTAACAGTGCCAGCAACAAACAGCCACTGCCAGTGCCGAGATCGAGGATACGCAAACTTTCGGGCAAGCCGTCAGCCTGGGCCAACACGGCCTCGATTAGAGTTTCGCTGTCCGGGCGAGGGATCAGGGTATGCCGGGAGACCTGGAATTCGAGGCTCCAAAATTCGCGGTGGCCGGTAAGGTGGGCTATGGGCTCGCCCGCCGAGCGGCGCTGGGCCAGCAAGGCTACTTCGGCGGCGGCGGCCTGATTGATGCTCTGTTCCGGGCTTGTCAGCGCCGCCATGCGCCCGAGCCCGGTGACATGCTCGATCAGGACGCCGGTTTCCAGCCTAGCGCCTTCTATGCCGGCGGCGGTCAGGGTGTCGGACGTACGGCCCATGAGGGCTTCGAGGTTCATTTGGCTCACACGCTTAGATCGGCCAGCTGGGTGGCCTGGGCGTCGGTGATCAGGCTGTCGACGACCTCGTCCAATTCGCCATCCATGAATTTGTCCAGCTTATAAAGGGTCAGGTTGATGCGGTGGTCGGTCACCCGACCTTGTGGATAGTTATAGGTGCGGATGCGTTCCGAGCGGTCGCCGGAGCCAACCTGGGTTTTTCGGTCGGCGGCGCGTTCATTGTCTTTCCTCTGACGCTCGGCCTCGTATAGCCGGGCGCGCAGAATCTTCATCGCCTTGGCGCGGTTCTTGTGCTGCGAGCTTTCATCCTGGCACTGGACCACCGTATTGGTGGGCATGTGGGTTATGCGCACGGCGCTGTCGGTCTTGTTAACATGCTGGCCGCCGGCGCCCTGAGCCCGATAGGTGTCGATGCGCAAATCAACCGCATCGATCTCGATGTCCACTTCCTCGGCCTCGGGCAGCACGGCGACGGTCGCCGCCGAGGTATGCACGCGGCCCTGGCTTTCGGTTTCCGGCACCCGTTGCACCCGGTGCACACCGGATTCGTATTTGAGGTGCTGAAAGACGTTGCGCCCGCTGATTTCCATGACCGCTTCCTTGACGCCGCCAATGCCGGTATTGGAGAGGCTTATCAACTCCGACGTCCAGCCATGGCGTTCGGCAAAGCGCTGATACATGCGAAACAGATCGGCCGCGAACAAAGCCGCCTCGTCGCCGCCGGTGCCTGCGCGCACTTCCAAGATGGCGTTCTTTGCGTCGGCCTCATCCTTGGGCAGCAAAAGGATCTGAATATTGCGTTCCAGATCGGGCAGCCGGGCGCCCAATTCGCGCACCTCATCCTCGGCCATTTTTTTAACATCGTCGTCAGAGGCATCGTCATCGATGATCGATGCCAAATCATCCAGCTCGGCATTTTGGGCGCGGTAGTCGTTTACCGCCGCCACGATGTCCGCCAATCCGGATAACTCCTTCGCCATGCGGGCATAGTCAGCGCCGTCGAGGCCGGTGCCGGTGGCCAAGGTGTCGCGCAACTCGTCATGGCGCTGGATGATCTTATCCAGCGCTCCGGACAGCTTACCGCTCAGCATGTCGTTTGCCATTTGGTATCGATCCCGGGCTTTAAATCAGCGGTTTCGTTTGCCGCGGAAAAACCGGTCGATCAAAAGACGCGTGGCCTTGTCGGCGTCCCCTTCGGCCTCTTCCAGCACGTTGCGGCGCATGGTTTCCAGATTATCGGCACCGGCCGGCGCATCTTCGGCAACGACCGGCGCCGCCATGTATCTGGCGGCGGCATTGGAAACCAGATCGCGGGCGCTCTGGGCATCGGCTTCGCGGGAGGAGCGGCCCTCGCGGGTCACCCGTTCGAGATCGTCGAGGGTATACAGAAATGCATCTTCGATGTCTTCGACGCTGCGGTCGATATCGCCGGGAACGCCGGTATCGATCAGGAATTGGGGGCGCCGCCGGCGGGCGCGAAGCGCGGCGCCGACAATATCACCATCCAATGTAAAGCGCCTGGTATTCACCGATGTGATGACAATGTCGGCTTCTTGCAGCCGTTCCGAAAGCCCGGCGAAGGAGACCGCGTGGCAATTCAATTGCTGGGCCATGGCCTCGGCCCGGGTTTCGAGGCTATGGGTAACGTCGAGATGGCCAAGGCCCGCAGCCAGGAAGCTGGAGCCCAAAAGCTCGCCCATTTCGCCGGCGCCGATCAAAAGCCCGCGAAGGGCCGCCAGATCGCCGTGGATATCGCGCGCCACGTCGACGGCGGCGGCGGAAATGGACACCGGGCGCTGGCCCAGCCCGGTCTCTCTATAAACCTGTTCCGAGGTGGCAATGGCGGCGGCCATCATTGGTGCGAGCACTGGACCGGCGGCACCTTCCCGGAGCGCGGCGGCGTAGGCGTCTTCGACCTGGCCCAGGAACCGTGTGTCGCCGATGACCAAGCATTCCAGCGCGGCGGCGACGGCGAAGGCGTGTTTCACGGCTTCCGGCCCGGACAGCATATAGCTTTGGTTTTCGATGTCCGAGCGGGTGACCCGTGCATTGGCGGCCAGCAATTTCCGGATTTCTTCGCCGGCGGCGGCGGCATCCTCGGTGATGGCGTAAATTTCCGTCCGATCAATGGTCGAAAGCACCATGGTCTCTGTCAATCCGGCGCGCGCCATTTGGCCATAGAAGGCCGGCGCCGCGCCCGCGTCCAGAAACAACCGGTCGCGCAAAATCATCGTCGAGGAGCGATGATCGGCGCCGACCACCATCAAATTCAGGGCCGGCTGTTCGTTCTGGGTGTCGGGCTCGGCCACGCTCAGGCTCCTGATTGGCGCAAATGTTCGGCGACTTGGCTTAAGGATACCTCGGATTGCTCCCCGGAATCCATATCCCGGATCGTGGCGGCGCCGCGCGCCAACTCGTCCTGCCCAAGCAGCACCGCAAAGCGGGCGTCCAGATTGCCGGCACGCTTCATGCGCTTCTTCATATTGCCCGAATAGCCGAGATCGACAGCGACGCCGGCGCGGCGCAATTCCTGGGTCAGATCAAGGGCCGCGGCCTCCGCCTCATTGCCCACCGGCACCACCGCCACGGGGCGCGGCGCGGCCACGGTTTCGCCGGTCAGCAGCGCCAACCTCTCGACCCCTGCCGCCCAGCCGATGCCCGGGGTTTCGCGCCCGCCCATCTGCTCGAAAAGCCCGTCATAGCGACCGCCGGCCAACACGGTGCCTTGGGCGCCAAGATCGTTGGTGGTGAATTCAAAAGCCGTATGGCAATAGTAGTCGAGGCCGCGCACCAGCCGGCTGTTGATTTCGAAGGCGATGCCCAGTTTTTCCAGACCAGCTTTGACCGCATCGAAAAAATCGCGGGATTCATCGTTCAGGCAATCGCTCAAGACCGGCGCGCCTCCGATAATTTTGCGATCGCCTTCATTCTTGGAATCCAATATGCGCAGCGGATTTCGGGTCAGGCGTTCGCGGCTGTCATCGGACAGTTGATCCTCGAAGCCTTGCAGATAGTCCACCAGCTTATCCCGGTAGGCGGCGCGGCTTTGTGTATCGCCGAGGCTGTTCAGCTCCAGTGTCACCTGTGCGCCAACGCCGAGCCGGTCCAGAAATTGATGGCCGAGGGCGATCACTTCGATATCGGCAAGGGGCCCGGCGACGCCGATCAGTTCCACGCCCACCTGGCCGAACTGGCGGCGGCGGCCTTTCTGCGGGCGTTCGTAGCGGAACATGGGGCCCCGGTAAAATAATTTGAGGGGCAGATCCTGTTGCAGACCGCCGGACATGACCGCCCGGGCAACACCGGCGGTGCCTTCCGGGCGCAGCGTAATCCCCTCGCCGCCCCGGTCTTCGAAGCTGTACATTTCCTTGGTAACGATATCGGAGGTATCGCCAAGGGTGCGCGCGAACACATCGGTAAATTCGAATATGGGTGTCGAGATTTCGCCGTAGCCATAGATCTGGGCCACGCCGAAGGCGACGCTTTCCACATATCGCAACTGACGGTTCTCAGCGGGGAGCACATCCTGGGTGCCGCGAACGGGTTTCAGTGTCGCCATGCGCTAATAATACCTAATACCAAGAATGGGATGGAAAATAATTGCCCGCGATCTACCCGCTGATGACCGGGGCGGACTATTGAGCGATGGCCGTGCCGGCGGACAGTTTTTCTGCATCAAGCGCCACATTGCGCCGAACGGTGCCTACCGGCCCGATGGATGGAACCAATTTGCCATCCACTTCGATTTCCAGGGCGCCGGCGTTTCCGGTCAAAAGACTGAGGCCGCGCCGCGCCGGAACCTCGTAGATGTCGCCCGAGCGCAAGAGCTTGGTCATCACCAATTGGTTAGCCTCAATATCGCGCACCTGAATCCAGCTATCGATCACCGCGCGGATAACGATTTGGGCCGCCGCCGACGGTGCCGTTTCGGGCGTGGGCGCTGCCTCGGGCGCGGGCGCCGGTTCCGGGCTGACCACCGCTGCGGCGGTATCGTTGGTAGGGGCAGCCACCGCATCTTGGCTCGGCGCCGGTGCGGGCGTCTGCTCTAATCCCTGGCGGGCATCGGATGCGCCGGGCAGCGCGGCAAGCTGTTCGGGCGCTGCCGGTGCGGCTGGTGCGTCCGGCTCGGAGGCCGCGGTTGTTGCCGGTTCCGGCGTCGGTTCGGGCTCCGGCGTGGGGTCAGCGGGCTCAGCCGTAACAGCGGGCGTTTCCACGTTCACCTGTTCCGGCGCGTCATTGGGCGGCGTTGTGGCTTCGGGTTGCGTTTCTGGCTCGGTTGCGGCTGCCTGGATCGGTTTGGGTTGGATATCCGCTGGTGGGTTAGTGGTCGCGGGTGTGGCTTCCGGTGCACCTGAGGACTGGACGTCCGGGGCCGGCGCGGCAGCGATGGTCTCGGCAATTTTATCGAGGGCGTTTCGGTCTTGTGGCGGCGCCTTCGGCTTGTCTTCGGCGGCCTGAAGCGGCGCGGGCATCTCGGCGGCGGGCGCCGGTTCGGGCGGGCTTGGCTCCGAGGTTGCGGCCACGGCGCTGGCCGGCTGGCTTGGCTCGGCGGCGCGTAATGTGACTTGTGACGCCGCTGGCGATGAAGTCGGCGGCCCGGCGGCGGCGCTGCCCGCTGCGCGTTCGATCTGTTCCGGCACCGGCGCGACCGCCGTCACTTGGAAGCGGTCGGTGGAATTCAGAAAAAACCAGGCGCCGTAGCCGACCGCCGCAACCAACAAGCCGACCATCACCATGGCGCCGCGCGGGATACCGTTTTCGGAAACCACCGTCGGGAAGGTCAGGCTTTGGCCGCCGCCGTCGGAAGTGATCTCGTCCCGATAGCGTTCGACCACCCTTGCGCCGTCGAGGCCAAGATGCTCGGCATAAGTCCGGATGAAGCCCACCGCGTAGGTGTTGCCCGGCAGCTCTTCGAAGCGGCCATCTTCAATGGCCTCCAGATAGACATTGCGAATGCGAAGCTGGGACGCAACTTCGGCCAGATCTTCGCCACGGCGGAGGCGCGAGGCGCGCAAAAACGCACCGACGGCGGTGCTGGAATTTGCGTCTGATTGGTTTGCCATTTCCGGATGCAAGTTTTCGTTCATCGAGTTGCTTTCGGCGCCATTTGCGGCAATCGAACATTCCGCATATGGGCTGCCGCCCGATCTGCGTCGATCACCTCGGACCAATCGCGTAACTGCCTCGCTTAACTGACTGCAATTACACGAACATTCCGATTTTTCAAATAATAATAATTAATGCGAGAATCTATAGACAAATGCCGATTCCCACAAGAATCTTTTGCCTATTATATGACGCAGGGCTAACCAAGCGCCCGAACCTAATGTGGCGTGTTAAATAATAACCCCGTGATCGACGGCAAATTCCCGCAATTTTTCGCGTAAACTGTGCTCGTGGGATTGCAGCAAAGTGTCCAGATAACGCTTTAAGTCACTGACCGATAAGCTTCTGACCATGGCCTTTACCGGCCCGATAGAGGACGGCGCCATGGAAAGGTTGCGAAAGCCCAGCCCGACCAACGCCATGGCGTCGAGCGGGCGACCGGCGATCTCGCCGCACAGGCTGATGGGAATACCGGCATCGTCGCATTGGCGGACCAGATCGCCCAGCAAGGTGAGCGCCGGCGGCGATAAGGGATCATAGCGGTCGGCCAGGAGCGGGTTGCCGCGGTCGGACGCAAACAGAAACTGAAACAAATCGTTGGAGCCGACCGACACAAAATCAACCCGTTGCAACAGGGACTTCATCTGAAACGCCAGCGCCGGCACCTCCAGCATGGTGCCGACCTGCAACGCGCCGGGCAGCTTGCGGCCCCTTTTTTCCGCCGTTCTCATCTCGCGCATTAGAATGTCGCGCAAGGCATCGAATTCGGCGACCTCGGTAATCATTGGAAACATAATTTTGAGATCGCGTCCATCGGCAGCGCGGATCAGCGCCCGGAATTGATGGCGCAGCAGCACCGGCCGGTCCAGCGCGACGCGCACCGCGCGCCAGCCCATAGCCGGGTTTTCGCCCTCATCCATCTTCCAATAAGGCAGACCTTTGTCGCCGCCCACATCCAGGGTGCGGAAGATCACCGGCTTGCCCGCCGATTGATCGATGATGCGCTTATACAATTCCGCTTGCCGGTCCACGTCGGGAAAATCGCTGCTTTCCATGAACGGAATTTCGGTACGGTAAAGACCGATGCCATCGGCGCCGGTATCCAGCATATTCTGAACATCGACGAACAATCCGGCATTGATGTTCAAGGACATTCGGAGCCCGTCTTTGGTTTCCGCCGGGACATCCAAGAGCGATGAATAGGCCGCAATTCGTTGCTGGCGCTGGTTCAATGTGTCGGCGAAGCTCTGCAACGCCTCTTCCGATGGGCGGATATGCACTTCCGCATTGTCGCCGTCTAGCACCACGCGGTCGTTGTTTTCCACAACCCCCATGACATCGCCGGCGCGCCCGATCACCGGAATATCAAGGGCCTTGGCGACAATCGCCACGTGGGTGGTGGCCGAGCCTTCTTCGAGTACCAGGCCCTTCAGGTGTGAGCGGTCATAGTCCAGCAACTCGGCTGGGCCCATGTTGCGGGCGAACAGGATAATGTCCGCAGGCCCGGCCGATTTGGGCGCCGGGTCGGGATCGCCGGCCAGATGCATTAACAATCGGTTGGCCAGGTCTTCGAAATCATGCAGCCTTTCGCGCAAATAGGGATCAGTTTGCTGGCGAAAGCGGACGCGGGTATCGTTGCGCACCTTGATAACGGCGGCCTCAGCAGTCAGGCCGGTCTCAATCGCCTCGTGAATGCGCGCCAGCCAGCCGGCGTCCTCGGCGAACATACGGTATGTTTCAAGAATCTCCCGGTGTTCGCCGCCGCTGGCCATATCAGATGCCGCCAGCATCTTATCGATGGCGCCGTGCATCTCGCCGAGCGCGCCGACGAAGCGGCGTTTCTCTTCGTCGGTATCTTCGGCAACCAGCTTGTCGATGGAGATGCGCCGCTCGTGGCGGAGCGCCGTGCCGATCGCCAGCCCGCCGTTAAGACGCACCCCCTCGATACTGACCGGCAGCATGGTCAGCCCTTCGATGGCCTGCAACTCGTCGCTGGTGATCAGTTCGCCGCCGGCGATCAGTTCGGCAACCACCATGGCGATGGTTTCCAATGTCTCCAGCTCTTCTTCGGTATATTGGCGCTGGGTCCGGTTCTGGATCGCCAGCACGCCAGTCACGCGGCCATCGCGCAGGATTGGAACGCCGGCCAGGGAATGGTAGCGTTCCTCGCCTGTTTCGGGGCGGTAGGCGTAGGCAGGGTGGTCTTGCAAGTTGGTCAGCGCCAAGGGCCGGGCACGCTGGGCGATGACGCCGATCAAGCCCTCGCCGATATTGAGACGCGTTAGATGCACCGCTTCCGGGGTCAGCCCGGTATTGGCGAACAGCTCCAACACCTCGCCGGCGCGCAGCACATAGATCGAGCACACCTCGGCGACCAGATCGGCGGCGATGGTGGTTGCGATCCGATCCAGGCGTTCCTGCGCCGTCCCGGCACCGGCCATGGTGTCGCGGACGCGGGCCAGCAACCGCCGTGATCCGGACATGTTCGGTGAGCGCGCCATGGATAAGCTCCGCTAAACCATCCCGCTATTCAACATCGAGGCCATAGGCGGTGTGCAAGGCGCGCACCGCCTGTTCGCCAAACTTGCCGGCGACTAGGACACTAACCTTGATCTCCGACGTGGTGATCACTTGAATGTTAATGCCTTCGTCGGCCAGGGTTTGGAACATCTTCTGGGCGACGCCGGCGTGGCTGCGCATGCCGACGCCGACCACCGATACCTTGACCACGTCGGGATCTGAGATCAATTCTTCATAACCGATGTCCGCCTGATTTTCCTTCAGCAATCCGGCCGCCGCTTTGAGATCGGATTTGCCAACGGTGAAGGTCAGATCGGTTTTGCCGTCCTCGGACACGTTCTGGACGATCATATCCACGTTGATGGCGGCCTCGGCGAGGGGGCCGAAAATGCCCGCAGCCACGCCCGGCCGGTCGGCCACCCGTAAAAGCGTGATTTTTGCATCGTCCTTAGAGTCCGATATGCCGCTCACGATTTGCTGTTCCACAATCTCATCCTCGTTGACGACGAAAGTTCCGGGCGCGCCGGAAAAAGCCGAGCGCACCTGTATCCTAACGCCATGGTTCATAGCCAGTTCCACCGACCGGGTCTGCAACACCTTCGATCCCAGCGATGCCATTTCCAGCATCTCGTCATAGGTGACATGGTCCAGTTTCCTGGCCTTCGGCACGACCCTGGGATCGGAGGTATAGATGCCGTCCACATCCGTATAGATATCGCAGCGCTCGGCGTTAAGCGCGCCGGCCAGAGCCACCGCCGTAAGGTCCGATCCACCGCGCCCCAAGGTGGTAATGCGGCCATCGGGGCCAATACCTTGAAAGCCGGCCACCACCGCCACCTCGCCGGTGTTCAGACGCCGTTCCAGCTCTTCCGTCTCGATCCCGGTGATGCGCGCCTTGCCATGGACGCCATCGGTGCGGATCGGGATTTGCCAGCCGAGCCAGGAGCGCGCTTGAACCCCCAGCGTCTGCAAGGCCAGCGCCATCAGCCCGGCATTGCTCTGCTCGCCGGTGGAGACAATGGCATCGTATTCCCGGGCATCAAAAAGGGCGCCCATTTGATCGGTCAGCGCCACCATCTGGTTGGTCACCCCGGCCATCGCCGAGACAACGGCCACCACTTGGTTGCCACCCTTGGCTTCCGCCTGGATACGCAACGCCGCATCCTTGATGCGATCAATGTCGGCGACGGATGTCCCGCCGAATTTTACTACAATTCGTGCCATATCAACTACTTAGCTACCGATTGCGCCCCCGCATGCCCTTACACTAACTGGAAGGACTATAAAAAATACCGCATCGCGGAAGTTGTTAAGTCCGGCGAGCGGTCCGGATCCGAGTTGCCGAAGTGCGGGCGCGCGTATACATACTATTGATGCCGGTGCCATGGCAAGCGAGGGCGCTGGCGACGGACTTGGTAGAGGCAGGAAATTGGGCCGGGAAATGGGCGCTGAGAGCACGGTATCGGGAGCCGAGATTGGCCATTTCGACGCGCTGGCGCGGCAATGGTGGGACGAAGATGGCGACTTTAAGGCCCTGCACCGGATCAACCCGGTACGCATTCAATATATCCGGGATCAAATTCAAGCCCATTTCGGCATCGAAGTGGGTGCACCTAAGCCGCTCAAAGGCCTGTCGATCCTTGATATCGGCTGTGGCGGCGGCTTGATCGCCGAGCCGTTGGCCCGTCTCGGCGCTGAGGTTATCGGCATCGACGCCTCCGCCGACGCCATCGGCATCGCCCGCAGTCATGGTGCAAAACTTGGCATCCAATATCAGAACACCGCGCCGGAAGACTTAGGCGGGCAGCGCTTCGATTGCGTCCTCTCCATGGAGGTGATTGAACATGTGGAGGATACAGAGCTGTTCATGGAAGCTACGGCAGCTCTGATCCGGCCCGGCGGATTGTTCGTTGGCGCCACCTTGAACCGGACGCTCAAATCCCTGGCGTTGGGCAAGATTGCTGCCGAATATGTGCTTGGCTGGGTGCCGCCCGGAACCCACGATTGGCGCAAATTCGTGCGCCCGTCCGAGTTCGCATCTCTGTTGCGCCGGGCCGGGCTCCAGGTTTCCGATTTCACCGGCATCAGCTTTCGCGCTCTTGAAGGCGATTGGACGCTGAGCCGTGATTTAGGCATCAATTATATGTTGGCCGCCGCCAAGCCGGGCGGCGAATAGGCGGAAAGCTTAAAATTCAAGAATCCCGGCGCGGCCCGAAGGGCAGACGCTGAACCGGAATATCCTCTTCCTCCAACTCCTTGGCTTCGTCGGAGGTGGCTTCGCCATAGATGCCGCGCTCTTCCGCATCGCCATAGTGGATGGCGCGCGCTTCGTCGGCGAATTTGTCGCCCACATAGTCGCAGTTTTCTTCCACGTGATTGTGGACGTTTTTAATGGCGGTGAGGATTTCCTTGGCCACTTCGCGGGCACGGCTCTCGGCGGGCGATTTGGGCGCATCGGCAGCAGGCGCCGGCGCATCGGCGATAGCGGATTTCTCGACACCTACCCGCGACAAGCGCGGCGCCATGGGTGCTTTTTCGATCACCGTATCGGAACAGGACGGGCATTCCACTTCGCCGTTCTCGGCTTGGCTGTCATAGGTCGCGCTGCTTCGAAACCACGCTTCGAAATTATGGCCGTTCGCACATCGAAGTTCGTAAAGGATCATGTCCTGGGCCTTGTGACGCTGATGGGGCTTCTGGCGAAGCGGTGATTTAGCTGAGTATAAGACATTTGCCAAGTGTTTGCAAAATTCAAGCCATCCCCGGTAAATAGAAATGCCATGAGCGAAACCCATGATTTGCGCGCGCCTCTGGACTGGGTCCAGCGCCACATACATCACATCCCAAAGGGCGGTGCGGTGCTTGATCTGGCGGCGGGACGTGGCCGTCACAGCCGTTTATTGTTGGAGGCCGGCTATCATGTGACCGCCGCCGACCGGGATGTGTCGGGCCTGGCGGACCTGGACGGCATCCGGACCACCGAAATCGATTTGGAGACGGAAGATTGGCCATTTGCCGCTGCAGAATTTGCCGGCATCGTGGTCACCAACTATCTGCACCGGCCCCTGTTCAGCCATATGATCGACGCCTTGGCCGACGGCGGCGTGCTCATTTACCAGACCTTCGCGGTTGGCAACGAGGTCTATGGGCGGCCAAAAAATCCAGACTTTTTGTTGCGCACCGGGGAATTGCTCGTCGCCTTCACGCCGGCCCTTAGCGTCATCGCCTATCAGCACGGCATTATAAGCCGTCCTGAGCCCGCCGTTATCCAGCGCATTGCGGCGATCAAATCAGATGCGCCGCAAGAGCTTTAGGCCGGAACCTTGGTGGCCGAAACGTGCTGGTTGAACTTGGGCATCACCTCTTCGGCCAGCAGGCGCATGGATTCTTTTTCCCAGTCTTCGTTGGGGCCGCCCCAATCGGCGCCGGTGAGCAATAACGTCTCGAACGGCCCCACATGGTCGCGAAAGGCGATCAGTTTATCCAATGCGGTTTTCGGTGAGCCGTAGGTAACGCATTCCTCGACAATCACGTCCGGCGTGCAGTCGGCGTCCGCCATATCCGGGTCGGGCTTCACAAGGATCAGGTAATCGAGAGCCGAAAAGACGCCGTGCATATAGGTGAAGTAATAGCGGCTGGATGCATCTTCGTGAAACACCCGCTCTTCGGCTTCAGCCTCCGTCGGCGCCACCAATATGTTGCGCGCCACCCGCCAATTGGCGCCGGAAGCCTCGCGACCGGCTTCTGCACAGGCGGCGCTGTAGATATCCCAATGAGATTTGACCGAATAGATCGGCGAGATATTGGCCGAGACAATGGACCAGCCACGCCTCGCCGCCAGCCCGGCCGAGCCCGAATGGGGGCTGGCGATCGACAGCGCGATGGGGGGGTGCGGTTGCTGCAACGGCTTGGCCATATGGCCGATACCCAATTCGTCGATGATACCGTCCTTGATCTTTACCGACCAGAACTCGCCGTCCAGATCAAAAGGTGGCTCGCCGGCCCAGATATCGAGAATCATATCGATGCTCTCGGCAAATTTGCGCGCCCGAATATCACCGTCCATGTTGTCGAACAGCTCGAAGTCGGAGATCAGCCCGCCCGGCCCGATGCCGAGAATGAAATTGCCGCCGGTCATATGATCAAATTGCGCCACCTCGCCGGCGACCACGGCGGGATGATGATTGGGCAGATTTATGACGCCGGTGGCGAATTTCATATTCTTGGTCTGGGAGATAAGATTGGACAGGAACATCATCGGGGCTGGGAAGGGCTCGGTGGTGGCGGTGAAATGTTCACCCATCCATAATTCCTCGTAGCCGAGCTGGTCGGCATAGATGGATTTCGCCGTATCCTCTGCCAAGGTCTCAGAAAGCGTGCGCGACGGCGGATGCAACGGCATCATAAATAGGCCCAAATGCATGGAACTCTCCTTCAATGTTTTATCCCCCCATGGCCGCTAATCGTTGCGATTAGCATATCCGCATCGGATGGCAGCGCATCGCCGCGCCAGGCTACGTGGCCATCGGGCCGGACGATAGCCGCCCTGGCCTCATAAAGGCCGCCAATCTCGGCATCGTCAATATCAAACACGGTCAGCGGCACCCGGCGCGCCGTCGCCGCATTTTGCAAAGCCGTCACATCCAGCCCGGCATCGAAGCGCAGCAAGGCAAAGCCATCGCCGAACAAATCCAAGGTAGAGCGGCCATCAATGAGCCATGCGTGCGGCGCCCGGTGTCCGGGCCGGGCACTCGGCACATAGGTCTGCATGTCATCGGGACCGGAGGGCGTGCCGTCGGCGACATCGATGGGCGAGGCTTCATAGCGGTAGCCCAGTTGCACGCCGAGCACTTCCCATTCGGCCTGGGTTTCGGCGCGCAAAGCTTCGCCCGTCTGGCTGCGCTGGCGGGCGCCGACGGCAGTATCATCCAAAAGCTGCGGGTTTTTGCCCGCCGACATCATGCGCCGAAAATTGACCGCCGCCTCGCCGGTATTGCGAAAGGCAATGGGCCGGCGTTCGGCCTCGTAGCTGTCCAGCAATGCCTCACCGCCCCAACCGTCCAGAACAGCGGCCAGCTTCCAGGCCAGGTTAAAGCCGTCGCTAATGCCGGTGTTGCCGCCAAAACCGCCGGTGGGGGAAAAGCAATGCACAGCATCGCCGGCCAGAAACACCCGGCCGCCGCGGAACGAATTGGCCACCATTTGCAGCCGCGTCCAGGGCATCACCGATAAGATTTCCACATCCCATTCGGCGCCGAACCCACGGGCCAGTGTAGCGTTCGCATCGAAGGCGTCCATATCCACGGGGTTCTGATTTCCGGCGATGGACAACCGCCACAATTCGCGCCCGTCGATGGCGGTGAAGTTGCCCCAGGTGCCGTCCGGGCCGACCAGCAGGTAGCGTTCCGCCTTGCCCTTGTCGTGGCGGGCCCAAAGCTCCGGCGCTCTGAAAAAGATATTCACCGAATGGCTCAGCAGTTTGCCTTCCATTTCGATGCCGAGTGCGCTGCGCACCGTTGACGACGCGCCGTCGCAAGCGACCATGTAATCGGCCTCGATGGTCCCGGTTTCGCCGGTGTACAAATTTTCCACTTGTGCCATGACGCCGCCCGCATCCTGATGGAAACTGGTCATCCGGGTTCTTAGCTGAATTTCGGTGGAGGAGTGCGCTTCGGCGGCGCGGCGTAATATGGGTTCGAAATATATCTGCGTACAGCGCTGGTGCCGTTCCGGCGAGGTTTCCAGGGTTGGTAATTCGCCAAAGGACGGGTAACTCTGGCGCGCCAGCTCATAGCCGCAAAGGCTGGTGACAAACATCTGCGTTCCCGGATAATCGGGTGGATAGACATCGCGGATTTCCTGCGCCGTGCCCCAGCGGCGGCAAAACTCCATGGTCCTTGTGCTGACCAGGCCCAGCTTTGGCTGCTCGACGGTGCCGTCTGATTGTTCCACCAGAATGCAATCCGTTCCGAGGCGGCCCAGCTCCAACGCCAGGCCGAGCCCCACCGGCCCGCCGCCGACGATCAACACTTGGGTTTTTATCGCCCCGCTCCCGAGGTGTTCATGCGGGCGTTATATTCGCCGACGGTCTCGTTATCGCCCCGGTACCAATCGGCGATTTCCGAGCCGGTGGCCAGCCAGACCTTGTCGTGGCCGGTGATGTAGGCAAGCGCCTTGTCCAGATATTTGGAACGGAATCCGTGGCCGATCAAAAACGGATGCAGCGCAATGGCCATGATGCGGCCATTGGTCTCGCCGTCTTCGTACAAAACATCGAACTGATCGACGATGGTTTGATAGAACTGCTCGGCGCTCCACCCCCGGTCGATGAAGGCCGGGATGTCGTTGACTTCAATGGAATAAGGCACCGATAGAAGCCGACCGGATTTCACGGTCAATTCATAAGGCTGCTCGTCATTCACCCAATCGCCCACATAATCAAATCCGGTTTCGGCCAGGATATCGGGGGTGTTATTGGTCTCGGTCAAGGCCGGTCCCAGCCAGCCCCGGGGCTTGGTGCCGGTATGTTCGGTAATGGTCTCATACACTTCGGACAATATGGCGCGTTCCGCATCCTCGTCGATGCCGGTGATCATTTCCGAATTGTTGCGCCCGTGCCCCATCCATTCCCAGCCCAGATCGTTGCCCGCCTCGATGATGCGTGGGTAATGCAGGCAGACGTCGGAGTTCAAGGCAACGGTGCCACGAATGCCGTGCTTTTCCAGCACATCCATCAAACGCCAGATGCCGACGCGGACGCCGAAATCCCGCCACGCGTAATTGAGCACGTCGGGATCGCAATTGATGGTCGCCGTGGTGATCGAGGTGGACGGCTTGCCCACCAGAAAATGCTCGATATTAGGGATCACCCACAGCCCTACATGAGCGCCGCCGGGTAGTTTCAGAGGCTCCCTGTCGACAATGGGCGAATAGTCATAGCGGTTATGTTCCATGGTATCCCCCCATATGGCGCATTAGTTGCCGGTATTGTCGCCAATGGTCTGCAAATAGCTCACCGCATCATTGACCTCGACCACGTCGGCATATTTGGCGTCCAGATCGAACAGGCTTTGGTCGTGGGCGGCAAGGGAGCGATCGCCCACCGCCTGGCGCACAACCATCGGGCGGAAGCCCGATTGCACCGCGTCAACCGCAGTGGCGCGCACACAGCCCGACGTGGTGCAGCCGGTGATGATCAGCGTATCGATGGAACGTGCGTTCAGTTGCGCCACCAGATCGGTGCCGAAGAAGCAGGACGCATATTTCTTCTTTAAAATGGTGTCGGCGGGCAACACGGGAAGCCGCGCATCCACCTCGACGCTTGGCGTCCCGGCGCGCAATGTTGCCGAGCCTTTCATCTTCATGCCCCAGACGCCGGCATCGCGAAGATCATCATATTCATAAGCCACGGTGGAAAAGAACACCGGCAAATCCCGCGCATGGGCGGTCTCCAGAAGCGGCGTAATAGCCTCGATCTGATCCTCTAACGGTGCGCCCAAGGGCATGTCCTTGTCGGTAAAGGCATTGATCATATCGATGATGATCAATGCCGGGCGCGCGCCGTAGCCGAGGCGAATGCCGAAGCCTCTCTCTTTGAAGAATTCTTCGTCGCTGGTATCGGCCATGACGAGCCTCCTTGGCGGCGGCGGGCTTAGTGGCCGCCGGTGTCGGGTTTGCCTTTCTCCGAGGATTCCAACATGCCCTCGACGGCACCGGCGATGCTGCCATCGACGGTGAAGCCGATCTCCTCGCCGATCTTCTTCAAGGCTGGCATCTGCACCGCCATGTCGAGGATCGAATCCATCGCCTGATTGATCACCGATTTGCCGCCACCTGAGACGCCGTCGCCATCGCCAGAACCATCGCCGCCGGAGGGCCGGGCGCCGAGGCCGGTCACGTGGTGGATTTTGATGGAATCGATTTTCTCCGCCGGCTTGACCATTTCGGCGACGATCTTGGGCAGCGCCTCCAGCCGGTTGCGGTTCATGCGCATGACAACCAAGCGGTCGCTGATGGTGTTTTCCGCGTCGGTGAGGGCGCGGTTGCCATCCGCCTCGGCGATCATTTCCACCTTTCTGGCTTCCGAACGGACGTTTTGTGCGGCGGCATCGCCCTTGGCCAGCTCCAGCGCGGCGGCGGCCTTGGCGCCGGCTGTCTCCTGCTCCGCCTTGGCCTGGATGCGCATATGGGTGCCGGCAATCTCCGCCTTCTGCTGGGCCTCCATGAGCGCTAGTTCCTTGCGCCGCTCGGCTTCCGACAGGCGCCGGACCGTGGCGATCTGCTCCGACGCTTTTACCGCGTCGGCCATGGTCAGATCGGCCAATGCCCGCGCCTTGTTGGTCTCCTGAGATTTTTGCGCGAGGGTGATCTGGCGGTCCTGGTTGGCCACCTCCACATTCAATTCGTGGGCTATCTCGGCCGCCTTCAATTCGCGATCCTTGGATATCTCTGCCTCGCGGACGGTTTGCTCGCGGGCGATATCGGCGGTGCGGATTTTCTGCTCCATCTCGATGCGGGCATGGGCCGCCTCGCTCTCGCCGTCGGCTTTGCGTCTGGCAACCTCGGCCAATTGCGCGGCCTTCAACTCTTCGATTTTTTGAACCTGGGATATTTCGGCTTCCTGCTCCTGCAAATTGATTTCCAGGGTCTGGCGGGCTGCTTCCATGGCGGCGCGGCGCACCGATACGTCCGCATCGGCATCGATCTCGGCCCGGTCTTTTTTGGATTTCGCCACCACCTCGGCCAGTCGGCGCATGCCGACGGCGTTGAAGGCGTTGTTTTCATCCAAGGCCGCAAACGGTGTCTGATCGAGCCCGGTGAGCGACACTGAATCCAACTCCAACCCGTTGCGTGCTAAGGTGTCGGTGAGGCTGGCGCCAACTTCAGAAACAAAATTGCCCCGGTTTTCGTGCAATTCATCCAAAGTCATGCGCGCCGCCACCGAACGGATCGCGTCGATCAATTTGCCTTCGATCAATTCGCCCAATTGGTCGGGCTGGAAGGTGCGCCGCCCAAGGGTCTGGGCCGCCCGGGATATGCCGTCCTTGTCGGCAATGACGGAGACGTAAAATTCGGCCCCTACGTCGACGCGCATGCGGTCCTTGGTGATTACCGAGGCATTGCCGGCCCGCTCCACATGCAAACGGAGCGTCTGCATATTGACCCGTGATATTTCGTGGAAATAGGGAATGGCGATGGTGCCGCCATCCATGATCACCTTGCGCCCGCCGACGCCGGTCTTGATGATGCTGACCTCGCGGGTTGCCCGTTTATAAAAGCGCGCCAGAACGACAATGATAATTGCCAGAACGACGACTGCGAAAATCACCCAACCGATTGCGCTAGACATCTTATTTCCCCATCTCGTTTTGCGGCTCTGGGTCTCATACCCGATACGCGCGCCGCGTTTCCTCACTCAAAATAATTTTTACCCAATTCTCAAGTTCGTCAGAAGCCGGGCGGGAAATTGCGGCCGCCACGCTCCATGGTTATCCATCTGGTCTCGGTAAATGTCTCCGTCGCCCAACGCCCGCCATGGCGGCCGACGCCGGACGCTTTGGCGCCGCCGAACGGCGCGTGCGGCTCGTCATTGACTGACGAGCAATTGATATGGCACATGCCGGTTTCAAGCTGGCGGGCGATACGCAGGCCCCGATATTCATCGCGAGTGATAACCCCCGACGAAAGCCCATATTCGGTATCGTTGGCGATGGCGACGGCCTCTTCGTCGGTCTTGAACGGGATCACGGGAATAACGGGTCCGAAATTTTCTTCCCGGTAGATTTTCATGTCCGGGGTGACGCCCAAAAGGATGGTCGGCTCGACAAAGCGGTCCGTGACGTTGCCGCCCAAGACCACTTCGGCGCCCTTGGCGATGGCGTCGGCGATTTGCTCGCGGGATTTGTTGGCCTGCTTGTCGTTGATCAACGGGCCAATGATGTTGGCTTTGTCCTTGGTGGGATCGCCGACCTTCAATTTCGATGCCCGCGCCACGAAGCCCTTCAGGAATTCATCAAACACGCTTTCCTGGACCAAGACCTTTTCCACCGACATGCAGATCTGACCCTGATGCATGAAGCTGCCGAAGTTGGCGGCGCCGGTGGCCCGGTCCATATCCGCATCGTCGCAGACAATCAGCGCATCCTTGCCGCCCAGTTCCAGGCAGCATTTCTTCAAATGCGCCCCGGCGCGGGCAGCTACTTGTCGACCTACTGCCGTCGAGCCAGTGAACGAGATGCCTTTGACCAGCGGATTTTCGATCAGCTCGTCGCCAACCTCGACCACATTATCGCGGGAACAGGTAATGACGTTCAGCACGCCGGCGGGAATGCCAGCTTCCTCGAATACCTCGGCGAACAACAGGCCGCCGCAATAGGGGGTTTCTTCCGACGGCTTGAGCACCACCGTGTTGCCGGCTGCAATGGCAAAAGCCATACCGCGCCCTGTTAGCAGCACCGGGAAATTCCACGGGCTGATGACCGAGATGACCCCTAAGGGTCGGCGCATGGCCATCGACAATTTGCCGGAATCGGACGGGATCACCTCGCCGATGGGGGCGTAGTTGGAGGCTGCCGCGGCGTAGAAAATCTCCGGCACATAGCCGGTTTCGAACATGCCCTTGCCGAACCAGCCGCCGCCTTCGCCTTGCAGGGCTTCGGTGATATCGGCTTGGCGTTTCTCGAACACCTCGGCGATCTTGATCATATAATGGGCGCGCTCGTTGAATTGCAGCCCGGACCAGTTCTCGAAGGCGGCATCGGCGGCGGCAATGGCGGCGCGGGCTTCCATGCGCCCGCCATCGGGCACCTCCGCCCAGACCGATCCGTCGGACGGATTGAGATCCTGGAAATTCTGCCCCGTGGACGACCAGCGCCCGCCCACATACATGCCGTCAAACATCTTGTTCATCTTAAACCTTCTTTCCACCGGCCACTTCTCACCGGATTATCACATTCTCCGCGCATTAATGGCCATCGTTATCGCTGCCGCTGCCCGCCGGGCGGGTCTTGCCACTCAAGGCATCGGCGGCGGCTTTTTCAAAGCTGGCCAGCATCTCCTGCAATTCATCGCCGGCGCCAGTGTTGGGGCGGGCGCGCGGCGCGGCGGTGGGCGCACTTGGCGCCGGCGCTGCTTCGGGCGCGGCGGTCCTGGTACTGGCAACATGGTCCGAGGAAACATTGGCGGCATTGGCGACCAGATCATCAATGCTGACCGGAAGCACGTCTTCGATGCGCGGCTTGGTGCCGGCCAACCCGGCCGCCGTGATCGCGTATGGGTTATCTTCGCCGCCGCCATTAGACTTGGATGGGTCCGCCGCCGCTGCGGCTCGGGCGGGTGCGCGCGCCGGTGTTTTGGCGCCGCCGCCACCAAGATAAGCGTCGATCACCGCCTGATCTCGGGACAGGGCCTCGGCGCTGTCGGCGCCCGATATATGGCCGTTGTCGAGAAGATAGCCCCGGTCGGCGATGGCCAGGCTTTGTTTGGCGTTCTGCTCGACCAGGAAGATGCCGACGCCGGTATCCTTGACCTGCTCCAACGAGCGGAACAGCTCCTTGCACAAAAGCGGCGATAGCCCGAGGGACGGCTCGTCGAGCATTAAAATCGTCGGGTGTGACATCATGGCGCGGCCGATGGCCACCATCTGACGCTCGCCGCCGCTCATGGTGTGGACGGCTTGAGATTGGCGCTCGCCGAGCTTCGGAAACAGGGAGAGCACCCTCTCCAGATTTTCCGCCTCGTGGGCTCGCGCCCGTTCCGGATAAGCGCCCAACAGCAAGTTCTCGCGCACCGTCAGATCTGCGAAGATGCCGCGGTCTTCGGGCACCAGGGCGATGCCGGCCTCAACAATATCGTCCGGCGAATGGCCGGTGATATCGGCGCCATCCAGTAATACTGTGCTGCCCTCGGCCGCCGGCGTGATGCCGCCGATGGCGCGCAGGAACGTGCTTTTGCCGGCGCCGTTGGCGCCCAGCATGACCACAATCTCGTTCTTTTCTACTTTCACCGACGCCCCTTCGAGGGCGCGGTGGGCACCGTAAAACACCGAAAGATCCCGGGTTTCAAGCATGATCGTCTCCCAGATAGGCGGCGATCACGCCCGGCTCGGCAAGCACCTCGGCGGGCGTGCCTTCGGCGATTTTGATGCCCGAGTTCATCACCACACAGCGATCACAGAGCGAGCGGATAGCGTCCATCACATGTTCGACGATGATAATCGTGCGGCCTTCTTTTCGCAGATCCTCGATCAACTCGATGCCGGTCAGCAATTCGGTCGGGTTGAGCCCGGCCAGCCATTCGTCGAGAAGAAGAACCCTCGGATCGGACACCAGGGCACGTGCCAGCTCGACCCGCTTTTGATCGATATAGGTAAGCGCCTCCACCGGGGCATGCTCAGCTTCATCCAGGCCAACCAGATGCAGCATCTGGCGGGCGTGATCTTCGAGATGCGTCCCCCAGCGCCTGTCATGGCCGAAGACGCCGCCGGCGGCGACGTTTTCCAGCACGCTAAGCGTGGGCAGAATGCGGACGATTTGAAAGGTTCGGGCAATGCCAGCCCGGGCGATCATGTTGGGCTTGGCCTGGGTGATGTCTTCGTTGTAGAGGCGGATGGTGCCGCCGTTGGGCTTTAGCGCCCCCGATATGAGGTTCATCATGGTGGTTTTGCCCGACCCGTTCGGGCCGATCAGCCCCAGCACCTCGTTCTCCGCCAGATCAAACGTCATGGCGTCGACAGCGACCAGGCCGCCGAAGTTGCGGGTGAGGCCATTGACCGCCAGCGCGGTCCTGTGGACGGCCCTTTGGGCGCTTTGCTCAGACATGGCTTTGCTTTCTGCGCCTGTTGGCGTTTTCGATTAGGCCGACGACGCCGTGCGGAATGAAATACACAATGGCCAGGAAGGCGACGCCCAAGAGCAACGTGGTCTGTGTCGGGAAATGCGAATTGATCAATTCCCAGAGCAGCGTGAACGGTATGACGCCCAGCAGCGGTCCCCACAGGCGGTGCACGCCGCCCAGCAGCGCCATGATCACCACCTGGAAGGAGATGAACGGCGAGAAGGCGATGGTTGGCTCCACATAGTTCCAGCGCGGCGCCACGATGGCGCCGGTGATGGCGGCGAAGGTCGAGGAAATGATAAACAAATAAACCTTGGCGCGCGCCGTATTGATGCCGGCATGGACGGCAACCACCTCGTCGTTGCCGATGATGCGCAAGGCAAATCCAAGCCGCGAACGCCCGATCCACCAGCCGAGCAGATAGATAATGCCTGCCAAGGAGAGCAGCATCCAATAGATCTGCGGCTCGTTAAAATCGGTCAGAACATAAAGGCCCGCCTGGGTACCCATTGTCGCTTGGCCCCAAGTAACGATCTGGCGGATCAATTCCGAAAGACCAAGGGTGAATATGACGAAATAGACCCCTGATATGCGCAACGTCGCGAGGCCCACAAAGGCGGCGACGATGGCGCCGGCGAGGGCGGCCAACAGCACCAGAACCGGGAATGGCAGAACATCGATACCGATGGCCGCTACATACATGCCGATGCCGAAGAAGGCGGCGGGCGCCAACGAGATGTAATTGGTGGGGCCCGAGAACAAGGCCCAGGACGTGGCCAGCACCGTATACATGGCCAGCGAGACGCCGATGGACAGCCAATAGCCGGACCCGGTCATGGGCAGGAAGGCTGCCAGGATGAACAGCGCAACGCCAATGGTCAGTACACGTTTTTCGCGTTCGGTCATGCGATGCGCCTTCCGAACAATCCTTGCGGTCGCACCAGAAGGATAACCAAAAACAGAACGTAGGATGCCGCAAGGGTCAATCCGGGATCGATCAACACCGCGACGATGGTCTCGGTCATGCCCAAAATAAACGCCGCCGCGATGGTGCCCCGAATATCGGAGAGACCGCCCATGATGACGATGACCAGCGCCTTCAATGTGAATATGACGCCGAGGGACGCATCGAACGTTAAAAACATCGAGAGCAGCATGCCGCCGGCGGCGGTAACCGATCCGCCGAGGGCAAAGGCAAAGGCCGACGCATTGATTACATTGATGCCGACCAGCCCGGCTGCCGCCGGATTAACCGCGATGGCGCGCAACGTCAATCCGGCGCGGGTGCGGATAAGCCAGATATAAAAGGCGATGCAAAGGAATGCGGCGGCGATAAAGGCGGCGATCCGGTTGAGGCCGTAATTTTCCCCAAAGATCACATAGGCTCTGGCCAGATAGGAATAGCTAAGGTAGTCGCCGCCGAACACGGCCAGCAAGATGCCGATGAATATGAAGGAGATGCCGAAGGTGGCGAGGATGCTGTCGACTTCGAGCTGGCCTTGGCTCTTGGCCCTTTTAACCAGCGGCACCAGCAATATTCTGTAGATCAGCCAGTTGATTATGAAGGCCCCTGGCACCACGATTGCCAACGCCCAGAACGGGCTCAACTGGGAGCCAGTAAAAAACCAGAATGTGACGAAGGCGCCGGCGATTAAAATCTCGCCATTGGCCAAATTCATGATGCGGGCGACACCGTATTGAAGCTGCAGGCCCATGGCCATCAGCGCATAGGTGCCACCCAGCAGGATGCCGATAATAATAATTTCCATGCCGCGAAAACCGATAAGGGGTGATAAAGGAAACTCGCCCGGTCGCGGCCCTTTGGCCGCGCCGGGCGAACTACTGCTGTTGTTACCAGCCCTTTTTAAGGCGGACGGCTTTGCCGCCTTTGACGTTGACACCGGCAACGCCGTTGAAAACCCCATCCTGCCACTGGCCGACAGTCCAGAGCCAATTCAGCTTCTGGTTGCGCACATCTATTTCACCAATGAGCGTCTGGAATTTGTGATCCTTGATATATTGGGCGATGGCCTTGCGGTCCATGGAACCGACACCCTCAATGGCCTGCGTGATGACCTGAAGCATCGAATAATAGACCGGGTTGCCCCAATAATCGCCATCGACACCGGTGACTTTCTTCAGGCGCTTATAAAATGCCTGCAGCTCCGGCGTATCCTTGATGCCGCCGGCGCCGAGGATGCCTTCGGCGGATTTGCCGAACTTGCCGATGAAACCGGGGAACGCTGTCGCCACCGCCGAATAATAGGCTTTGACCTGCAGATTTTCGATCTTCGCCTGTTCGGCGAGGCCGAAGGTATCGGGCGGGTAGGACCAGGCGACGAACGCATCGGGCTTGGCCGCCTTGGCTGCCTTGATCACTGGTGCAAGATCTTGCGTGCCGAGCGGATAGGACTTGTCATAGACAATCTCGAAGCCGGCTGCCTTGAACAAGGGGCGGGCCGCGTTGGCCAGCTCGATGCCGAAAGTATCGCCCACATTGACCACGGCAACGCGCTTACCAATCTTGCCTTCGTCCATCAATTTCTTGAGCACGTTCACCGCCGTCGAGGCATATTGAGTGGTCGTGCCTTGAAAGAAAAACAGGTTCGGGAATCGTTTGGTCAGATCATCAACCTTGTCGGTCACCGCGGCTTGGGCGATTTGCGGATAGCCGTGTTTGGCAAAAATCGGCGCGGTGGCCAGATTGAAGCCGGTACCGTAGGGCGCCATGATGAAATCGGCCTTGTCCTGGGTGGCCAAGCGTTGCACCGCCTTGATGGTCTCGCCGGGATTGGTGCGATCGTCATATTCGATCAATTTCACCTTGCGGCGGCCTTCCTTCAGTTTCAGCCCGCCGGCTTCGTTGATCTCGTGCGCCCAAAGCCGGAAGTTCGGGAAATGGGTGATCGCGGCACCGCCGGCTAACGGCCCGGTCTTGGGGCCGACAACACCGATGATAACCGGTTTTTGCGCTTGTGCGGCACCGATGCCGAGGCCAAGTGTGGCGGCGAGCGCGGCACCAACTGTCAATTGTAGGAATGTACGTTTTTGCATGATTTCCTCCTCTGTGTTGCAGATTTTGATCTTAACCCTGGCTAACAATTAGCCAATGAATTTGCCTATCAAAACAACCCCTTGGCCCGCTTATGCCGACTCTTAATTTTTAATACCTGAATGGCGTTTCAGGACTGTTATATAGATTTTACCACGAATGTAAAACCACATGAATAATAAATAAATTCCAAGTTATGGAATTAAACAGACAATTTTGGCAAAAGAGAACCCGGCCAGGCGTTGATGCCGGGCCGGGTTCAAAAAACGCTTAGATTTTGCGGATATTCGGCTTACCAGCCGGATTTCAGCTTAACAGATTTTTCTCCGGAGGTGCCAGTACCTTTGACGCCTTCAAAGACGCCGTTCTGCCACTGGCCGACGGTCCACCAGATCGGCAGGTTCTGTTTTCTGAGATCAACCGGACCCATCAAGGTATCAAATACGTTGGACTTGATGTGTTTGAGGATCGCAGCCCGATCGATGCCAACTTTTTCGATGGTTTCCGTGAGCAACTCTGTGAGCGCCCCATACACCGGGGTGCCCCAATAATCGCCATCAACGCCAGTGCCTGCCTTGAGGCGTTTCAGGTAATCCTGGAACTTGGCCGTGTTGGCAACGCCGCCGGCGCCGAGAATGTTTTCTGCCGACTTGCCATAGACCTTGGAGAATGCCGGGAAAGCCGTCGCCACCGCCGAATAATAGACCTTGACCTTCAGCCCTTCGATCTTGGCTTGTTTCGCCAGACCAAAGGTGTCGGGCGGGTAGGACCAGGCAACGAAGCTATCGGGATTGGACGCCTTGGCCGCCTTGATCACCGGCGTCAGATCTTGCGTGCCCAGCGGATAGGACTTGTCATAGACAATCTTGAAGCCGAACTTCTTGAACACCGGGCGCGCCGCGTTGGCCAGCTCGATGCCGAAGGTGTCGCCCACATTAACCATGGCTACGCGGTTGTTGATTTTACCCGCATCGCGCATCTTCGCCATAATCTCGGCCACCGAACGGGCATAAGATGTGGTATCTCCGAGGAAGAAGAACATGCTCGGGAACTTCTTGATCATCACGTCGATCTTGTCGGAAACAGCGGCGATCGCAAATTGCGGATAGCCGTGTTTGGCAAAGACCGGCGCGGTGGCCAGGTTAAAGCCGGTGCCGTAGGGCGCCATGATGAGATGCGCCTTGTCCTGGTTGATCAAGCGGTTGATCGCCTTGATGGTTTCGCCCGGATTGGTGCGATCATCATATTCGATCAGCTTCATCTTGTGCCGCTTGCCATCGATCTTGAAACCGCCGCGGGCATTCACTTCTTTCTCCCAAAGCCGGTAGGGCGGCCAATGGGATACCGCAGCGCCGCCCGCGAGGGGGCCGGTCTTCGGGCCGACAACGCCGATCTTGATTTCATGATCGGCCTTGGCCGGGGCAATACTGACCGATACCGCCAGCGCGGTGCCGATTGCTAAACTAAGAATTGTACGTCTTTGCATGAGCCTCTCCTGATAAAATAATGAATGAGATAACCGGTATGTGCCGGTTGTATTGTTAAACATGATTTCCGTGGAGCCGTTATAGCGGGAACGGGGCTGAGGTGAATTAGGCTTTTTCGAAAATTAAGGCGGTTTAGAGGTGAAATGCGGCTATAGGCGAGCGCGGGGTAGATGGACGGCCCAACCGGTCTGTCCGACCCGGGCATCCCCAGGCCGGCTGAGCCAGTGGTCACACGACTTTTCGTGTGTCGCGGATCAATATTTCCGCCGGGATTTTCCATTCGGCATTGAGGCGCCGGATCATGGCGATACTCAAACTTCTGCGCCCTTTAAATATCTCGGAAACGCGGGCGGGTCCGCCCAAAATTTCTTCTAGGTCTTTGCGCTCGAAGCAAGACAGCTCCATGCGAAACCGTATGGCCTCAATCGGGCCCGGCGCTTCCATCGGATAACGTTCTTCTTCGTATTTTTCGATGAGCGTTGCCAGGACACTCATGCGGATATCATCGGTGGAGCCCTCAGTGGGGTCGCCCGCCATCAGGTCGGCAACCTCTTCCAAAGCGGCGTCATAATCGGCCTCGCCCAAAACCGGGCGGATACTGATGCTCCTTGAGTTTGCCATTTGCAGCGTCCTTCTTTCCAGCGCGATTCTTGCGGCTAAACAGTGTTGCCGTCGATCTTGTCGTATTCCGCGTGGGTTCCTACAAAGCGAATAAAAACGATCTGTGAGCGATAGTGGACATGCACGATCAGGCGGTAATTCCCGCCCTTGATATCGAAGCATACACGGCCATCGTTAAGGGCCGACGCGTTGGAATACATGGCCTTGATATCCGTCCAACTATGCCACGTGGCATTGCGGGCTTCATCGTACCAGGAGAGCAGCGGTTGTTTTGTCTCTGCATGCGCGCCCCAATACGCAACCAACGTTCTTTTTGCAATGACCAGCATGCCAGCAAATTACCATTTTGGTAAATAATAATTGCTAATTTCCTGTACCACTTGCGCCGAGCGCGCGGCAGACTATATCAGTAACAGCGCATGCGAGCGCTCGTGCTCTTGAAAATTGTGTATAGGTCTTTTTGAAACCACGCAGGCCGTGCCCCTGAGATCGTGGCTTGTAGTGGTGCTCCAAGCACAACGCGGTACCAAGACGGGCGCCCACATGGCCGAGCATACTCCGCCGATATGTATATAAGTGTCCATAAATGGTGATGATGTACATGCGAATTCGGGTGTTGCACGTCGCATTCCTCGTGCGAGCGAATGCGTCTCACCGTGAGCGGACAAAATCCGGTACTTTCCGTTATGAACCGGAAGGATTAGTAATGAACCGGTATGGTGGTTTTTTGGAAAATATGTCGCAGCCATGTGTCCCATGAAGGGACGGCATACCAGGAATAGTATGAGCGATCTGACGGTGCTCCGAGTACAGACCGGTGCCTAGACTGGCGCCCGGCTGACCGACCTGGCCATCCCCATACGGGCTGGGCCGTTGCTACTTAATCTCCAGCAACTCGATATCGAACAACAAGGTCTCGTTAGGCCCGATCACGCCGCCGGCGCCGCGCTTTCCATAGGCGAGGTTCGATGGGATTGCGACCTGCCATTTGGCGCCGGTGCGCATCTGCTGCAAGGCCTCGGTCCAGCCGGGGATGACCCGGTTGACCGGGAAGGTGGCGGGCTGGCCGCGGGAGTAAGAGCTGTCGAACTCCTTGCCGTCGATGGAGGTGCCCCGGTAATGCACCACAACCCGGTCGCTGGCGCTAGGCCGCTTACCGGTACCCGCTTTCAGGACCGAATATTGAAGACCGCTGGGCAGAACCGTTACGCCGCTTTTCTGTTTGTTGGCGGCGAGAAACGCGGCGCCGGTCTTGAGGTTGTCGGCGGCCTGGCCGGCTTGGGCAGCGAGGGGAATTCCCAAGGCAATGAGTAGGGTGAGGGCGCGCAATATCATGGTGATGTCCTTTCCGGGCGAATGCTGGCCGGGAGCGTATCCCATTGGACAGGCAAGGTAACTTCACAATTTGGTTGGTGGGGGTGGAATCGCCGGCCCCCCTTGGCTAAGGCTACGGGCGGCACTCCTTCGCTCTAGCGGTTTAGGATCGCTTACTGGGTTGCGCCACCCGAAGCCAGTAAGGGCGAAGGGTGGTGGAGCCGGACGGGATCGAACCGACGACCTCGTGAATGCCATTCACGCGCTCTCCCAACTGAGCTACGGCCCCATACTTTTTTGTCCCGCGCAGGAAAATTAGCCCGGCGGGCGGCGGTAATTAAGAGGGAATTCGATTACAAAGCAAGAAAATTCCGGATCGAAACAGCCGCCAATTCAAAATAATCTAATTCTTGTCGGCGCTGTCACCGTCCACTGTTTCGACGACTGCGGCGACATCGTCCTCGTCGCTGCCCATGTCCGATGTATCTTCGATCAGCCCATCATCGTTTTCATCATCATCGTCGGTTTCAATGACCGCCTCTTCGACTTCTTTGGCGGCCGCATCGCCGCTCTCTTCGGTTTCGGCGGGCTTTGGTTCTTCCGGGGCGGACTTGGGCGGCTCCGGCGGGGCGCGCCGCGCCTTGGGCTTGGGCGGAACGAACTCCGTCTCGCAGGCGGGACACACCGGCTTTTTCTTCTTCAAGTCGTAAAACTTGGCGCCGCAGCTTTGACAGCTCAGCTTAATGCCCAAATCAGCGTTTGCCACTCCCAACTCCTTCATCGCCTGATTGAAATCCTGCGCCAAGTGCCATGTTGCAAACGCTCTGTCAAAACTAATTTTCTCAAAATCCCATCAGGCGGAGGGCGCGGCGGCCCCGGAAGGCTGGTTTGCGTAGCCGCCGCATGCTAGAGAGCCCGGCAATTCAAATGTTTACAAAAATGGAAGCTTAGGTTTGGCCACCATAACCTCGAACCCGTCCAATGCGCTCGCTGGCGACGTGCCGGTACCCGGCGACAAATCTCTGTCGCACCGGGCGTTGATGATTGGCGCCTCGGCGGTGGGCGAGACCGAGATTACCGGCCTGTTGGGCGCCGAAGATGTCATGGCGACCTTAAATGCCCTGCGCGCCCTCGGCATCGAAATTAGCCAAGATACCGATAGCAGCGGGGCCGAGCCTGTATGGCGGCTTTGGGGGCGCGGCGTTGGCGGCCTGGCGGAACCGGCAAGCGTCCTTGATCTCGGTAATTCCGGCACCGGCGCAAGGCTACTGATGGGGCTTTTGGCCAGCCATCCGTTCAATGCCGTGATCACCGGCGATGCCTCGCTCCGGGAGCGCCCGATGGCGCGCATCACCGAGCCTTTAAGCCGCATGGGCGCCAGTTTTACCGCGCGGGACGGCGAGCTTTTGCCTATTACCGTACATGGCAGCGACCGGCTCAGAGGCGCCGACGAAACCTTGGCGGTGGCCTCGGCCCAGGTCAAATCGGCGATTTTGCTGGCCGGTCTCAACACCCAAGGCGAGACCACGGTGATTGAGCCGAACCCGTCCCGGGATCACACCGAATTAATGCTGCGCTATTTCGGCGCCGATGTCCGCACCCAGGACCAGCCCGGCGGCGCGCGCCGCATCCGCCTTGCCGGTTATCCGGAACTGACCGGCGCCAAAGTGATTGTGCCTGGCGATATATCTTCTGCCGCGTTTCCGCTGGTGGCGTCGTTGCTGGTGCCGGGCTCCAAAGTTACGCTGCGCCGCGCCGGGCTCAACCCCTTGCGCGCCGGGTTGCTGGACTGTTTGCGGGACATGGGCGCGGCGATCTCGGTCTCCAACGCCACCGATCAGGGCGGCGAGGCGATTGCCGATTTGACCGCCGAACATGGACCGCTTAAGGGCATCACCGTGCCGGCGGCGCGGGCGCCCTCGATGATCGATGAATATCCGATCCTGGCGGTGGCCGCCGCCTTTGCCGATGGGATAAGCCATTTCGAAGGCATCGCCGAGTTGAGGGTTAAGGAATCGGACCGCCTGTCGGCCATGGCGGAGGGTCTGGCAGCCTGCGGCGTCCAAGTGGTAGAGGGCGCCGACAGCCTGACAATTCATGGCCTCGGCGGTGCGCCGAAGGGCGGCGCGGAAATCGCTGCCAAGCTGGATCACCGCATCGCCATGGCCTTTCTAGTGCTGGGCGCTGGCGCCGAAAAGCCGATCAGCATCGATGATGGCGCCACCATCGCCACCAGTTTTCCGGAATTTCTGGATCTGATGAACGGCCTGGGGGCGTCCATGGAACCAGGCGAAGTGCAGCTATGATCATCACCGTCGATGGTCCGGCGGCGGCCGGCAAGGGCGAATTGACGCAGCGTCTGGCGGCCCACTTCGGCTATGCGCGGCTGGATACGGGCAAGCTCTACCGGGCGGTGGGCTTGAAAGTGCTGGGGGCTGGCGGTGATCCCGAAGATGAAGCGGCGGCGGTAGAGGCCGCCCGCGCGCTCACCGGTGATGATCTTGAGGCGCCCGGCTTGCGCTCCGAGGATGCCGCCCTCAGCGCCTCCAAGGTGGCCGCCATTCCGGCGGTGCGGGATGTGCTTTTGGAATTTCAGCGCGGCTTCGCAGCGGCGCCGCCGGGGGGCGCCGAGGGTGCCGTTTTCGATGGCCGCGATACCGGCACCGTGGTGATCCCGGACGCGCCCGCAAAACTGTTCCTGACGGCCAGCCCGGAGGTGCGCGCGACGCGGCGCGTAAAGCAGTTGCAGGAACAGGGAACGGAAGCTATATATGGCCGCGTTTTGCAGGAATTGAAAGAACGGGACGCCCGCGACACGTCGCGTAAAGTTGCGCCCCTAAAGCCGGCCGAGGACGCTTTGGTCATCGATACCAGCCATTTGGACGCCGACGCGGTGTATGCAGCGGCGCTCGAATTCATTTCTGCTAAGGCACCCGATTAACGGGCGGATAATTGTCATCGCCGCCGTTGATCGAATTTCACCCCGTCATTGGGCGATTAAATGGCGGATTTGACTTTACCCAAGACCGCCGGAAAAACCGGTTGGCCGGAATAATAAGAGAAGAGGAAATCACACCATGGCCGAAGCAGCCGAAGAAACGGGCCTCCCCACCAGCACCGAAAATTTTGCAGACCTGTTGGAAGAATCCTTTGCCGGCGACGCACGCCTGTTCGGCAAAGTGGTCACCGGCAGCGT
>JABHAA010000064.1 GCA_018674495.1 Rhodospirillaceae bacterium | reverse complement strand
CGAGCCGGTGGAAAGCTGTGATGCATTGCTGGCTACATCGCTCGGCGAGACCCTCGATCAACTGGCACAATCTTTTGGCACCGATGATGTTATGGCGTGGCAATGGGGCGCGCGTCATTTAGCACGCTTCCGCCATCCAATTTTTGGCGATCTGCCAATAATTTCCACTATCGCCGATTTGCAAATTCCATCAGACGGCGGCGATTTCACGATCAACCGCGGCGCCACCCGCCCGGGACGGGAGCTCGGCCCCTACGATCATATTCATGGACCCGGCTACCGCGCCGTCTATGATTTAAAAACGCCCGGCAACTCTTCTTATGTGATCGCCACCGGGCAATCGGGCAACCCATTGTCAAAGCATTATCGGGATTTCCTCAAGACTTGGAGAGATGTGAGATATATCCGCCTGAACGCAACCAGGGCACAACTGAAATACTCGGCGAAATCCATTTACCGGTTTGAACCGGGCGCTCCCGAA
The DNA here is from genome assembly GCA_018674495.1 of Rhodospirillaceae bacterium. Lineage (GTDB taxonomy): Bacteria > Pseudomonadota > Alphaproteobacteria > Rhodospirillales > UBA2165. Next base: position 14,782 of record JABHAA010000064.1, on the reverse strand, counting down.
TAAATTGCCGTGGCCTTCGGCCTGGTCTCATCCTTCGCAATCACGCCGACTTTATCGCCGATGGTATTTGAATTTCGGAAAATCATGCGCATATTGACAATGGCGCGGCAGGAGCGAATAAGATGAGGACGTTCGGGGAATAACGATTATCGGATAGGTGAAAACCGGTTACTGTTAATTTTGGTTTTTCTGGCTAGATTACGGGTGGCATCACCCGAGGTTGACGAATGTTTTTTATAATTGGTTTTGTAGTCGTTTTCGGAAGTGTCGCCGGCGGATATGTCGCGCTCGGCGGACACCTCGACGTTTTATGGCAGCCATTTGAATTTGTAATCATCGGCGGCTCTGCGATCGGGCAATTGCTGATTGCTAGTCCCAAAAAGGTTATCGGTGGGCTGGCTGGCTCGTTCGGTAAAATTCTTAAAGGCGCAAAATATAAGAAAGAAAGCTATCTTGAGCTGCTCAGCGTACTTTATTCAGTGTTTCGCCTAGCCAAAAGCAAGGGGGATTTAGCCCTCGAAACCCATGTGGAGAAACCGGAAGAAAGCACAATATTTTCAAAATTCCCAGATTTTTCGTCGGACCATCACGCGGTCGAATTTCTGTGCGATTATCTGCGCCTTCTGACCCTTGGTGCCTCGACCTCGCACGAGGTTGAGGCAGTGATGGAACAGGAATTGGAAACCCATCATAACGAAGACCACGACATCGCCCACGCCATGGGAAATATGGGCGAAGCATTTCCAGCCCTTGGCATCGTTGCAGCGGTGCTGGGTGTGATCCATACCATGGGCTCGATCACCGAGCCGCCGGAAGTTTTGGGCCACCTCATCGGCGGCGCCCTGGTCGGAACCTTCTTCGGAATTTTGATTTCCTACGGCCTGGTTGGGCCGATGGCGAAATCTCTGGAAGCCGTCTTTGCAGCCGATTCCAAGTATTTGGAATGTATCAAGACCGGCATCGTCGCCCATATGCAGGGTTACGCGCCGCAGGTTTCGATCGAGTTTGCGCGCAAAATTTTAGGCTCGGATGTGCGTCCCAGCTTTGCCGAGCTTGAAGAGCAGATACAAAATATTCCGGCGGACTAGCTAGCGGAATTTTAAAGGGTAGGCATGGCCGAAAACGGCGGATCAGCAGGCGGCGCAGGCGCGGTCTTCATCAAGCGAGTGAAGAAAGTCGAAGGCGGCGCACATGGCGGCGCCTGGAAGATCGCTTATGCCGATTTCGTGACCGCCATGATGGCCTTCTTTTTGCTTCTGTGGCTGTTGAATTCGGTCACCCAGGAACAGCTTGAAGGCATCTCCAACTATTTCGCGCCGGCCAGTATTGCGCCGACCACGTCGGGTGCCGGCGGCGTGCTTGGCGGCCAGACTATCGCCGCCGAAGGCTCCGAGGTTTCGGCCCGCGCCAAGCCGACGGTGAGTCTTGAGCTGCCGCCGCCGAAAACAGGTCTTGGGGGCGACGAATCTACCGAAACGCAAAAACCCGAAGAAGCAGCGGAAGAGGCAAAAAAAGAGGCCGCACAGGAGGTCGAACAGGAGCAATTCAAGAAAGCCGAGAGCGAGTTGAAGCAGGCATTGCAGGAAATTCCCGGCGCCGCCGAACTGCAAAAGAGCCTGATGGTAGACAATACGCCTGAGGGCTTGCGCATCCAGATCGTCGATCAAGAAGGCCTCGCCATGTTCCCGAGCGGCGGCGCCGAGCCTTTGGGGCGTGCCCGGCGCATGCTGGAAATGGTCAAAAAGGTGGTTGAGAAAATGCCGCAGAAAATTGCCATCAGCGGGCACACCGATGGCCCCAAGTTCGGCAGCGGCTCCGAATATACCAACTGGGAATTGTCGGTGGACCGGGCCAACTCTGCGCGCCGCGTTCTCCGTGATCTGGGATTGCCGATTGAACGCTTGTCGCGAATCGTCGGTAAAGCCGATACCGAGCCATTGCTGAAAGGTGATCCGAACAATGCCCGTAACCGAAGGTTGAGCATTGTGTTGTTGCGCGGCACGGCGCCAGAAGCGGCAGCCGAGCCAGGCGGAGAGCCGGCGGGCGAGCCCAAGTGAGCCGGCATATCGGACAATCGAAATTTCATGAAGCATAACCTGACCAGCCGCCCGACGCCGTTCTTTGTCACCGCCCCCCTGCCCTGCCCGTACCTTCCGGGCGAGACCGAGCGGCGCATGGTGGCTGAGCTGATCGGGCGCGATTCGGCGGCCCTGCACGACACTTTGTCGCGGGTAGGATTTCGCCGCAGCCACGGTCTGATCTATGCGCCCATCTGCCAGAATTGCTCGGCCTGCAAGGCGGTGCGCTCGGTGGTCGATGAGTTTCAGGCGACCGCCTCCCAAAAACGGGTGATGCGTGCCAACAAGGATATCCAGGTCAAAATGATGGCCGCCAAGGCGAGCACCGACCAGTTCCAGCTTTTCTCCAGCTACCAGGATGTTCGCCACGCTGGCGGTGATATGGCGACTATGGATTATTATGACTATCAAGCGCTGATCGAAGAAACGCCGGTGGAATCCATGGTGGTCGAATTTCGCGGCCCCGATGGCGGACTGGTCGGCACCTGCCTAGTTGATCAGATGCATGACGGTTTGTCGGCGGTCTATAGTTTCTTCGATCCCAGCCAGCCGCGCCGCAGCCTTGGCACCTATATGATTCTCTGGTTGATCGAGCGCGCCCGCGCTCTGGACTTGCCCTATATTTATCTGGGCTATTGGATCGAAGGCAGTTCCAAAATGTCCTACAAACAGCGCTTTGATCCGCTGGAATATTACACCGCCGACGGCTGGTCGCCGACGCCCCACTTGGCGGCGCTCGAAGGCGCCGGATAGAGGCAAATTTTCTTCGCCCGAATTCTCTAGTTAAAAATGATACCTGGCAGCCAGGTAACAATTGATGGCACGGCCCAAAACAATGCCAGGGCGGCAACCTGTATGCCGATGAAGGGAAGAACCCCGGCGTATATTTGGCTGGTTCGAACCTCGGGCGGCGCCACTCCACGCAGGTAAAACAATGCAAATCCAAAGGGCGGAGTAAGGAAGCTGGTTTGCAGATTGACGCCGATCATTACGCCGAGCCAAAGCGGATCATATCCCATTGAGATTAAAACCGGGCCCACGATAGGCACGACAACGAATATGATCTCTATGAAATCCAGAAAAAATCCGAGGAAGAACATGATGACCATGACCAGAAGCAACGCGGAAAATCTACCACCCGGCAGTTTGGTCAAAAATTCTTCGATCACTGTATCGCCGCCGAAGCCTCTGAAGACGAGGGAGAACATGGATGCGCCGATTAATATTATGAAAACCATGGATGAAATTTTTGTGGTCTCGCGGGAGACGGCGCGAATGATATCCAGATTAAAAGAGCCCCGCGTCCATGCAAGGAATGATGCCCCAACCGCGCCGACTGCGGCCGATTCTGTCGGGGTGGCGATGCCTGCCAGGATAGATCCAAGGACGATAATGATCAGGGCCAATGGCGGCAAAACTGCACGCAACAATAGCCGGTAATCGGGTTTTTCCCCATCATCGCTGGCGCTCATGGGTGGACAGCTCTCCGGTTTGAAGAAAGCCATAAAAACTTGCCAGGCGATATACATGCCAACCAGAATAAATCCCGGGATCAGCGCGCCCGCAAACAAATCGATCGCGGTGACCGGGACCGGCACCAATTCCCCCTTTAGCTCCGCCGCCTGCTCGTTGGCGCCTTGAAGAATATCGCCGAGCAGCACCAGGACGATAGACGGAGGAATAATCTGGCCGAGCGTACCCGATGAGCAAATCAGGCCCGACGCCAAGCTTGGGCTGTAGCCGGCCCGGAGCATGACCGGCATGCTCATCAACCCCATGGTTACCACGGTTGCGCCAACGATGCCGGTGGAAGCGGCCAGCATGGCACCGACCAGTAGAACCGATATCCCCAGCCCGCCATTTAGCTGGCCGAACATGCGGCCCATAGCCTCCAATAGCTCGCCGGCCAGATTGGATTTTTCCAGCATAACGCCCATGAATATGAACAGAGGGACCGCCACCAGCGGCTCGTTTTTCATGACGCCGAAAATGCGTAGCGGATAGACCATCAACATGCCGGTGTTGAACAGCTCTAAGTAATCGCCAATGAAGGCAAAAATAAGCGCCGAGCCGCCGAGGGTCAGGGCTACCGGAAAACCGAGGATCAACGCGGCAATCGTCACCAGGAACATGATAAGGGCGAGGAATTCCGGGCTCATATCCCCCCCTCCTGGTCTTCGGTGTCCAGGTATTCCGGGCCGTCATCAGCCCCCAGCAACGTCTCGACGCTACGCAGAAACAGGGCCAGCAATTGTAATCCAAACAAGACTGCAAACACGGCAACCACGGATTTGAAAACGAACAATCCGGGCATGCCGCCTGCTTCTGCGGATTTCTCCAGGCTATCCCACGAGCGGGATATCATCGGCAGGCTGCGATCGAAGATCAGGTAAATCAGCGGGCCGCCGAGTATCAGGCTGCCCAGAATATTAATGATGGCTTTATAGCGCTGGCTGGCCTCGCGGTAGATCAAATCAATGCGGACATGGCCCTCATGGAGGAGCGTGTAGCCGGCACCGAGGAGAAACACGGTGGCGTGGCTCCAGACATACAGTTCCTGCATCCAGATCCAGCCGACCGACAACGTATAGCGAAGAACAACAACGATAAAAACGTTGATGACCATCAGAACAGTCAACCACGAGACCGCCCGCCCGACCCGTTCATTGAGCCAGTCGATGGCATGGACTACGGCGCTTAATAGCTTCACATCCCTTCCCCTTCGGGAATGGCCGCTTCGATCACGAAAAACGAGGGGCCCGATCCTGCGGGCCCCTCGCATTTATTTTACATCCCAAATGGAATGTCCTGTTCCAGCTAGAATCAAATGGCCTTAAAATTAGCGGCACCCCGCGCTTGCAGATAATTGGCTTCGGAGAAGTTCGACCAATCAACCATGGTGCTGCGGAACTTGACGATATGGTTGTAGAGTGCCTTGGCGTCCGCCGATTTGCTGGCGATCTTTGGAATGACCTCGGTCGCGCGGGCACCGATGGCATTGATCAATTCATCGCTGTATTTGTTCATGCTGATTTTGTGCGTGTTGATCAGCTTTTGCAGCGCCGAATTGTTGATCGCCTGGAATTTCGACAAGATGAACAGGTTGGTCGCCGCCGAGCCGCGCGTGATGATATCCTTCTGCTCGGAATCCAGTTTTTCCCATTGTTTTAGATCGAAGAAACCGTCCAGGATGGTCGCCGGTTCGTGCCAGCCGGGGTAGTAGTAGTTCTTGACCACCTTGTACAAACCCTTGCCCATGTCCGCAGCCGGGCCAATCCATTCGGTGCCGTCTATGGCGCCCGACGTCAATGCCGGAAGAACTTCGGAGCCGGGCAGGAGAACGACGTTGACGCCGAAGGATTTGAGGATTTCGCCGCCGAGGCCGGGCATCCGAAATTTAAGACCCTTGAGATCGGCAACCGTATTGATCGGTTTGTTGTACCAGCCACCCATTTGGTTGCCGGTGTTGCCCATGGGCAGGAATTTGAGGCCGAGCGGATTGTAAGCCAACTTGTCGGCTTGTTCGATGCCGCCGCCAAAATAGGCCCAGGCGTTCTGTTCCTGCGCAGTCAAGCCGTAAGGCATCGCCGCGACGAAAGAAATCGAGTCCGATTTTCCGGCCCAGTAGTATGGCGCGCCGTAGCCCATCTGCGCGGTACCACTTTGCACGGCATCCAACGCCTCGAACGGTTTTACCAGTTCGCCCGCGTGATAGACCTTTATGGTGAACTTGCCGCCGGAGACTGATTTTACGAATGCGGCAAATTCGTTCAATGCCTGGCCAAGCAGCCCGGCCTTGCCGAATGCGGAAACCGCGATCCATTGTTTGCGGCCCTGCGAGATCGCCGGACTTGGAAATGCAGATGCGGCGGCGGCAGTTGCGACACCGGCGACGCCGGCTTTTTTGATGAATTCACGACGTTTCATAATGAATCTCTCCCTTAGAAAAATTGTAAAATCTGTAGTCTGCTGATTCGCACGAACGATTCCGTTTTGTCTCTGACACGGATTACCTTCGCAAAAGAGTATAGGCTGATTGCATTGGGACGCAATATCCGACTGATGCTATAAATATTGGTCAAAATATTGTGATCCCTGCCCGGCTCGGTATAATTATAAACGGATTGCGGTGCTCCAAGCCGCGCAACCTGGCGCGGGAGCCGTCGGCCATGACCACAGCAGCCGAAAACAAATTGCTTACCGAAACCAAAGCTGGCACGCCGATGGGCGAATTAATGCGCCAGTTCTGGATACCGGCCGCCAAATCCTCGGAACTGGTGGCCGACGGCGATCCGGTGCGGCTCATGCTCCTCTCGGAGAAACTCATTGCCTTTCGGGATTCGTCTGGCCGCATTGGCATCATGGATCACCGCTGCCCGCACCGCTGCGCGTCGCTGTTTTTCGGGCGTAACGAAGAAGACGGCATTCGCTGCGTCTATCATGGCTGGAAATTCGACGTGGACGGCAATTGCCTCGATATGGCCAACGTGCCGCCTGCCCAAGACTTCAAACAGAAAGTAAAAGCCAAGGCCTACAAGGCCACCGAGCGCAACGGCCTTGTCTGGGTGTTTATGGGTGATGAGGCGAACATGCCCGGCCTGCCCGAGATCGAAAGCACCATGCTGCCCGAGGACGAAGTGGACATCCATTTTGTTCTTCGCGAAGCCAATTGGCTGCAAGGGGCTGAGGGCGAGTTTGATACTTCCCATATCGGATTTTTGCACTTCGGCACGGTGATGAAGGCTGCCTTTGATGGCGACAACGCCAACCGCTTTGCGGTCGCCAATCGGGCCCCCGAATACGAATCGGCAGAAACCGACTACGGCCAGGCCTACGCCGCCTACCGTCCGGCCGAAGACGGCGAAACTTATTGGCGCTTCGGCCAATTCCTGTTTCCGTTCTGGACCATGCCGCCTATCGCCTCCATTGATAAGAACATCTTGACCCGCGCCTATGTGCCCATCGACGACGAAAACTCGATGATCGTGATTATCGAAAAAAGGGATGTTATGTCGAATGAGGTGCCGCCAGAGGGTGAGCGTCATCCGGGCCATCCCGGTGTTGCTGTGTCGGGCGACTACCTTCCGGGCACAACCGATTGGAACGGTCGCTGGCGCCTTCCAGAAAACCGCGCCAACGATTACCTGATCGACCGCGATATGCAGCGCACCCAGAATTTTTCCGGCATGCTCGGCTTCGTGCTGCAGGACCAGATGGTCACCGAAAGCATGGGGCCGATTGTTGATCGCACGTTCGAGCATCTTGCTCCTTCCGACATCATGATCACCCGGGTGCGCCGCCAATTGGTGCGCGCCGCTGCCGAATTTGAAGCCTCCGGGAAACTGCCGCCATGCGCTGCCGATCCGGCCATTTTCGCATCGGCACGGGGTGGCTTTTTCGTCGAGAAAGACAGCGTCGCCTGGCTGGACGCCTACCGAGATCAGATGGCCGCCGCGCCGCTGCGCTTGGCGGGCGAAGAGGCAGCTGAGTAAAATTCTTCGCGCTTTATTTTTTGCTGTAGGATCGCAGAACGAACAATCGGTTGTGGCGGTTGATGGCCACCCAATGATTTATCTTCGGCGCGTACCAGATGACGTCGCTTTCCAGGGACGTATATCCATCCGTGAGATAGTCCATTTTGCATTCAATTTCGTAGGTGTCGAAATCGCCCGCTGGCACGGTGACTGAGATTTGCCGGTTGACCGTGCAGGTCCGATCGTAAGTGCCCGAGGTATTATATTCATAGGCGCCGGCCCCCTTGACCTGATTGCCGGTCTTTAATGGAAACAGTCCGCTGATCTTGCCGTTCGGTTTTGCCTTGTAGGCGTTGACGAGCCCGCCGGTCCAAGATTCCGGATTTGAGAAATCCCGCTGCTGGGTCAGGGTCCCAAAGGTCGTGGATTTGATGGTAACCGTATCGCCATTGACTGCGGTCACCTCCTGCACATCGTCGACGGTGACGATCTTGAAGGTGAATTTGTCACCCACCTTATATTGCGGCAGCGGCGCCGGCGCCAAGAGATTGGCCACCGGGCGGAAATTCATGCTTTCGCAGGCGCCGAGCGCGCCAACCAGCAACAAAGCGAAACCCAAACGGATGTGTTTTGACATATCGCCTCTCCTTACCAGATCATCGCCGCTGAATAATTTCAGCCGGCTCCTAACTGAACTTATTGGCCTTCGAAAATCCCTTCGGCGGCAGGCGGCCCGATTGGGCTCGCTTGCCCTGCCAGGCCATGAGATCGGTCTCGGTGCGGGTGCGCTCGCCGGTCTTCCAGGACAAGCCATCGGCCATGTTGAAGGTCTTAACATCGGCCAGCCCGCCATCCTTGTAGCGTTGCAGTATGACGCCGCGCCCGCGCGTCATTTCCGGTATTTCGTCCAGCGGGAAGATCAGCAATTTACGGTTTTCGCCGATGACCGCCACCTGATCACCCGACACAGGTGCGCAGACAACCGCCTCGTCATCGCCAGCACCCACATTGAGCACCTGCTTGCCGCTTTTGGTTTGCGCTACCACATCGTCGGTCTTAACTCGGAAGCCGCGCCCGGCGCTGGATGCGACCAACAACGCTTCGCCTGGCCGCCACAAAAATAGGGCCACGATATCGTGCTCGTTGCCAAGTTCGATCATCAGGCGCACCGGTTCGCCAAAGCCGCGCCCGCCGGGCAGCTTATCGCAAGGCATTGTATAAAAACGCCCGTTGGTTGCGAACATCAAAAGCTTATCGGTGGTCTCCGCGCGAATGGCGAAACGCTCCCTGTCGCCCTCTTTGTACTTGACCTCGCCAGTGTCTTCCAAATGCCCCTTGGCCGCCTTGATCCAACCTTTTTCGGAGCATAATACCGTCACCGGCTCCTTCTCGATCAAAGCCTCCAACGGCACGTCCATGATCACCGGCGCCTCGCCAATTTCGGTGCGCCGCCTGCCGATGGCGTCCTTGGCGCCGAAGGTTTTCTTGATTTCGGCGATCTCTCCGGCGATGCGTTTCCAGCGCCCCGGCTTTTCCTTCAACAACTTGTTCAGGGATTTCTTCTCGTCGTTAAGCTCGCCATGCTCGCGCTTGATCTCGATCTCTTCGAGGCGGCGCAAACTGCGGAGCCGCATGTTGAGAATGGCGTCGGCCTGCGCTTCATTGAGATCAAAGGCCGTCATCAAGGATGCTTTGGGATCGTCATCCTCGCGGATGATGCGGATTACTTCATCCAGGTTCAGGTATGCCGCCAGGTAGCCGGCCAGGGTATCCAGCCTTTGGTCGATCTTCTCGATACGGTGCTTTGTGCGGCGCACCAGCACCACGTGCCGGTGGTCCAGAAACGCCTGCAACACGTCGCGTAGGTTCATCACCCTTGGCGTGTGATCCGCATCCAGCACATTCATGTTGAGGCTAAAGCGGGTCTCCAGATCGGACAGCTTGAACAATTGGTCCATCAGCAATTCTGGATCGACGCTGCGGTTGCGGGGCTCCAAGACAATGCGCACATCATCGGTGCTTTCGTCGACCACATCGGCCAGGATCGGCAAGCGCCGGTTATTGATCAGCTCGGCGATTTTCTCGATCAGCCGGGACTTTTGTACCTGATAGGGAATTTCGGTGATGACGATCTGGTACATGCCGCGGCCCAGATTTTCCTTGTTCCATCTGGCGCGCAGCCGAAAGCCGCCGCGCCCGGTCTTGTAGGCAGCCATGATGGCGGCTGGGTCTTCCACCAAAATGCCGCCGGTGGGAAAATCGGGCCCTGGAATAAAGTCCACCAGCTTGGCCGTCGTGGCGTTCGGAAACTTGATCAGATGCAGCAACGCGGCGCACAGCTCGCCCACATTGTGGGGCGGAATCGAGGTGGCCATGCCAACCGCGATGCCTGCCGCGCCGTTGGCCAACAGGTTCGGAAACGCCGCCGGCATGACCACCGGCTCCTGCTCAGAGCCGTCATAGGTTTGGCGAAAATCGACGGTATCCTCGTCGAGCCCATCCATCAGCGCCGTGGCGACGTTGGTCAGGCGCGCCTCGGTGTACCGCATGGCGGCGGCGTTATCGCCGTCCACATTTCCGAAATTGCCCTGGCCGTCGACCAGGGGATAGCGCACCGCGAAATCCTGGGCCAGGCGCACCATGGCGTCATAGACGGCAACGTCCCCGTGGGGATGGTATTTGCCGATCACGTCGCCGACCACCCGGGCGCATTTCTTGTAGCCTTCCGCCGGGTCCAGCTTCAACTGGCGCATGGCGAACAACAGCCGCCGGTGCACCGGCTTTAGCCCGTCGCGCACATCGGGCAGCGAGCGCGACATGATGATCGACAGGGCGTAGGACAAATAGCGCTCGGAAATGGCGTCGGCGAGGCGCGTGTCGCGCACATCGCCGACAGGCCCGGAACCGGGCGGCAAGGTCTTGGTACTCATGAAATCCTCAAATTATGGTAGTTTATGCTCATATCACCTACGAGATATAGTATCTGATTTGGCCAGCCGGTCAATAAATCGTTGCCGCGCCGCCGGCGCCCCACCCCGCCGGTGAACAAAAACATGGCGCTCCAAGAAATATCCGGTGAGCGTCAATCCATCCATCACGTCAACCGCGCCCGGTAACCCATCATCTATTGCCCCCGCCCCCGCCAAAAACGCCGGCAATGGCAGCAGTTTGCCTTTGTAGGGCGCGCCGCCGGCCCGGGACACCGCGCGCCCGGATTTCGGCGACACATAGATCAAATCATCCGTCGCACCGGTGGCGGCGCATTCGCTCAAATCCAGCCCAAAGCCCATCTCGGTCAGCAATTCCATTTCGAACGCCACATAATCGCGCATCCAATTGCCGCTGGTCATATCATCGATCAGCCGGGCGAATTGACCGAATAGGGCCTCGTGTGGCTCGCGCTCCGGTAAGGCCGCCTCGGTGACGGCGGCCAGCGCCGACAGCCCAGCCAGGCGCAACGGATGATCCAGATGCTCGGCCGCCACGGCGCGGGTCAGCTCACAACTATAGCCGCCCAAATGCTCCTCGAGGCGCGCTTTCCAGATGGCAGAGACCACATTGCCGGTCTCATAAACCCCCCGCGCCCGCCTTCCCGCGCCGCCGCGCACCAGCCCCAGATGGCGGCCATGGGCGGCAGTGAGCAAGGAGACAATCACGGAGGTTTCCCCATGTTTTCGCGCCGCCAAGACGATGCCTGTGTCGCTCCAATCCATGAGCGGAGTTAACGCCGATTCGCGGCAAGGTGCGACATGTTTTCTGAAAAATGACCATACCGATTCACGAGCATTCCTAACGGTTCTTAACGGTTCCTAACGGTTTTCCCCACGCCAAAGGCCCTGCCTCCGGCGTTGCCGAGGTTGGAATCGCTTCGTCCTACCCACAAATTTTAGGAGCATTCTTTGTTAAATAAGTTGTTGGGCCGGCAATGCAAGTCGCGGATCGGGATCAGGTGTCAGACCGGTTCCATTCTCCGGATGCGCTTTTCCGTTTCGAACCAGGAATCCCGGCGCCTTTGATATCCCAATCGCCGCCGTGGCGTTCCACCAGATGCTTGGTCAGCTCAAGCGTTGTAATCCAGGCCCCAATCCCGGTAGCGGTCGGGATCGTCGCCCCAATTGCTGCGTACCTTGACGAACAGGAACAGATGGACGCGGCGGTCGAGCAGATCTTCTAACTCAAGCCGCGCATCGGCGCCGATGGATTTGATGCGGGCGCCCTTTTTGCCCAGGACAATGGCTTTTTGGGTGTCGCGCTGGACATAAATAACTTGTTCTATGCGGACGCTGCCGTTGTCCATCTCGGTCCAGGCTTCGGTCTCGACGGTGGCTGAATAGGGCAATTCCTGGCGCAATTGCAAATAAAGCTTTTCGCGGGTGATTTCGGCGGCCAGCAGGCGCTCCGGCATATCAGATATCTGGTCTTCCGGGAACATCCAGGGGCCTTCCGGCGCAGCCCCGGTCAGATGTGCCATCAGATCATCGACGCCGTCGCCGCGCTCCGCCGAGATCATGAAGATGTCGTCGAACAGACCGTCCTGATTGAGCTGGTTGGCCAGATCGAGGAGCACGGGTTTTTTCACCAAATCGATCTTGTTGAGCACCAGATCAGCGCGCCGGCCTTGCTGCGCCAGCCGTTTGACGATGGCGGCGGTGTCCCGGTCGATGCCCTTGGCGGCGTCGACCAGCAAACATATCCGGTCGGCATCGGCGGCGCCGGTCCAGGCCGCAGCAACCATTGCCCGGTCGAGCCGGCGGCGGGGCTCAAACACGCCGGGGGTGTCGATAAAGACGATCTGCGCCGCATCATTGATGGTGATGCCGAGCACCCGGGCGCGGGTTGTTTGCACCTTCGGCGAGACAATGGATACCTTGGTGCCGACCAGTCGGTTGATAAGCGTCGATTTGCCCACATTGGGGGCACCAAGGACGGCGACGAAGGCAAAACGGTTGGGGGTTGCATCAGCCATGATTTTCGCCCGGATCTTCGCCCAACTTGATCAGCAAGGCCTTCGCGGCTTCCTGTTCGGCAGCGCGTTTGGAGGCGCCAGTACCAGCCATGGCCGGGTAGCCTTCGACCATTGCCTCGATGGTGAATTGGGGATTGTGGGCCGGCCCCTGGCGGCCGGTTTCGGCGTAGCTGGGCAAATTGATGCCGCGCCCTTGGGCCCATTCCTGCAGGTGGGTTTTGGCATCCACCGGCGGTTCGGGCGCCTCGGCGATCATCGCCGCCCAGGCTTTGCGTATAAAGGCCGCCGCCGGGTCCAGCCCGCCGTCCAGATACAGCGCCGCGATAACCGCCTCGCAGGCATCGGCAATGAGCGCCGGATTTCGGCGCCCGCCGGCTTCGTCCTCGCCCCGTGACAGGCTTAGGTATGACGCCAGATCAATGTCGCCGCCGGCACGGGCCAGGGCATCCCGGCGTACCAGATTGGCATGGCGCCGTGCGATCTCACCCTCGGCCTCGTCCGGGTAGCGCTCTAACAGCCATTCGGCGATCACCAGACCGAACACCCGGTCGCCAAGGAATTCCAAACGCTGGTTGGACGCCGCCGTTCCCTGTTGAACATCAGGATCGGAGGAATGGCGCAACGCTTCACCCAACAATCCAGCATCGTGGAAGCTGTGTCCTAGGCTTTGCATGAGGGCATCGAGGTCGTGCTTGTTCGGCATGAATTTACGTGACGCCTTGGAAAAAACGCTTGAAACGCATAGCCACCGGCCATTTCCAGAACTGGTACCAGCGCGCCGCGCCGTTGGTGGAGTAAAACAGAACCTCGGCGCGGCCGACCAGATTGGCCTTTGGGATGAAGCCGACCGCGGAGCGCACGCGGCTGTCCTGGGAATTGTCGCGGTTGTCGCCCATGGCAAAATAATGGCCCGCCGGTACGATATAAAGATCGGTGTTGTCGAGAGGGCCGTTATCGGTAATCTCCAAAATCTCGTGCTTGCGCCCGCCGGGTAGGGTTTCCTCGAAGCGGGCGACGCGCACCACATTGCCATATTGATTGGTCTCGACGAAATCGCTGATGCGCTTGCGGATCACCGGCGCACCGTTGATATGCAGGATACCGCGGCGCACCTGGATACGGTCGCCGGGCAGCCCAATGATGCGCTTGATGTAATCGGTCTTGTTGTCGGTGGGCAGCTTGAAGACCGCCACGTCGCCGCGCTCCGGCTCGGTGAACAGCACCCGGCCCGGAATCAGCGGCAATCCGAAGGGCAGCGAATAGCGGGAATAGCCGTAGGAATATTTGGAAACGAACAAATAGTCGCCAACCAGCAGGGTTGGGATCATGGAGCCGGACGGAATATTGAACGGCTCGAAGCCGACGGTGCGCACCACCAGCGCGATCAACACCGCGTAAACCACGGTTTTTATGGTGTCTTTTAGGCTGTTTGGCTTGCTATCTGACATGAATACTTGCTGTTAAATCTTTGTCTTTGCAGGATTATTCGGAACCGGCGCGCTGGGGCGACCGGGCCGGGATCAAGCCAGTGCCGGGCGGTCCTGTCAAGCCCGTCTCAAGGCTTTGTTCGGCTTTTGCCTACAATCCATCAATGGCGGCCACCAGCTTGGCGATCTGGCCCGGCCAGGAGAACTGATCACGCATGAAGCCTACGCCCACCGCGGCCCGGCGCGCCGCGTCTTGCCGGTCAGCAAATATAGCCTCCAGCATTTCCAACGCTTCGTCCGCGTCAGGCTCGGCCCAGCCTTCGGTGCCGGCGTAAGGCGGATAAGGCGCGACGGGGGATTGGCGCATCAGCGGAAAGGAATGCACCGCATCGGCGATATCCAATTGGCCGGTATTGGCTGCCAGGATTGACGGCACGCCCGCGGCCATCGTCTCCATGGCCACTAGATTTGTACCCGGCTCGCAGCGGTTGGGAAACAGCGCCGCGTCCACCGAGGCCAAAATTGCCGGCATGGCGCGATTGGCGGGCATGCCGAGATCGACGAAGCTTTCCCCCGGCAAGCCATTGGCCTCTAGCCAGGTGCCAATTTCGATGACGCCGCCGGCGCCGATATCGGGCGCGCCGGTAACGAAAGGCGAGCGCGCCACGGTGGGCATGATCGCCGGCCATTGATTGCCCCAGGCGAAAATCAGCAAGGCTTCGGGATGTTTGCCGTGAAATTGGCGAAAGGCGGCGATGACCACGTCCTGGGCCTTGCGATATTCCAGCTTGCCGCCGGAGAAAATTACGAAGCGGCCGGGATAATTGCTGGCCTTGT
>JABHAA010000035.1 GCA_018674495.1 Rhodospirillaceae bacterium | reverse complement strand
TTGCCCCGTGGCTAGGAGCGCGCTGCATGGCGATGCATTGGCATCGTCAAAGGCGTGCGACAACGTCCACGGGTCAAAAGCACCCGGCCTTCGGTGGGTCAAATCGGCTCCTAAGGCGGCGCCCCGGCGCTTGCCCGATGCGAAGGCATCGCGCTGCGCACCGCGCCTTGCCTTAAAAACCGATTTGCTCCCATCAAATTGATTCATTTTCATCCGGAACCGCTCTAGTCCTTCTGCCTTGCCGCCAGCGCCGCGGTGAGGGCACGCACCTCGGTGCGCAGGTTCTGGAGTTCGGTGTAAATTTTTTCCGCTTCCGGCAATGTATCGCCGCCTTCCCCGTGCCGAGCCTGTTGCTCATCCAGGCTTTGTCTTTGCATGGCATCGACGATGATCCCGATGAAAAGGTTCAATACGGCGAAGGTAGTGACCAAGATGAACAGCACGAAAAATATCCAGGCCAGCGGGAATTCTTTCATCACCGGTCGCACGATCCCCATGGACCAACTTTCCAGGGTCATGATTTGGAACAACGTAAACATGGACTTCCCGATGCCGCCGAACCATTCGTCAAATGACGCGCCAAAAAAATTGGTGGCCAAAACGGCGCTGACATAAAAGATCAAGAGGATCATCAGTCCTACAGAAAATATGCCGGGAATGGCCGTCAGCAAAGCCTGGATAACCTTGCGCATGGACGGCACCACCGATAACAGGCGCATGGCCCGGAATATGCGCAAGGTGCGTAGTACGGCAAGGGGGCCGGAGCTTGGCACCAGCGCAATGGCGACGATGGCGAAATCAAATAAGTTCCATCCGTTTTTGAAAAACCCCAGACGCCGGTAGAGCAGTTTCCCACCGATCTCGATACAAAATATGGCGAGAACGAAGACGTCGAATTTATGCAAAATATCTCCATACAAGGTCACAATCCCGGTGTTGGTTTCCAACCCGAGGCTAATCGCGTTAAGCACAATCAGCGCGGTGATGAACCCTTGCGCGAGTTGCCCTTCAATGAATTGTCCAAGTTTGTTGACTGTAGGGGCTTCCACTTTGTCACCATCTCCTGAAACGAATTGATCTATCTTTTGTCTGATTGAGTGCCATAATATAACTTCGACAAAGGTAAGAAAACGGAATCCCTCAAGGGATAGGGGAATTTTGTAAACATGACCACCAATGCGGAAAACGAAACCCTAACTCAAGTGGGCGCGGGAACGCCCATGGGCGATCTGATGCGCCAATACTGGCTGCCGGCCGCCAAGTCCGATGAGCTGGCCGCAGACGGCGATCCCATGCGCCTTATGCTGCTCGGCGAAAAGCTGATTGCCTTTCGGGATTCGTCTGGCCGCGTCGGCGTCATGGACCATCGCTGCCCGCATCGCTGCGCCTCTTTCTTTTTCGGACGCAACGAAGAGGACGGCATCCGCTGCGTCTATCATGGCTGGAAGTTCGACGTCCACGGCAATTGCCTGGACATGGCCAACGTGCCCCCGCATCAGGATTTCAAACATAAAGTGAAGGCGAAAGCCTATAAGGCCGAAGAGCGCAATGGCCTTATCTGGGTGTTCATGGGCGACCAAGACAATGTGCCGGAACTGCCCGAGATCGAGGCCACCCTGATCCCCGATGCCGAGATGGAGATCGGCTTTCACCAGCGGGAATGCAACTGGCTACAGGCCATCGAAGGCGAGATCGACACCTCCCATGTGGGGCTTTTGCACTACGGCAATCTCGACAGCTCGACCTTTCCCAAGGACGGCATCCGCAAATATTCGGTGGCCAACCGGGCGCCAGAATATATCACCGAGGAGACCGATTACGGCTTCATGTACGGCGCCCACCGCCCCGCCGACGAAGGCAATCTCTATTGGCGCGTCGCCCACTTCATGTTTCCGTTCTGGGCCTTGCCACCGGTCAATGTGATCGAGAGCAATTTTATGGCCCGCGCCTATGTGCCCATGGATGACACCCACACGATGATCTTGGTCATGGTCATCAAGAACGATCCCTACGGGCGCGAAGTGCGCGCCATTCCCGGCGGCTCCATGGATCTGGAATATGAGCCCAATTCAACCGATTGGTATGGCCGCTGGCGGCTGACCGCCAATGCCGGCAACGACTACATGATCGACCGCGATGTGCAGCGCGAAGAGACCTATACCGGCATCCACGGCATCGTCGTCCAGGACCACGCCATCAACGAGGGCATGGGCCCCATTGTGGATCGCACGTTCGAGCAGTTGGCGCCGTCTGATATGATGATCAACCGGGTGCGCCGCATGTTGATCAAAGCCGCCCGCATCCACGCCAAGGACGGGACAGCTCCGGTCAGCGCCAGCGATCCGCACGTCTATCATGGTATTCGCAGCGGCCAGTATGTGGCGCCCGCCGAATTGAACTGGCTAGACGCCTACGCCAAAATCATCGCCGACAATCCAGTGCGCTACCCGCTGCCGGACGCCGCGGAATAGAGAGCGCAACCGATGAGCCGGGCCAGCGATAATGAAACCTTAAGCCGCGTCGGGCCGGGATCGGCCATGGGCGGCTTCATGCGGAAATTCTGGATACCCGCCGCCTTGTCGTCAGAGTTGGAGGCCGACGGTGATCCACTGCGCCTCATGCTTTTGGGTGAAAAGCTGATCGCGTTTCGCGACACCTCGGGCCGGGTGGGCATCATGGACCATCGTTGTCCGCACCGCTGCGCCTCGCTGTTCTTTGGGCGTAACGAAGAAGACGGCATCCGCTGCGTCTATCACGGCTGGAAGTTCGACGTGGACGGCAATTGCCTGGATATGGCCAACGTGCCCTCGCACCAGGATTTCAAGCACAAGGTAAAGGCGAATGCCTATAATACCCATGAGCGAAACGGAATGATTTGGGTTTATATGGGCGATCAATCGGAGATCCCGGCCTTGCCGGAGATCGAAGCGACCTTGTTGCCCGAAGACCAGGTGCTCATCCGCACGGCGCAGCGCGATTGCAACTGGCTGCAGGGGCTGGAGGGTGATATTGACACCTCCCATTTGAGCTTTCTGCATCTGGGCGCCGCCCAGGCCGGCAATGTCGCTGCCGACAACGACCAGCAGCATGTGGTCGCCGCCAGGGCGCCAGAATACATCGTCGCCGAGACCGAATACGGCACCAAATACGCCTCGTTTCGGTCCACCGAAGGCGGCGGCGACACCTATTGGCGGCTCGCCCATTATGTCTTTCCGTTTTGGGCGCTGCCGCCGAACCGGCCCATCGATATCAACATCATCGGCCGCGCCTGGGTGCCGCTCGATGACACGCACACCATGTTTTATGAGTTCATCCACAAAGATACCCGCAAGCGCATGCGCAAGGACAAGAGCGGCAAACGCCTTCGCGGCGATGGCGTCGATAGCGAATTTCGGTCCAACGATACAAGTTGGCTGGGCCGCTGGCGCCTGGCGGCCAATGCCGGTAATGACTACCTGATCGACCGGGATATTCAGCGATCCGAAAGCTACACCGGCATCAGCAACATCCATTTGCAGGACCAGGCGGTCACCGAAAGCATGGGCGCCATCACCGACCGCACGCAAGAGCATCTGTCGGCGTCCGATGAAATGATCGCCAAGACCCGGCGCCGCATTTTGGGCGCGGTGCGGGCTTTCCAGAAAGATGGAAGCCTGCCGGTGGTGCGTGGCGATGCGGCCATCATGCAAGGGGTGCGCTCGGGCAGCTACGTCTCGCCCGCCGACGTTGATTGGATGAACGCCTACGAAGACCACATGCGCGCCATAGCCAAGGCGGCGGAGTAGGGGGAACATGACCAGCCAAGTCGAAAACGACATTCTGACACAAACCGGTCCGGGCTCAGCGATGGGCGAGCTGATGCGCCAATATTGGATGCCGGCGCTGAAATCATCGGAGCTGATTACCGATGGTGATCCGGTGCGCTTCATGTTGATGTCGGAAAAGCTCATTGCGTTTCGCGACACCTCCGGGCGCATCGGCGTCTTGGATCATCGTTGTCCGCACCGCTGCGCCTCGCTGTTCTTTGGGCGTAACGAAGAAGACGGCATCCGCTGCGTCTATCACGGCTGGAAGTTCGACGTGGACGGCAATTGCCTGGATATGGCCAACGTGCCGCCCCATCAAGACTTCAAACATAAGGTGAAGGCCAAAGCCTACAAGGCGGAAGAGCGCAATGGCTTGGTCTGGGTGTTCATGGGCGATCAGGACAACGTGCCCGAATTGCCGCCCATCGAAGCCACCTTGGCGCCCGAAGAAGACGTAACCATCACCTTCATCCAGCGCGACTGCAACTGGCTGCAAGGGGCGGAAGGCGAGTTGGACACCTCCCATTTGGGCGTCCTGCATTTCGGCTCCGTGGGGGAGAAGTCTTTTAAAGAAGACGAGTTGAACAAATATGTGGTTGCCGAGCGGGCTCCCGACTACAAGGCCGCCGAAACCGATTACGGCTTTATCTATGGCGCGTACCGCCCGGCCGACGCTGGCGAGACCTACTGGCGCGTCGGCCATTTCCTGTTTCCGGTATGGACCATGCCGCCGATTCGCGCGCTGGACCGCAATGTGCTGACCCGCGCCTATGTACCCTTGGATGACGAGCACTGCATGATCGTCATCATCGTCCACAAAAACGCCGAGCGTGCCGGCGAGGCACGGGCCGAACTGGTGCGCCGCATTCCCGGCGCCTCCATGAGCCACGATTTTATCCCCAATAGTACCGACTGGCTCGGGCGCTGGCGGCTGGTGCCCAATCGGGGCAACGATTATCAGATCGACCGGGAGGTGCAGCGCACCCAAAGCTATACCGGCGTCGATGGCATTGTGCTGCAAGACCAGATGATAACCGAGAGCATGGGCGCCATCACCGACCGCACGTTCGAGCATCTGGCGCCCAGCGATATCATGATCACCCGCACCCGCCGGGCGCTCCTGAAAGCCGCGTTGCGGTTCCGCGATTATGGTGAATTACCGGCCAGCGCCGGCGCGAACGATGTCTATGAGGGCGTCCGCGGCGGCCATTTCGTGGCGCCGGAAAACGACGACTGGCTGGACGCCTATCAGGCCCGGGTGGCGGCATCGCCGTTGGCTGCCTCCGAAGCCGCCGAATGAAGTACAATTGCGCTGCGCTTGGATTTGTGTGAAAATTCAAGGAATAAGACACTATATGGGAATGAATACAATTCCCACTTACGCGTAAATTGGAGTGGAATAGCATGGCTGAGATCGTTTACGGATTTGGATCATCGCACGGCCCGTTGTTGTCGACGGCGCCGGAAAAATGGGATCTGCGTGCCCAGGCTGATATGGAAAATCCGGCGCATCCGTTTCGCGGCGAATTCTACAACTACGAAGAGCTCAAGGAACTGCGCAAAGACGAAAACCTAGGCGCCCAAAACCAGCTCTCGGTGCGCGAAGGCCGCCATGCACGCAACCAGAAACATATGGATGCGCTGGCCGAAAAAGTTGCCGAGGTGGATCCAGATATCATCGTCGTCGTCGGCGACGATCAGCACGAATGGTTCCAGGATGATATCCAACCGACGTTCACCGTCTTTCATGGCGACGAGGTGATCAACACGGCCTTGGATCAGGAAAAGGTTAAAACCATGCAGCCGGGTCTGGCCATTTCCATGCGCGCCAATCACCCGGATGTGGATCACGCCTATCCGGTGCCGAGCGCCTTGTCCCGCGCCATCATCGAGCAAGCCATCGAGGACGAGTTCGATATCGCCACCTCGTCCGAGCATCCCACCAACGAGAAGGGGCTGATCGGTGTCGGCCACGCGGTCGGTTTTATTTACCGGCGTATTTTGCACGACAAGCCGGTGCCGGTGGTGCCGATCCTCCTCAACACGTTTTTTCCGCCCAACCAGCCGACGCCCCGGCGCTGCTACAAGTTCGGCCAGTCAATCGGCCGCGCCATCCAAGGCTGGAACGGCGACAAAAAAGTGGCCATTTGCGCGTCCGGCGGCATCAGCCATTTCGTCATCGACGAGGATTTCGACAATCGCATGCTGAAGGCCATGATTGAGCGCGACGAGGACGCCATCTTCAACGAGCCCAACGCCATGTTCCGTTCGGGCACGTCGGAGACCAAAAACTGGATCACCGTGGCCGGAATTTTGTCGCAAACCAGCCTGGAAATGGACCTGTTGGATTACGTGCCTTGTTATCGCACCGAAGCCGGCACCGGCAACGCCATGGCCTTTGCCACCTGGACTTGAGGGCATAACAACGCTCCTGTGAAGTGCGGAGCTATTGCGGCCCGGTAAGGGAACGGCTATCCTTTACACGTTAAACAAAATCAATTGACTTCATTTTCCTTGGGAGGGAATCATGCTCATCAGAACCACTGTATTATCCATCGGCGCCGCCGTCATGCTGGCTGGTACCGCGCACGCGCAAGCCGTTGGCGTCGGCACTGGGCCGAACGCCTCTCTGACCAACCGCATCGGCTCGGCCATTGCCAAAGTGATCGCCGATGGCGCCGGGCTCAACACGCGCGCCGTGCCGCATACCTCCAATTCCCAACACGCACCGCTGGTTGAACGCGGCACACTCGCTTTCGGTGTCTCCTCTTCGGGCGATATCGTCGATGCCTTCGCTGGCAAGGGCGCCTTCGTCGGCCATAAAATCTCCTCGGATTGGGTTATCGCTAGCCGTATGGCGGCTTTGCCGGTGGGAACGCTGGTGCGAAAAAATTCGCCCTATCGCAAGCTGACCGACATGAAGGGCAAGAAGTTCGCCTGCGGGTTCACTGCGCAAAAGACAGTGTTGTCCATCCTCAACGCCTATCTCGGCAATGCTGGAATGAAAGCGGCCGATCTCAACTGTGTGAATGTCCCCAACACTACGGCAGGCACCGCGCAATTCCTCAAAGGCAATGTGGACGGCACGCCTTCTTCTCTCGGCGGCTCCCGGCTTCGTAGTGCAGCAGCCAAAGTAAACGGTATCCGTATTCTCAAGATGAACAACACCCCCGAAGGTGTTCGTGCCATGCAGGCGGCTTATCCGGGCTCCTACCTGACCAAGCTGAGCCCGAAAGTTATTGGCGTCGAAGGCGAAACTTGGACCATGGCGTTTGATATGGTGCTGATGACTTCCACCAAAACCTCTGCCGACGTGGTCTATAATTCGGTAAAGGCTCTGCACGGTGGTAAAGCCGGATTGATCAAGATTTGGGGCGGTTTCCGAGGCTTCAAGCAATCGGCCATGGCAGTGCAGATGGACGGTGTCGCGATCCATCCCGGTGCACTGAAATTCTACAAGGAAGTTGGCATCAAGGTCGCGAAATAACGCGCCCAATTTTTGATCTCGAATTCAGATTGCGGCGGCTAGGTCCCAAGAATATCTCGCCGCCGCAATTTGAGATCTGATATCCCCATGAGACTGGCTGATTCACTACACAGCGACGAGGCCGCCCGAATTTCTCCGGCGGCGCCCCCCTTGCGCAATTTTATCATCGGGCTCGGGGTGTTGTTGGT
Source organism: Rhodospirillaceae bacterium (assembly GCA_018674495.1). Taxonomy (GTDB): domain Bacteria; phylum Pseudomonadota; class Alphaproteobacteria; order Rhodospirillales; family UBA2165. The sequence continues at coordinate 5,972 of JABHAA010000035.1, read as the reverse complement.
CATTGCTTCAATCATGCGGTCTCTCGATCTCTACCGCTCCGTATTCGCCCTGCAACTTTATGACGAGCAATTTCTGTTTCCGATGATCGGCGTCGGCCTGTTGCTGACCTTTGTCCATATTCCCCACAACTACGGCAAACGGTCCGGGCCGGTGCCGTGGTACGATTGGTTGGCCGGGTTCAGTGGGCTTGCCGCCTGCATTTATTTGTCCGCCAATTACGCCCGGCTCGCCGACGAGGTTGTTTATCAGCCATTCGACGCGGTGTTCTGTGCCATCATAATTTTGTTTCTTTGCGCCGAGGGCCTGCGCCGCACCGTGGGCATGGTGCTGCTTTCGGTGCTGGTATTCTTTATTCTTTTCGGCGTTGCTGGCGAGCATATACCCGGTCGCCTACAGGGCCAGATGATCGAATTTGGCGATCTGGTCACCTACCTGACTTTCGATACCAATGCGCTGATGGGATTGCCGACCAAGATCGTGACAACGGTGGTTGTGGCCTTCCTTCTGATGGCATCATTAATGCAGCGATCCGGCGCCGGCGACTTTCTCAACGATATTGCGATTTCGCTGATGGGGCGCTATCGGGGCGGCGCCGCCAAGGTGGCGATCACGGCTTCATCCCTATTCGGGTCAATCTCCGGCTCGACTGTGGCCAACGTGATGTCGACCGGCGCCATCACTATACCCCTGATGAAGCGCGGTGGTTATTCCAACACGTCCGCTGGCGCCATCGAAGCGGTGGCATCCACGGGCGGTCAATTGATGCCGCCGGTGATGGGCGCCGTTGCCTTTTTAATGGCCGAAGATCTGGAGGTTGAATACCGAGTTGTCGCCATCGCCGCCCTGGTGCCCAGTTTCCTTTATTATGTGGGCCTGTTCGTGCAGGCCGATTTGGAGGCCGCGAAGGAAGGCATATCCAGGGTCGACGAGGAGCTTATTCCCAAATTTTGGACTGTCGTGCGTCAGGGTTGGATTTTTGTCATCCCCTTCGCCATCTTGATTGTCGGTCTGTTCTGGCTCAATTTCGAGCCGGAAGAGGCGGCCCTGGATGGCTGCGTTGCGCTCATCGCCCTCGGTCTGACCTTCGGCTACAAAGGGCGGAAGATGAGCCTCAAGGACATCTTCTGGTCGATCGCCGAGACCGGTGTCTTGGTGATCGATCTGGTGATGATCGGCGCCGCCGTTGGCATGATCATCGGCATACTCGCCAAGTCGGGGCTCGGCTTCGCACTGACCCTGGTCCTCTCACAACTTGGCGAAGGCAATTTCGCCTTGCTTCTGGTCCTCGCCGCCCTTGTCTGCATTATTCTTGGCATGGGCATGCCGACTATCGGCGTCTATGTGCTGGTCTCTGCCCTCGTGGCGCCGTCGATGATCGAAGTTGGCGTGACGCCCATGGCGGCGCATATGTACGTTCTTTATTTCGGCATGCTGTCATTTATTACCCCACCCATTGCAATCGCCGCGTTTGCGGCGGCCAAACTCGCAGGAAGTCACCCCATGGCCACCGGATGGGCGGCCACCCGTTTCGGCTGGTCGGCTTTCGTTGTGCCGGTGTTGTTCGTCTTCTCGCCGAGCCTCTTGTTGGACGGCGCGCCGCTGGAACTGGTCCACGATATCGGCTCCGCCGTCGCCGGGGTGTGGCTGGTATCGGTCGCTATTGTCGGGTATTTCCGGCGTCTGCTGACTATGTATATGCGCTGGGTTTTTGCGGTTACCGGCTTTTTACTTTTGATCCCGGCAACCATGTTCCAAGGCGCCGGCTGGACCGATCTGGCCGGCGTGGCGATTGGTGCATTGATCGTTGGCCGCGAATTTATGGTGCCGAAAGCTCCGCCGGCGCCCGCCTATCAGCCCGGCGGCGGCGGCGAATAAAGCCAGCAACTGTTGCGCAATTAACGAGGAGACGTGACCATGGCCAAGGCCGTATGCAATGGCGCCGTCATCGCCGAGACCGGCGATATCGCACATGTGGAAGGTAACGCCTATTTCCCGATTGCCGGCATCGATCCGGCGTGCCTGCAAAAAAGCAAAACCACGCCACGCACTTTCTGCCACTGGAAGGGGTTTGCCAGCTATTACGATCTGACCATCGATGGCCAGGTTTTCGAAGGCGCCGGCTGGGTTTATGAAGAGCCTTATGACGAGGCCGAACTGATCAAGGATCGCATCGCCTTTTGGGGTGACGTGGACGTTACCGGTGTGCCCGAGGGACGCGGTCTGGTCGAGAACGAGCCGAGCCCCCGCGGCAACAGGTCGGGTTGGGAGGCTTTGTGCTGGGTTATGCGCGGCCAGCGCGATGTGGAAGGCGACGTCCTCAATGCGGCATTCATTCAGGCCAACACCGATCTCGAAGGCGAAGCCTTGGCTGCCGCCTGGGCCGAAACGGACGTGCAACGCTACGCGTCCCGCTACAAATGGCGGCTGGCCGGTGATCCGGCGCAGCTTGAAAAAACCGAATAGCGGCTTAACGACAATTGAGGCGCATTTAGGCGCAATCAGGGGGGAATTTATGCAAGTTATCGTGTTCGATCTATTGCCTTACGGCGAACATCTGGACCATCTGAAGGTCGGCACCGAGTTGCCGCACCCGCTGCACAAGAAACACTTCAAATCCGAGGTCGCGGTCAAGACCTATGCCGAGCATCTGGATGCCTGGGAAGAACTCGACAAGCTGGGCTATGACGGCGTCGGCTTCAACGAGCATCACACCAGCCCCTATGGCCTGATGAATTCGCCCAACCTGATGGCGGCGGCGGCGGCGCAGCGGACCAAGAACATCAAGTTCCTGATTTACGGCAATTTGCTGCCCCTGCACCAGCCGCTGCGCCTGGCCGAAGAACTGGCGATGATCGATTGTTTGTCCGAGGGGCGTCTGATCTCCGGCGTGGCGCGCGGCATCCCACGGGAATACGTGGTCCACAACGTGCCCATGTCCGAAAGCCGCGCCCGCTTCGAAGAAGCCTATGAGATCATCCTAAAAGCCTGGACCGAGGAGGAGTTTTCCTACGAAGGCAAGTTCTGGTCCTACAAGAACGTCTCCATCTGGCCGCGCCCGGTGCAGCAGCCGCATCCGCCCATCTGGGTGCCGATTACCGGCTCCAAGGAATCCATCGAATGGGCAGGAAAACATAATATCCCGATCACGCCGGGCGGCGGCTCACTTGGCCTGCGCGAGGACATCATCATCTATTACGCCAAATGCCTGGCTGCGAGCGGCCACAAAATCACGCCGGAGCATCTGAATTTCCCGATGAACGTCTATATTGCTGACAGTAAGGCTCAGGCTGTGAAAGAGGCAGGGCCATACCATCTCTATTTCAACCGTACCCTTTTCAGCCACGGCAACGTGACCGAGACCAATTTACAGCGGAAAGACGGTTATGTGACTGATGCGGCGTCCGATTATGTGCGCCCGGAAAACCGGCAGGCAGCGGCGCGCAACCGCGCCGATTTTCGCAACATGACTATGGAGGATGTGGAGCGCATGGCCGAGACTGCGCCTTGGGGCACGGCCGAGGAAGTGACCGAGCGCATTATCCAGACGGCGGAGCATGCCGGCGCAAATATTGTGCAGATCAGCCTCAACCGGGGCGCCATGCCGCACGACATGTTCATAGAACAAATTCGCCGGTTCGCCGACAAGGTGCTGCCGGCGGTACAGGCCCATCAGATCAAAAGCGTTCCCCTGGCGGACACCGCCGCCTGATCGGCGGTTGGCGTGCCCGGCCAAAGGCCGGAAATTATTCCGGGGCGCTCAAATTGTCGGCGGCGGGACGACCGTCTCTGCCATCGACAAGTTCGTAGTTGATTTTCTGCCCTTCCTGGAGCGAGCCGAGGCCCGCCCGTTCGACCGCAGAAATATGTACAAAAACGTCTTTGTCACCCTCGTCGGGTTCAATGAAGCCAAATCCCTTGGTCGGATTAAACCATTTTACTGTACCGGAACTCATGAACAACTCCTTGAAGCACTTGCTGCAATTAACCCCCAGGCGGAGTATTGGTTAACGCCTGAACACACCTATTATCCTACCATTTCGATCAAATATTAAAAGAAAATTTCACGCGACAGCTGTTGCCGGGTTTTCAGACAACATGGAAATATCGGAAAAACGCCGGAATAACACCGCGAAACGCAACAATTTGAAATTATACAAGACTTGGCGGGCCGCGCCGCCCGGTGTAGCGTTTGCCGATGAAAATGAAAAATAACGGCAGTGGCACCCTGGGAATCGATCTGGCGGCGGATGAGGTGCAGCGCCAGGATGACGCTTATCCGCCGGGCGCGGCAGTCGGTGGGCTTTATCCAGCGGCCCCGCGCGCCGCCTGGCAGCAATAGTCCGCAATTCGATGCCGCGAATAATTTCGGGCCAGTTCACCACCGCCTATGATGACACCGGGGCCGGCGCACCGGTTATCTTGCTGCATTGCTCGTCCAGCGCCCGCAGCCAATGGCGCGAACTTGGCGAAACGCTGGCGGCAGATTTCCATGTCATGGCACCCGATTTGCTCGGCTATGGGGACAGCGGCAAATGGCGAGGCGATGCGGGCGATCTGATCCGCGCCGAGGCGGCGGCGGGGCGCGCCCTGTTGGCAACTGCCAATGCACCGCTGCATCTGGTTGGCCATTCCTATGGCGCCGCGACGGCGCTCAGGTTCGCCAGCCAATATCCGGGTGTCCTCAAAAGCCTCACCTTGATCGAGCCGGTCTCGGGCTGGCTGCTCACCGGTAATGAGCACCGGGATGCCTACACTGAACTGAAATCTGTAGCCGATGGCTTTCGAGGTGCATTCCGCGCCGGCGATGCAGAGACTGGGGTCCGCCAATATGTAGACTATTGGAGCGGGCCGGGTGCCTGGGACGCTATGGCTAAGGGCTTGCGGACTTACGTCCTGGCAACGGCGGAAAAGACCCACCACGAGTTTGCCGCCCTGTTTGATCCGGTCAACGCCGCTGCGTCTCTGGACCGCATCCAAGCGCCGGTATTATTGCTGCATGGTGCCGAGACACGCGCGCCAACATTACGTATCTTGAAAATTTTGGAGGCCGGGCTCAGCAATGCCCGCATGGCCGCCATCCCGGGCGCCGGTCACATGTCGCCGATTACCCACCGCAAATTGGTCAACGCCGAAATTGTCCGCCACATCAAGGCGCATGCGGACTAACCTAGGCTCAGGACCCATTAATTATTAATTCAGCCTTTCACCTGATGATGTCCTTAGGACCTATGGAGGACATCGCATGAAAGACTTATTCTGGCTGACTCAAACGCAATTGGATCGCAGGGCGCCCCATTTTCCTTTGTCTCATGGTATTCCACGTGTTGATGATCTGCGGGTGATCTCGGGGATCATTCATGTCATCAAGCGCGGTTTACAGTGGCGGGATGCGCCTTCGGACTACGGCCCTCACAAGACTTTGTATAACCGCTTTGTCAGATGGAGCCGGATGGGCGTTTTCGACAGAATATTTGCGGACCTTGCGGCAGGCGAGGGTGTCCCCGAACAGCTGCAGATTGACGCCACCCACCTCAAAGCCCACCGCACCGCAGCCAGCCTGCTTAAAAAGGGGATGTTCCCCGCCGTATTGGACGTACGAAAGGCGGCCTGAACTCCAAGCTCCATGCCGTTTGCGATGGTAGGGGCCGCCCGGTTGTGATGCTCCTGTCGGAAGGCCAGATGAGTGATTACAAAGGCGCCCGCCTGATCGTCAATGATCTGCCGCCGGCCAAGCATCTTCTGGCGGATCGCGGATACGATGCCGATTGGTTCAGGGACGCTCTGAAAAACAAAGGCATCAAGCCATGCATCCCGCCCAAAAAGAACCGAAAGGGGGCTGACCCAGATAACTACCTTAGATAACGTTTAACCCATTGTCTTATCGCCAATAATTGGGCTGACGGGTCACTGTTGTTAAAACGCCACTCGCACTCCTTCAAATATAGTCCGAATTGCGCCTTCGGGACACCGT
>JABHAA010000124.1 GCA_018674495.1 Rhodospirillaceae bacterium | reverse complement strand
TCCAACGCATCCACCCGGCGCAAATTCGGGAAATACTTTGCGAATATCAGCGCCACCGCGATGGTGCCGATGCCGCCGACGACCACCGAGCCCACCGGGCCGATGAATTCGGCAACGGCGCCGCTTTCGAACTCGCCCAATTGGCCCGAACCACCGGTAAAGACGCCGTGCACCGCCATCACACGCCCGCGCATATCATCCGGCGTCGCGAACTGGATCATGTTGTGGCGGATGAAGACCGAGACCATGTCTGATACGCCCGCCAAGGTCAGCGCCGCCAACGATAGCCAGACGATTTCCGACAGCCCGAAGATGATGATGCCGATGCCGTAGAATGCCACGGCGGCGAAAAACTTTTTGCCGGCGCCGCGCTTCACTGGCAATTGGGTGAGCACCAATGCGCATGAGACCGCGCCAATCGCAAACGCCGAATGCAGGAGCCCGAGCCCACTAGCGCCCAGATGCAAGATGTCGGTGGCGAACACCGGAAACAAAGCCGTGGCACCGCCCAAAAGCACGGCGAACAGATCCAGCGTGATGGCGCCCAGAATAATCTGCCGGTTCCAGATGAACTTGGCACCGGCGAAGATAGTCTCCAACGTCACCGGCGCCCGGTTCATAGTTTGGGCGGTGGAGCGGATCAGCGATATGGCCAGCGCCGCAATGCCGATGACGGCGGTTACCGTGGCAAAGGCAAAAGTTGCGCCAAAGCCAGCCTTGGTGCCGTATTCGATCAGGAAGCCGCCCAACACCGGGCCGATAATAGTCGACACATGCTGGCCCGAATTGGCCCAGGCGACGGCGTTGGGAAAGATACCCTTGGGCACCAGATTGGGGATCAGCGCCAGGGTGGCGGGCTGCGCGAACGAGCGCCCTGTGCCCATCAGAAACAACAGAAACAAAACCAGCCCCATGGCCGGATCATCGCCGGAGAAGGCCACCAATATGGCGGCGGCGATGACGGCCTGGAAGCCATAGGCAATGGCCAGAATACGGCGCCTTGGAAAGCGGTCGGCGGCCTCCCCGGCGACCAGAAAAAAAAGCATGTTGGGCAGGAACATGGCGAGGCCCACATATCCGAGCATCAATTCGCTTTGCGTGATGCGCCACACCTCCCAGCCGATTGTCACCTGCAACATGCGCGTCGCCATGTTGTTGAAGATGCGCGCCGTGAAAGCGAAGGTGAAATCCCGGTGCCGGAAGGCGGCGAAACCGGTGGTGCCGCCCGATTGCGGTGCGGGCGTATCGGCGGGCGCTTCGTTCACGGGGAAGGCCGCGCCTGGTGCAGGCGGGGGCCCATGCGCAACGGCTCGATACGTTTTGCCAGGCCGGTGGCATCGTCGGTTTCCAGAAACACGGCGCAAAGGGTGGCTTCCGCTTCCGCCGGTTCCAGCCGGTCCGATGGCACTTTCTTGGTGAAGCGATTGACGGCCACGTCCTTTTTCATGCCGATGACGGAATCATAATCGCCGCACATGCCGACGTCGGACTGGTACGCGGTGCCGCCGGGCAAAATCTGGGCGTCCGCCGTCGGCAAATGGGTATGGGTGCCGGCAACCATCGAGACGCGCCCGTCGAGAACATGGCCCACCGCCATTTTTTCCGACGACGCCTCGGCGTGGATATCGACGACGATGGCGTCGGCGCCGGCGCCCAGCGCCACGCCCGCCAGCTCTTCTTCGATGCGGGCGAAGGGATCGTCCATGGCGTCCATGAACAACCGGCCCAATATCTGCGCAACGAAAACGCGCTGGCCGTTCCGCGCTTCAAACAGGCCGGTGCCTTTGCCCGGCGTGCCCTTGGGGTAATTAAGCGGGCGCAGCAGGCGCGGCTCAGCGTCGATATAGTTCATGATCTCGCGCTGGTCCCAGACATGGTTGCCGGTGGTGATCACATCGATACCGGCCTCGAAGAACTGGTTGCAGATTCTCTCGGTAATGCCGAAGCCGTGGGCCGAGTTTTCGCCGTTGGCCATAATAAAATCCGGCGCCAGATCGGCGCGAATTTCGGCCAATCCATCCAGAAGCGCGGTGCGTCCCGGACGCCCGATCACATCGCCGAAATAGAGAATTTTCATCGGAAAGCCTTAATCATCTAAATTGTCAGAAGGACGCCGCGCCGTCTTCGGTCACGATCCAATCGAGGCGCTGATCAAAGGGCCCGCGCGGGCAGCTGTCAACCCGCTGCCCGGCAAAGCCAGCGCCGGCGGCGGTAACGGGGCCCTGGCCATCGGCGCGCAAGGCGGCCAGCGTGCGATCGTAAAATCCGCCGCCATAGCCCAGTCGGTAGCCGAGATCATCGAAGCTGAGCAACGGCACAACCAAAATGTCCGGGCGCGCGGGCACAGCGTTCGGCCCAGGCTCCATCACGCCAAAAGCGCTTTTGATGAGTTCCATGCCGGGCTGCCATTCGCGAAATTCCAATGGCGTTGCGGCTGCCACCACCACCGGCAGCAAACAGCGGCAGCCGCGCTTATGAAGCGCATCCAACAAAAGCCGCAAATCGATCTCGCCGTCCATCGGCCAAAAGGCGGAGACGGCGGTACCGGGCTTGGGCTGGAAAGCATCCATGATATGCGCGGCGATCCTGGCCCCGGCATCGGGCTTGGCATCGACCAGCTCGTCCCGGTTTTCCATGGCGGCAAGGCGGGCGACGGCTTTTTCCGGATTTCGGTCGATCATATATTATGTGCAGATCATGACTGGCAAGGGTGGCAGACAAGGGTGGCTATGAAGGTGGGACGGCGCCACATAAGCCGTTCGCGTCAATTCCTCCTAGGCCCTAGAGACTAGGTGGGCGCCATATATCGAGCCCAGGGGCCCGACAGGGACAGCTCCCGATATTGATACGTTGGCCCCGGGGATATTTCACGCATTGCGCACTTCGCAGCGCCGACCCGTTTGTTATATAGGCCTAATTTCAGGAAGTTTCCAGCCGTTCCGCGATTTTTTCGATACGCTGGGCCAGCCGGTCCAGATCGGAGGCCGCCGGCGGCGGCGTGCGGCCGCGCTGATCGTCGCGCAGGCCATCCAGTTCCGTGTAGACTTCGGACAATTCGTCGGCGACCAAAAGGCTGGCCATCACCAGCAACCTGGCATCGCCAACCTGGCCGACGGCGGCGACCAGCTCATCCACCCGCCGGTCCACATATTGGGACAGGCGCACCAGATGCGCTTCCTGGCCATCATCGCAGGCGATCTCGTATTTGCGCTTGTTTATTGTGACCGAAACTTTCGCCATGACGCCTTACCATTCTCCAAATCTAAAGTCGGTCAATCGCCGATGATCGCCTTGACCTTGCCGATGGCCGAGCCAAGCCGCTCGGAAACCTCTGCATTTTTTTTCTCCAGCGCGGTGATCTCGGTCCGGGCATCGCTCAACTCGGCGGCCAGGCCGGACATTTTATCGCCCCCCGCCGGCGCCCCATCGACCGCTTTTTCCAGCTTTTCCAAGGCCGCATCCAAGCGGCCCCTGGCCTGCTGCACGGTGATTGACGGCTGTAGTTTCTGATCGGCCACGGCGAATTTCTTCCCTGTTTCGGGGCCAAGATTACGCTCCCCGCCGCAAACCCGTCAACCGCGCCATCTGTGGAAAAGTTGAGGTTGACGATGTGGGCCTAAGTTACGATTGTGCGGCAACTTAAGTTTGGCAACGCAGACATCGGAGAACACCTATGGCCTTGAAGCTCGCAATCAACGGATTTGGACGTATTGGACGCTTGGTTTACCGGGCCATTTTGGAATCTGGGCGCGATGATGTTTCCGTCGTCTGCATCAATGATCTCGGCACGCCCGAAGACAACGCCCATCTGTTGAAATTCGATACCGTGCATGGGCGCCTGGACAATGACGTCACCGTTGACGGCGATCAGATGGACGCCGGCGCCGGCCCGGTCCGCATCACCGCCGAGCGCGATCCCGCCAAGCTCCCCTGGGCCGAGTTGGATGTGGATATCGCCCTCGAATGCACCGGCTTTTTCGCCAAACGCGATGCCGCCGCAGCCCATTTGGAAGCCGGCGCGAAAAGAGTTCTAATCTCGGCGCCCGCCGCCGGTGCCGACCTCACCGTCGTCTACGGCGTCAACGACGATCAATTGACGGCAGATCACACGGTGGTTTCCAACGCATCCTGCACCACCAATTGCCTGGCACCGGTCGCCCATGTGCTCAACCAGGCGGTGGGCATCGAGCGTGGTTTCATGACCACCATTCATTCTTTCACCGGCGATCAGCGCACGGTGGATACGCTGCATTCGGATCTGCACCGGGCGCGGGCGGCATCGGTATCGATGATCCCGACGACAACCGGCGCGGCGCGCGCCGTCGGCATTGTCCTGCCGGAATTGGATGGCAAGCTGGACGGAACGTCCATTCGCGTGCCGACCGCCAATGTCTCGATGATCGATTTCACCTTCACCCCATCGAAGGAAACCAGCAAAGAGGGCATCAACGACGCCATCAGCGCAGCCGCCGCCCAAGGCCCCTTGCAGGGCATCCTCGGCACCAACGATCTGCCCCTGGTCTCGGTAGATTTCAACCACAACCCGATGTCATCGGTGTTCGATCTGTCGGAAACCCAGGTCATCGAAGGCCAGTTCGTGCGCGTGCTTTCCTGGTACGACAACGAATGGGGCTTCTCCAACCGCATGGTGGACACCGCGGTGGCCATGGGGGCGACGCTTTAGGGTTTCAGAGATCAGATATCTGACCCCATGTAGCATATTGTTACAATAATTGCTTTATGCTATAATTTGCCAACAGATTGATTTCACGTGTCAATTTTGAGGTATTGAAACCATGGCGGGACCTATTCGCCTTGATGACGGCATTATTTCTTTGGCCACGGCCTCGGCTTCACTTGAGAAGCGATCCGTGCCCAAACAGATCGAATATTGGGCGGAGATTGGGCGGCGGATCGAGCAGCATGTCGACCGCAAGGGAATCCTGGCCCTCATTCAAGGGTTGGCCGAAGTTGACGTGCGGCCCATAAACTCCGAGCCCGTTGATATCGACGACGTGTTTGGCCAGTTAAATGCGGACCGGACCAGCGGGAAATTATCGGAGGCGGTCACGCAAGCTTCCTTTGTTTATGAAGCCAGTGAAGCGCATCCGGGATTTCTGGACCGCATTGGAAAAGATGGCCAACGTACCACCGGCTATTTCCAAAATGGAGATTTCGTTGCCGGGTTGGATAAAACCGATATTGCTTCCGCCCAAGAATGACGAAACAACTCTGGATACTGGCGGGCGGCAACGGCGCCGGCAAATCAACCTTCTACAGAATCAATCTCCTTCCGAGGGGATTGCCGATGCTGAATGTCGATGACATTGCAAAGAAGCTTGAGCCAGACGATCCTGGCCCGGCCATTGCCACGGCCCAAAAGTGGGTGGAGGTAAAACGTACAATACTGGTCGAATCCGGGGGTTCATTTTGCTACGAAACCGTATTTTCCCATGCCTCGAAAGTGGATTTCGTGGCCGAAGCGAAGTCCCATGGATACGAGATTACGATCATTTACATTCACCTCGGATCGCCCGATTTGAATCAAGCGCGCGTAAATCAACGGGTGTCCGAGGGCGGCCATGATGTCCCCCGTGATAAAATCAAAGCCCGAATCCCTAGAGCAATGGGCTATGTATCCGATGCCTTGGTTCTCGCTGACCAGATCCGGCTGCTGGACAATTCATCCCATGCCAAACCATTTCAACAGATTGCGTCCGTGGACCGCGGCCATATAACAGCCCATGTAGAGCCGTTGCCCGATTGGGCGCGTACAATGCTAAATCAATGATCCGAAAGCTGATCCCCGATCACCCTTCCGGATCGTAAAACTCCAACCCCTCAATTGAGTCTTCGTCCTGCATGCGGCCCCGCAGCTCGATCACGTTGCGATCGGGGTCGCGCACGAAAACCGATACATGGCCGTCTTTCCCGAAAGTGACCGGGCCTTGGGTGATGGTGATGTCATTATCCGCCAGGGCAGCGATGGTTGCCTTGATGTCGGTGACGCGCAAAGCAAGGTGCGTGATGCCGGTGTGTTTTTCCGGCACGTCCATCAGGATGTTTTTGCCATCAGTGTTGTCCACGCCATTGCAAACCAAGTTTAGCTCCACATCGTTCTTGTTCTTGATCACGATGACGGCGTCAAATTCGACCCGGGTCATCACCTCGAAGCCCAGCGCGCCATAAAATTTCAACGCCGCCGCCTCATCTTTAATGCGGATACCGGCGTGGTCCATCTGGTCTATTTCGATCATGGCTACTCCGCTCCTGGATGATTGCGATTTCGAATAAGCTGTTTACCGAATATATGCATACTGATATTGCATTTTGTCTTATGCAAGATGATCCCTGTCGCCTCTATCTGATTACGCCGCCCAAAATCGAACCCGCATCCTTTGCCCAGACATTGTCGGCGGCGCTGGATGGGGGCGATGTGGCGGCGTTGCAGTTGCGCCTGAAAGATTGCGGGCGGGACGAGATTTTGCGCGCCGCCGAGTTGCTGCTTCCCATCGCCCATTCCCATGATGTGGCGTTTCTCATGAATGACGATCCGGGCCTCGCGGCGGAAGCGGGCTGCGACGGCGTCCATGTGGGCCAGGAAGATGCCTCGTACCAGGACGCGCGCGCGATGCTCGGCGACGAAGCCACGGTCGGTGTCACCTGTCACGGCTCTGTCGATCTGGCCATGACCGCCGCCGACGCGGGCGCCGATTATGTGGCCTTCGGCGCCTTTTTTCCGAGCGTCACCAAGGACGCCAAGGGCGGCGCGGATGCGGACATATTGGAATTTTGGAACACCGCGACCATCGTGCCGTCCGTTGCCATCGGCGGCATCACACCGGAAAACTGCGCGCCCCTGGTGAGCGCCGGCGCTAATTTCCTGGCCGTGGTTTCGGCGGTCTGGGCGCACCCGGAAGCGGACGGCGGCCCGGCGGCGGCGGTGCAGAAATTCGCCGAAGCCATCGCCCAAGCGGAAATTGAAAAACAGGCTTGAGGGCCATGGATAAGGGCGGCGGTAAGGGCCAGATCAACGCCTTGCATGTGCATGGCGAGATGAAACCGGCCAACACCGTCGGCGGTCGGCGCACCTGGGCAGTGACGTCAGCGCTCGCCGTCGCCGCCGGTCTCGCCGCCGTCTGGCCCGAGATCATCCACGGCGCATCGGCGGTCCGGGTTCTGACTATCTGGGTGGTATCCGCCGGGGTCAGCTATATCGTCATCCGTTCATTGCTGAATTTCGGCGCGGCTCTCTATCGCCTGACGCGGCGCTGATTTCATTGGAAACCATCATCATATCTGTGGTTTTATAGGCCCCAAGAATAACCCGTTGCCTAGGGAGGAGCCGGTCACATGAAATTGGGCATGTTCTATTGGAACTGCGGCCATCACATCGCAGCTTGGCGGCACCCGGACGCAGTGCCCAATTCGGGCGAGAACATGGCCCACCTGATCGAGCTCGCGCAGCTGTCCGAGCGCGGCCTGTTCGACATGTTTTTTATGGCCGATTCCATCTCCTTCTGGCGCGGCTCCCTGGAAGCCATGAGCCGGGATTCCCACGTCGCTTGGATCGAGCCGTTTACCCTCATGGGCGCGCTGGCGCAGCATACGGAAAAGCTCGGCCTCGCCTGCACCGCCACGTCCACCTACGATCAGCCGTTTTTCCTGGCGCGCCGATTTGCGTCGCTGGATCTGGTATCGGGCGGGCGCGCCGCCTGGAACCTGGTGACCACGGGCTCAGAACATGCGGGCAAAAGCTTCGGCTTCGATCAGCATATCGAAAAATCCATCCGCTACCGGAGCGCCCGGGAATTCGCCCATGTGGTGCGCGGCCTTTGGAACAGTTGGGGCGACGGCGCCTTCGTGTTCGATCAGAAAGAAGGCCAGTTCTTCGACCCCGATAAGCTCCAGGTGTTGGAGCATGAGGGCGAGTTCTACCGGGTGCGCGGCCCCTTGCATGTGCCGCCATCGCCCCAAGGCGAGCCGGTGCTGATCCAGGCCGGCGCCTCCGAAGCCGGGCGCGCGCTGGCCGCGGAATCCGCCGAAGTGGTGTTCGGCGCCTCCCAGACATTGGAGCGGGCGCAGGAGTTTTATGCCGACGTGAAGAGCCGCTTGGCCGCCCATGGGCGCGCGCCGGACAGCCTCAAGATCATGCCGGGCCTGTCGGTCAGCGTCGCCGAGACGACGGAAGAGGCCGAAGCCAAATGGAACGAATTGCAGGACCTGATCGATCCCAAGACCGGCTTGGCGCTGCTCGCCGAACGGCTGCATTTCGATATTTCCGATTGCGACATCAACGGCCCCCTACCCGAAATGCCAACCGAAGACATGGACGGCAGCCGGGTGGAGCTGATCTACGAAATGGCCCGCCGCGAAAACATGACCATCCGCGATCTCTACCGCCATTTCGGCGGCACAAGGGGCCACAAGCACATCACCGGCTCGACAGTGGAAGTGGCCGACTTCATGGAGGAATGGGTTGCCGAAAAAGGCTGCGACGGCTTCAACATCATGCCGCCGGTGTTCCCGGCGGGCCTGCAAGATTTTGTCGATCTGGTAGTCCCGGAATTGCAGCGCCGGGGTCTGTTCCGCACAAAATATGAGGGCAGTACTTTACGCGAAAACCTGGAATTGCCGCGCCCGCCCTGGGCGGCGGCGGACTTGGACGGCTCGGCGCCAGTCTCGGCCAACACCAAGGCAAACGCCTAATCTTGATCATCTAAGACAGGAAATTTTCGCCCTATCAATTTAACCGCACTTCCAATAAGGTAAATTAGGCTGTACAATCTATTTAATCTATAGGGAGAAAAAAGTATGCGTAATTCATTTAAATTATTCACCACGTCCATTTTGTCCGGCGCCGTTTTAACCGCCGGTTTGTTAAGCACCCAGCCCGCCGATGCGGTCGAGTTGTTGATCAACAATTACCTGCCGCCCAAGCATCCATTCCAATTGCACATCCAAGGGCCTTGGGGAAAGCGCGTGGCGGCGGAGACCAATGGTTCTGTCACCATAAAATATTCCACCGCCGCCGTCGGCCCGGCGCCGAAAAACTGGCAAACGGTTACCAAGGGACTGGCGGATGTGGTTCTGCTGGCCAACATTTTCCAGCGCAAGCGTATTCAATTGCCGACGGTGGCAGGATTTCCGCTGAGCTCGCCGTCCGCGCTGAAGACGTCAAAGGCGCTCTGGGCCGCCCACGAAAAATTCTTCAAAAAGGCCGATGAATATAAGGGCACCCAATTGGTCGGCTCTTTCGTGTTGACGGCAAACGTCATTCATAGCCGGAAGAGGGCGGTTACGGCCGTCAGCCATTTGAAAGGCTATAAGATTCGAACGGCGCCCGGCCTCGCAACCAAGGTTATCAAAAGTCTTAGCGGTGTTCCGGTGCCGTCCGGTCCGTTCAAGGTCTTCAGCCTTATGTCCAAGGGTGTCGTCGATGGCGCGTTGATGCCATCCCATGCCCTACGTGCGTTCAAGCTGATGCCCCATGTGAAATTTACCACCGACGTTCCCGGCGGCATCACCAACACCTCCTTCTCGTTGCTGGTCAATGGCAAAAAGTGGGATGGCATGAGCAAGACCCAGCAGGCCCAGGTGATGAAGGCGTCCGGCATGGTCGTCTCCGATGGCGCCATCGGCGTCGATAAGATCGCAGCGGCGTCCTTGGAGGCGCTGAAAAAGGCTGGCGGCAAGGTTATCCTGCCTGATGCCGAGTTCATGAAGGCACTCCACAAACAAGCCGGGATCGCGCAAGCCGATTGGGTGAAAAAGGCCAACGCCCGTGGTATCGACGGCAAGGCTGCCCTGGCGTTTTTCAAATCGCAAATTAAGTAGGCCGCTTCAAAAGACTAGCCTATGACTGACATGGAAGAAGCAGGCGCTGTCTCCGGAGACGGAGACGGCGCCTCTTTCGCAGGTCCGGACAACGGCTTGGCGGACAGCTCCCTTACCGAAGAATACAAGCATCCCGCCGAGGCGGCGGCGGGCTTTGCCTGGCCATTGCGCATCATGACCGCCATCGCAGCCCTCTTCATGTTTGCGATTACCGCCCTGACCTTCGTCGACGTAACGGGGCGCTACGTCTTCAACAGTCCCGTTGACGGCGGTGTCGAGTTTATCGAATTTGGCCTCGGGTTTTTAATATTTTCGGCGCTGCCCCTGGTCATCATCAAACGCGCCCAGATCACTGTCGAATTGTTTGATAATTTTATGAGCGCCGGCTTCAAGCGGGTGCGCGAGGTTATCGTGCTGATCGCCAGCGCCGGCATGATCGGTTTCATCACTGAACGCATGTACACCACTGGTGTCGAGATGCACGAAAATGACGACATATCGCTGCATCTGGATTTGCCCATGGCGCCCATCCTGTTCATCTTGTGCGGGCTCGCCGCAATCAGCTTTGTCATCCAAATTTATGTGGCCTGGCGGATCACCTTCAACGATCCCAGGGCTTCCGAACCCGGTACCGGCCATACCGGGAAAAGCGCATGACAATCTCGCTGATCGGTTTCGCCGTACTTCTGGCCATCGCCTTTTTCGGCTTTCCTCTGGGCTATTCCATGATGTTGGTGGGCTTTGTCGGCGTTACCATCGTGCGCGGCCTCGGCCCGGCGCTGGAAACCGTCAGCCAACAGATCCTTGACCTCGCCCTCAACGCCAATTTCGTCACTCTGCCGCTGTTTATATTGATGGGCGTCTTTGTGTTTCGTGCCGCACTGGCCGAAGACATCTATGATGCCGCCCAGGCTTGGCTGGGCAATAAGCGCGGCGGCGTCGCCATGGCGACAGTAGCGGCCTGCGGCGGCTTTGCCGCCATTTCGGGCTCGTCCATCGCCACCGCGGCAACCATGGCTAAAGTCGCCATCCCGCCCATGCGCCGCTACAACTACGACGAAGGTTTCGCCGCCGGCACGGTCGCCGCCGGCGGCACCATGGGCATCCTCATTCCGCCCTCGGCGGCGCTGATCATCTACGGCATCCTGACCGAAGAAAGCATCGGCGACTTGTTCATCGCCGGCATTGTCCCCGGCATCATCACGGTGCTTCTTTATATCGCCGTGATCTGGATCGTTGCCCGCTTCCGCCCGCAAATGGCCCCCCGGGCGGAGCGGGCTACTTGGCGGGTGCGCTGGGTGACGCTTTCCAAGGTTTGGGCCGTTGTCGTGCTCTTTCTAGCCATCATCGGCGGCATCACCTTCGGCATCTTTACGCCGACCGAGGGCGGCGGCATCGGCGCCATCGGCGCGCTTTTGTTCGCCATTGCCCGGCGGCGCATGAATTTCAAAATCTTCTACTATGCCCTGGCGGAGGCAGCGGAAACTACGGCAATGATATTCACCATTGCGTTTGGTGCGCTGGTACTCAACAGCTTCGTCAACATCGCCGAAATGCCGGGCGCCATCGTCGCCTTCATCAAGGACCTGGAAATCGCGCCGATCTATGTGATTCTGGTAATTCTTTTGATTTATGTGCTGTTGGGCACGGTTATTGAGGGATTGGCGATGATCTTCCTGACGGTTCCCATTTTCGTGCCCTTGGTGGAAGCCATGGGTTTCGATCTGATCTGGTTCGGTATCGTGCTGGTGATGGTTGTCGAAATATCGCTGATCACGCCGCCCATAGGGCTGAATGTATTTGTCATCAAATCGATGTTACCGGACGTGCCCCTGGCAGCCATATTCCGGGGCATTGTGCCCTTCTTCATCGCCGACATTGCGCGCCTGATGCTGGTGGTGTTCATCCCTGGATTGGCGATTTGGTTACCGAGTTTGTTGCGCTAGGACGTTAGCTCATAGCGGGCTGGAGATGGCATGGTCGGCCAGCCCGCGCCCCGATGGGACACACCCTCTTTCTCTTTGCCGCGAACGGCGCCGGGCTCCCTTCCGGTGCCGTAGCTGCGTTTTGCTTGGCTCAGCGAAGCCTCACCACTTTAACGCACCATTTCGTAGGCCAGCCCCATGGTGCGGAAGTTCGTTGCGGTTTCTTCCAGCATGGCGGCCATAACGTCGCGCGAGGAGACGATGGAATGGAGCCGTATCCCATCCAGCACCGGTAAGTGACGGAAGCCGCGCTGGTTCATGACCTGCATGATCTCGTTGACCTCATCGCCCAGCTGGCAGGTGACGACATCGGCGGTCATCAAATCGGAAACCTTCATATCGCCCAGCAGGTTGCCGTGCCTGCAAAGCCCGTGAACAATATCGCGCTCCGAGAGGATACCAACTAGGCCGCCCGATTGGTTGCACACCGGCAACGCGCCAATATTGCCTTCGCTTAAAATGGTTGCCACCGTGGAAACGGCTTCGTCCGGACCGACAAAGGCCAGGTCCTCATGGTCATTAAGCGGTAAATCACTGATCAGCATAAAATATCCCCCCACATGAAATGTCGCGCGCCGGACGACAGTGTTATTTTAGTAAACGCTAAAATACACACCGAAGCGCGTCCAATCAACACATATTTACTGTTAAACTCCGTGCCGACTTAGTACTCAGTATAGCCCGCGTGGTGACTTGGTCAGATTAGCGGCATTTAATCCGAGGTAGATGCCAGAACGCGGACGAAACTCGCAATTCCGCTGAATGGCAGCTATTGCCCTTTTTCGGGCAATCCTTCTTTCCGCTTGAAGGAATGCTTCCCCGATCATTATTCTCCAGAATTGTGTGAACGCGTGTTTTTGGGGATGCCTAGATGGATGATGCTAGTCTTAGAAAAATTGCCGCGCAGCTTGGCTGTCCAAATGGCGAGGCGGGATCAACTATCGCCGAGCAAATGAATGTGGGAAATGCGTTTATCACAGAGCGCAGTATCGAAATGCTCAATTCCAAACCCGAAGAATGGATTGCTGAAATCGGCCCGGGAAATGGAGCTCTGTCCATTCCGATTGTCGCATCAATCGGCAATAATGGTCACTTCATCGGATTAGAACGATCCGACGATATGGCCGGTCAGGCATCAAGAACGCTGGGAGAAATTGGGCCAGCACAAGTAACCATCCACAAGGGAGATTGCATGAATGCACCAATTGATGCCGCGACAATTGATGGCGTTTTGGCGGTCAATGTCCTTTATTTTATTGATGATTTGGACGCCCTATTTACAAAAATTTCGGGTTGGCTCAAAACTGGATCTCGCGCCGTTTTCGGATTGAGGTCCGCCAAATCTTTAGAAGGTATGCCATTCACCCGCTTTGGCTTTCATATTCGATCTTTGGAGAAAATCACAGAGGCGTTGCAAACGAATGGTTTTGCGGATGTTCAATCGGCCTATTTCGAAGAAGGAACGGCCTCATTAGGTGATTTGGAGTTCTTGGTCGATTCATTGATTATCAAGGCTGTTGCCAAATAACGAGGCAAGCCACCGCCCGCAATTCCATTGATTTTGTTCCAGTTATGTGCTAGTTTCTCGGTTGTCAATTTATCCCCCCCCCGATCCTGACCTTACCCCCGCTGGCGGAAGGGGAAGATTAGCCGCGAGAGGCAGCTCGGCGGTTGCCGGAACTTTTGATATGCGGCCCTTGAAAACCGGTATGTTCCGGTAGGAACCGTTAGGAAAGCTCGTGAAACGGTATGGTCGATTTCGCGAAAATATGTCGCATTTTCAGGAATTAGGTATCAGAGAATGATTTTTCCTGGGCCGGTTTACCCATACCAATCCATACCAAACCACACCAATCCCCACCGGATTGTTGCCAAAATTATGTCGCACGGATAAGAAAAAAATTTACCACCGCCTCTCTGGTGAAAACCTTTTACCGCCCCCTTCTAACCTCTACCCTATAAATTCAATCACTCAAGAGACCGCACCCCATGGATAAAGCCGCAACCACCCGCCAATACCGCGACCTGCCCGAACATATCGACGCTTTGCGCGATGCTGGCCTGCTGATCGAAGTGGACCGACCGATCAACAAGGATACCGAGATGCACCCGCTGGTGCGCTGGCAGTATCGGGGCGGGGTGCCGGAGCATGACAGGAAAGCCTGGCTGTTCACCAACGTCACCGACGCCAAAGGCAAAAAGTACGACATACCGGTTCTGGTCGGCGGGCTGGCGGGCAACCGGGCCATCTATCAGCTGGGCTTTGGCCACGATCTGGCCACCGTCAACGAAACCTGGATCGACGCCATTGCCAACCCGATCCCGCCGGCGGTGGTCGGCGGCGCCGATGCGCCTTGCCAGGATATTGTAATCGAGGGCGAAGATTTATTGAGCGGCCAGGGCCTCGATGCGCTGCCGGTCCCCATTTCGACGCCAGGCTGGGACAACGGGCCCTATTTGTCGTCCGGGCATTTCATCACCAAGGACCCGGCCACCGGCATCCAAAACGTCGGTATTTATCGGTCGCAACTGAAAGCGCCGAACCGGCTGGGCATAAACACGTCCGTTGAGTTGCGCCCCGGCGGCTTTCGTCATTGGCAGGCCTGGAAAGAGCGGGGTGAGCCCATGCCTTGCGCCATCGCCATTGGTTGCCCACCGGCGATCACCTACGGCGCCGTGCAAAAAGTGCCGCTGGATCTGGACGAGATCGCCGTGGTCGGTGGGCTGATCGGCGCGCCAGTCAATGTTGTGCGCGGCATTACCGTCGATCTGATGGTACCGGCGGAAAGCGAGATCATCATCGAAGGGTTTGTGGACACCGAATACCTGGAACCGGAAGGACCGTTCGGCGAATCCCACGGTCACGTAAATTTGATGGAGTATAACGGCTTCATGAATGTGACCGCTATTACCCGCAAAACGAAGCCCATACTCACGTCAATCATCTCCCAGGTGACGCCGTCGGAATCCTCCGTCATCAAGCGCGTCGCGTACGAGCCGTTATTCCTCAATCACCTGCAAAGCGCCTTGGGCATTCGCGGTGTCCTCGGCGTTTCCATGCACGAGCCGCTCACAAACATCCGCAAAGTCATTGTCTTGAAGATGGCCGACGATGTGCCGAGGACTGAAGTTTGGCGAGCGCTTTATGGCACCGCGTCCTTACAGGCGGCGTCCGGCAAGTATGTTATCGCGGTCAACGGCGACATCGATCCCAACAATGCGGACGCCGTGTTCTGGGCCATGTCGTACCGGGCCAAACCGCACAGGGACATTGAAATTCTGCGCCACAAGAACGAGGGACATGGCCCCCGCAGCATGGCGGATTCAGAAGATTCTGCGCTTCTGATAGACGCCACATTGAAGGAAACCTTTCCGCCGATCTCGCTGCCCAAAAAGGAGTTCATGGAACGCGCGGCAGAGATTTGGGCCGAGCTTGGATTGGCCGAACTGAAACCCGAAGCGCCCTGGCATGGCTACGACCTCGGTGAATGGACCGATGAGATGGAGGCTATGGCGACACGCGCCACCGAAGGCGATTATTGGGAAACCGGACGCGCCTATGCCCAGCGGCGGCGCGGCGATATTGAAATGAACACCGAAATACGGGCGCTCATGCGGGATGAAGACGACGATGTATAAGGGTTGGGGATTGGGCGGAAGGCGCTCTCCGAATGTTGCCGGGACGCCTGAAAACCTTTAATATCTGCCGGGAATTGACGAAATAACGGAATGTCATCTGTACAAAAGGAGGCGCCAAATGCCGTCAAAGGAATACGAACATTTCAAGAATTTTTCCTCCAGCAAAATGCCCATGGAAGAGCGGCGCAAAATCTGGATGGAACTTTCCGACATGACCGAGGGCGATTTCGACAAGATGTTCGCCGACCAGAAAGTGCGTCAGGGCCGAGTGCCCGAGGTTGGCCAGCCGGCCCCGGAATTTGAGGCCGAGCTGTTGGACCCTGCCCGCGAACGCTCCGGCGAAACGGTCAAATTGTCGGATTTGCGCGGCAAGCCCGTGGCGCTGGTTTTCGGCTCCTATACGTGACCCCCATTTCGTGGTCAGGCCGTGCGCCAGAACGAAATTTTTGAAGCCCACAAGGACCAGGTGCAGTTCTACATGGTCTATATTTCTGAAGCCCATCCAACCGACGGCTGGGTGACGCCGCAAAATCTCTATGACGAGATCGATTACGATCAGCCCACCGACGAAAGCCAGCGGGCTAAGGTAGCGCATGCCTGCCAGCTTGGCATGGAGGTCAAAATGCCCATGCTGATCGACAGCATCGATAACGACATGGACGAAAAATACATCGCCGAGCCGACCCGCTATTACGTCATCGGCAGCGATGGCACGCTGGTGTTCAATGGCGCCCAGGGGCCTTTCGGGCTAGACCCGGATGCCTGGGAAGCGGCGATCAAGGAACAAATCGCGGCCAACAATTAGTTCGGGCATGGACTGAACCGGGGCCACCGCCGGAGGCTCAAGGGCGCTTTGCCGATCTACGGCAAGCCTTCTGCCCATTGACATATGGGACGGATAGGCTAATTATCCCGGCAACGTGTTGCATTTGTTTGGCGTTACCAGAATTACCGGTAACCAGTTTAGCTTAGCTATACCTTGACTAATGTGCTCGTTTGAAGATGCGCCATCACATGGTGTGAGGCGCGGAAATACGTTTCTTGTTAGAGGTAATAGTTATGGCTACTGGTACAGTTAAATGGTTCAACCCTGCCAAGGGTTACGGTTTCATCGAGCCCGAAGACGGATCGAAGGATGCATTCGTGCACATCTCCGCCGTCGAGCGCGCCGGACTTAGCTCGCTCAGCGAAGGCCAAAAGGTCTCCTTCGAGCTACAGCCGGGACAGAACGGCAAATCCTCCGCCGAAAACCTGTCAGTAATCGAGTAATCACGCTGGTCACCGCCTCCGGCATCTGCTGGGGGCGGACACCGCGTGCCCTTCGGGCGGCGCGGGTTTGATATTTGGTGTGAAGCGACGAACGAATTTGGCCGGCCGCACCCAGGTCTTTGACGTTCCAATATTATACGTAGAAACGACGAATGATCGGTCATGCGATTGATCCAACGTTGCGGTGCGCCGTGCAATCGCCGAACTTGACCCTCCCCAAGGCGGGGACGGTTCCGCCTATGCCCTAGGCGCGAAATTCTTATCGGCGGCAACAAATGTGACACGAGGGATGTAACGAATGCTAAAGCGCGTGAAATCGAAGGCCGAGGAACAATTCGCCGCCATACAAAAAAAGGACAAGCAGGCCTTGTTGGACAAGGAATCTGCGCAAGATGAACGCGACACCAAAATCCGGCGCTTGAAAGCGCTTCGCCTGGCGAAAGAGGCTGCCGACCGCAAGGCCGCCGCCGCCGCCAGCTAATAAACTGCACCGCTCCCCGCCGCTGGAATTTGGCGCGGCGGGTTTAAGGAATAATCGGATATGGCTCGCAAGCCCAATTACAATTTTGAACGCCGCGAACGCGAACGCGTGAAGGCCGCCAAAAAACTCGCACGGCAAGACGCCAAGCGGGAACGCACGGAAAAAAGAAAGGCGGAAGCCGCCGGTCTGCCGCTGCCCGGTGAAGACGGCGCCGCCGAAGCCGGTGTGGCCACGGACGAAGCTGGCGAGGCCACGGATGAAACCACGGACAGCCCGGAAAACGGCCCAGACCCAATGGCCCAACCGGAAAACAATCAGGAATAGACGCCAGGCCAAGCCGCAATTGCCGGCTTTTCTTGCTCCCGCTGCCGCAACCTGATAGGTAACCGGCGGCCACCGGTCCGGTGTATGGGCTGGGCGACCATTCATAACTTAGACGCATCTGAAGAGACGTGAACGCCATGAAAATCAACGGCAATGCGATCCGCCCGGGCATGGTGATCGAACACCAAGGCAACCTCTGGCGGGCAGTGAAAATCCAGCACACCCAGCCCGGCAAGGGCGGCGCCTATCTGCAGGTCGAGCTGAAAGATATCCGCAACGGCACCAAGCTGAACGAGCGCTTCCGCTCATCCGAAACCGTTGAGCGGGCGCGCCTGGAGCAGCACCAGCATCAATATCTGTTTTCCGATGACGGCATGCACACCTTCATGCACAACCAATCCTACGACCAGATATCGCTGTCTACCGAGGCTCTCGGCGAGGAGCAGGCAGCCTATCTGCAGGACGGCATGAATGTCATGATCGAAAGCTTCGAAGAAGAGCCTCTCGGCATGCAACTGCCCGACCACGTCACCTTGGAAGTGGTCGAGGCCGACGCGGTTGTCAAAGGCCAGACGGCAGCCTCCAGCTATAAGCCGGCGGTATTGGAAAACGGCATGCGCACGCTGGTGCCGCCGCATATCGAGATTGGCACGCGGGTGGTGATCGCTACCGAAGACTGTTCCTACGTCGAACGGGCCAAGGACTGATCGCCGTTCCATGATCCGATCTGAATTTTAAAGCGATGGCTCTCCGCTCTCCCAACCTCAACGTCATGATCCGGGCGGCGCGCGAAGCGTCGATCAAGCTCAAGCGCGACTATGGCGAGGTGGATCAGCTCCAGGTCTCCAAAAAAGGCCCAGCCGATTACGTCACCGCCGCCGATATCCGCACCGAAAAAATTCTGCGCGGCGAGCTTACAAAAGCCCGGCCCGACTATGGCTTTCTGATGGAGGAAGCCGGCATTGTCGAGGGCACCGATCCCGACCGGCGCTGGATTATCGATCCCATCGACGGCACCACCAACTTCGTCCACGGCATCGCCCATTTCGCCATGTCCATCGCCTTGCAAGAGCATGGCCGCATCACCGCTGGCATTGTCTTTAATCCGATCTCGGAAGAATTGTTTTGCGCCGAGCTGGGTCAGGGCGCCTATTTGAACGACCGGCGCATCCGGGTTTCGTCCCGGGGCGCCATGGACAACGCCGTCTTCGCCACCGGCATTCCCTTTTTGGGCCGTGGCTCGGAAGGCGATCACCAGACATTCTTAAAGGAAATGGGCGCCGTCATGGCGGTCTCGTCGGGCATCAGGCGCTTCGGCTCGGCGGCCCTTGATCTCGCCTTTGTCGCCGCCGGGCGCTATGACGGGTTTTGGGAAACCGGGCTGCAGCCCTGGGACATCGCCGCCGGCGTGATCTTGGTGCGCGAAGCCGGCGGGCTGGTCACCGATATTCAGGGCCGCGATCTGCGCCTGGAAGCGGGCTCCATCCTAACCGCCAACCGCAACCTGCATCAGCCGCTCGGCCAAACCTTGCGCCAGGCACGGAAATAGACGTTTTTGAGTATTCGGGAGGACAGCATGGACCAGGAGCTTCTTGACCGATTGGCGATCCGCGATCTGGTGGAAAATTGGGCGCTCTGGCGCGACGCCGGCTTTTGGGACAAATTCCGCACCTGCTGGCACGATGACGGCGTCATGATGGCCACCTGGACCCAGGGAACCGGCGCCGAATTTATCGAAATCACCAAAAAAGGGTTCTATGGCGATAGCAGCATTTTGCATTTCCTTGGCGGCACGACCATCGAGCTAAATGGTGATCGCGCCATCGTGCAAACCAAAATGACCATATCGCAACGGGCGCCGGTGCATGAGGTCTGGGTCGATGTAGTCTGCACCGGACGGTTCTTCGATTTTATCGAGAAACGCGATGACGTCTGGCGGGTGCTGCTGCGTCAGCCGATTTACGAAAAAGACCGCATGGACC
>JABHAA010000036.1 GCA_018674495.1 Rhodospirillaceae bacterium | reverse complement strand
ACGGTGTCCCGAAGGCGCAATTCGGACTATATTTGAAGGAGTGCGAGTGGCGTTTTAACAACAGTGACCCGTCAGCCCAATTATTGGCGATAAGACAATGGGTTAAACGTTATCTAAGGTAGTTATCTGGGTCAGCCCCTTATGTTTTCCGCGCCTATCGCTATGCAGCCGACGGCCCGGAAATCCAAGGCCGCCTTGGCGCGCCCTAGTAGTTTGCGCAAGAATGATTTGGTCCTATAGGATAGATCCGAATTTGGAACAGGGAGAATACCGATGGCACTATTGGATGCATCAAACGCCGGAAAAATTCCGCGCACACCGCAAGGGGTGACGCCGTTTCAAAAATTGTTCGGCGAGCGCTATCCGGACGGCGCCAAATGGTGGTCCTATATGAAACGGGAGGTCATCGATCCCCAGCGACACCTGGAACCCAATCCGAAAAAGACCGAGATCGAAGATTTCGCCGCGCTTACCGAAGAGGTCAAGCAAATGACCCTCGATCTGGGCGCGGCCCAAGTGGGCATCGCCGATTTCAATGAGGCCATCACATTCACCGACGCCGAAGATCTTGGCCATAAATCGGTGATCGTCTTCTTGATGCCCATGGACTTCGACGTGATGATCGATATTGGTCCCAAATCCCAGGAAGACGTACACAAAACCTATTTCCTGCTGGATGAGTTGGCTACCCGCCTCGCCACCCGCATCAGCGCCTATGGCTATTCGGCGAGCGTGCAGGCCAACCGGGGCGAGATCCCCTTGCCCGCCTACGGCCAACTGGCCGGGCTGGGCGAGCTGGGCAAGCATGGCAGCCTAATCTCGCCGGAGTTGGGCTCGGCGTTCCGTATTTCGGCGGTTTCCACCGACATGCCGCTTGTCGCCGATGGGCCCGCCGATTTCGGCATCGACGAGATTTGCACCAAATGCCATATATGCAGCCGCTTTTGCCCCGGCGAGGCGATCCCCGCGCAAAAGGTGGATGTGAACGGCATGCTGCGCTGGCAGATCGACACGCCCGCCTGTCATCCCCATTTCCTGCGTCTCTATGGCTGCAAGATTTGCCTTTCGGTCTGCCCGATGAACGCACGCGGCGACAAAAAGGCGGAATACAAAGACGTGGCCAAGGATATCCGCGAAGCCAAGGACGCACCCGGCATGTTGGAGCTGATCAATTCGAGGGGCGATCTGAAGATGGAAGACTTCAACGAAAAGGCCGCCAAACTAACGCCGGAGGAGCGCGAACTGGTTTGGTGGGAGGAGCCCTATCCCTTGCGCACCGCCAATTACGATGGCCTAAAGGATTGATATTCCAGGCCCCGTCCCTATCTATAGAGAATGCCCGACGTCGTTGAAATTTATATGTGCAAGGCTGGCGAAAAGCTGGAGGACGGCAAGCTCGCCGTATCCAATGACATCTATGACAAGGAAGCGGCCAAGACCGACGCCATAATGCGCTGCAAGATATCGCCGTCCCTGGCGCGCATCGCCTATTACGCCATCAACGACAATGGCGACTTCAAGCCCTATTACTCCTACAATAATCCCAAGGTGGAAGAACCCAAGTCGAAGCAAGCCAGCAATGAAGGGCTACGCAAGAAGCGCCGCAAAAAGAAGCCCGCAAAGAAAACCTTTTGGCAGAAATTGGCTGCCAGCGTGGGGCGTTAGCTTGATCCGGCTTGGATCGAAACGTTGATGCGGCTCGCCTTGCGGATGCCGAGCCAATAAACACAGAACACCGCCGCCAACAAAAACATCAGTGCAACCGGATGGTTCAAGAGCTCCATAGGCTTGTTGTCGGCGATGATCAGCGCCTGCGCCATTTTCAGCTCGTACTGGCGCCCCAGCACGAAGGCTATGATGAACGGCACGACCGAAAACCCGAAGATGCGCATCAGATAGCCGACGCCGGCAAAGCCGATCATCAGGGCAACGCCGAGCAATCCACCGGTGGTCAGGTACACGCCGGTGATACAAAATAAAAGCGCCACGGAGAATACTACCGAGCCCGGCGCCAGCGCAACGATGGCCCAAATGCGAAGCCCGAATTGGCCGACGATGAGATTGAGCCCATTGGCCATCACCATGGCGCCGAACAGCCCATAGATGAGCGGCACCTGCTCCTTGAACAGAAGCGGTCCCGGCTCGACGCCGTGGATAATCAGCGCACCAATGATGAACGCCGCCGTGACATTGCCGGGAATGCCGAGGGTCAGAAGCGGGATCAGATTGGCGCCCATGACGGCGGAATTGGCCGCCTCGGTCGCGGCGACGCCGTGGATATTGCCCTTGCCGAAGCTGTCCGGATCCTTGGACCGGCTTTTGGTATAGCCGTAGCTGAGAAAGGCCGCAGCGGTTGCGCCGATGCCCGGCATGGCGCCGACAAAGGTGCCAATCACGGCAGCACGCAAAAGAGTGATGCGGCAGGCCCAGTATTCCGCCCACGATACCCTGCGGTCGGCGGGGTCCTGGTTCTTGGGAATATTCACGGCCGAGCCTCTGTGCAAGGTGCCCGATACAATTTGGCGAATGATCTCGCCCACCGCCAGAATGCCGATGCCCACCGCCGACAGCGGCAAGCCATCATCCAGCTCAAAGCTACCGAACTGGAGGCGCGGCGTGCCGTTTTCCGGATCAAGCCCGACCGACGCGCACAACAAACCGAAGCCGGTGGCGATCAAGCCCTTGGCCATGGAATCACCGACCAGACCGGTAATCACGGCGAACGCCAAGGTCATCAAGGCGGCGATCTCTACCGGGCCCATTTTCAAGGCGATGATAGCCAACGGCGCCGATACGGTGATCAGCACGATATCGCTCATGGTATCGCCGGTAACGGAAGAAAAAAGCGCCATCTTCATAGCCTTGACCGGCTTGCCCTGCTGCGACATCGGATGCCCATCGAGGGCCGTCGCCGCCGCTTCGGGCGAGCCGGGGGTATTGATCAGCACCGCCGGGATGGCGCCGCCGATAGTGCCGCCCTTGCCGACTGCAACCAAAAAGGAGATCGCCGTCAGCGGGCTTAAGACGAAGGTAAAAGGCACGGCAATGGCGATCGCCATGGGCGCCGACAGACCGGGGATGGCGCCCACCAATTGGCCGAGCGCGACACCGGCCAAGACAAAAAAGAATACATGCCAGGTAAAAGCGCTGGCGAGACCTTCGGCTATCTGTGGAAAATCATACATGGGTGTTCAGGTCCGGTCATGGAAGCGGGCGACGGAGGACGATTTCGAAAACAAGCCAAATGAAGGTGGGCATGACCACCAGGCCGACGATGTACCACAGCCAGCGGCGCTCCCCCGACAGAAGCATGATGGCGCCAACCAGAACGGGCGCCGTGTATAAATACCCGACCACCTCTAGGGCAAATGTCGCGACCAGGCAGGCGGCAACGACGAACACCGCCTTCAAGACTTTGTCGCCCTCGAATATGGCGGTGCCGGTCGGCTTTATCCATTGGGCAAGGCCCGTCACAATTATTAACACCGCAGCGATCGTCGGGAAGGCGCGCGGCACAAGGCCAACAGCGGGCACCACATCTGTCTGCCACGGAATAAGAAAAAAGAGAAAGCCAGCGCCGATCACGGCGCTGGCTGCCCCTAGAACACGGCCCAAAGACATGGACATTGTGTTTTGCCCGGTACTTAGGCGTCGCCGTTACTTGGATGCGGCGATCAGATTATTTAGAGAACCAAGGCCTTCATTTATCAGCTTACCCGTGCCTTCCGGCCCGAGATTCCTGACTTCCAACCGAAGACGCTTGGCCACGATTTTCTTCACGTCGTCGGAGTTGATGGCGTCATCGAACGCCTTCGCCAAGGTGGCTTTGACGTCTGCCGGCAAGCCCTTGGGCGCGGCGGCAAACCAGGTCGGCTCGACCGGATAGTTGAAGCCCTGCTCCCTTAAGGTTTTCTGCTTCATAGCAAGAGGGTGACGAGACCGGCTTAAGGTAGCCAGCACTTTTATCGTACCGTCTTTCATGTAACGCATATGGCGGCCGCCATCAAAGCCCGCAGCCACATGTCCGCCGAGGAGCTGCTTCATCACCTGACCGCCGCCCTTGGTGGGCACGGCTCGCAAGTTGGCGCCGCTGGTCTTGGACAGCACTTTCAGCAGCATATTGCCGGTAAGGCCGTTTGATGCGACCGCTGCGCCACCGTTTTTCTTGGCAAAGGCGATCAGCCCGGCAATGTCGTTATAGGGGCGGCTGCCTTGGGTGACGATCACCAGATGACCGGTTGCCACTGTCGCCAGATAATCGAAGCTGTTGAGCTGGAACGGCGCCGGCTTGCGGGTGGCGACCGCCAGAACCACGCCGGTCGATACCGCCATGCCGATATTATGCCCATCGGGCTTTTTCTGCTTCAAACCCCTCAGCATGACAACTCCGCCGCCGCCGCCCTTGTTTTTGACAACGATCGTCCAGCCCTTGGTCTATTCAATATTGGCGGCGATCAAGCGGCCCATGGTATCGGTCGAGCCGCCGGGCCCGAACCCGATGGTCAAGTTGATAGGTCCAGATGGCTTCCACTCGGCTTGGGCCGAAGGCGCGGCGAGCAATGCGGCGGACGCAAAAATAGCGGCAGCAGCTAATCGGAAATTCATGGTATGTCTCCCTGTAGGAAATAATGATTGTGTTGAGGCGGAATGGACCCCTTGATCGAGGTTCTCTTAAAGTAACGGTAACGACTGGTATCGGAGGTTGTAAAGGGATAAATCGGTTGCTCGGTTTTAAATCAAGGAATGAAAGCATGCCAACGTTGAAAACCAAGGACGGCGTAAACCTCCATTATCAGGAGGCGGGCACGGGAACGCCGGTGATATTCGTGCACGAATTTGCCGGCGACGGGCGCAGTTGGGAGCCGCAGGTGCGCTATTTCTCCCGAAGCTACCATTGCATCACCTTCAATGCGCGCGGCTATCCACCGTCGGATGTGCCCGACGGCCCCAATATGTACAGCCAGGATCATGCCCGCGACGACATTCTGGCAGTGCTCGACGGGCTTGGGATCGATGCCGCCCACATCGTCGGCCTTTCCATGGGCGGCTTTGCCACCTTGCATTTCGGTTTGGAATATCCGGAGCGGGCCTTATCGCTGATCGTGGCCGGCTGCGGCTATGGCGCCGGGCCCGATGTGCGCGCCCAGTTTGTCCGAGAGACCGAAGCCGCGGCGCACCGTATCCGCGCCGAAACCATGGCCGTCTTTGCCGAGACCTATGCCGCCGGCCCTGCCCGCGTGCAACTGCAAAACAAGGACCCAAGGGGCTGGGAAGAGTTTAAAAGCCAGTTGCAGGACCATTCGACCGAAGGCTCGGCCAACACCATGCTGGGCGTCCAGCGACTGCGGCCATCCCTCTATGAGCTAGAAGACAAGATGCGCGCCCTGAAAGTGCCGACGCTGATCATGAACGGCGACGAAGACGAGCCGTGCCTGGATGCGGGATTGTTCATGAAGCGCTGCATATTGTCATCAGCGCTGGTGCTATTGCCGCTGACGGGGCACGCCTGCAATCTGGAAGAGCCGGCGCTGTTCAATCAGTTCGCCGATGATTTCTTCCACCGGGTCGAGGCCGGAAGCTGGAATTTGCGCGATCCCCGCTCGATCTCCGACGGGATTTTATCGGCGAGTGAGCGTTGATGAGGCGACCGGGTAATTCAAATGCCAGTCTACCCCTCCCATTTGAAGGGAGATAAAGTGCGCTAACCAGGTAAGCCAGTCGACATTATCTCCGTGAATAGGTCCGAAATGCAGGGAAATGTGATTCAGATGTCAGAATAAATTCAGCAACAAAATGGCCAAAACATTAAAATACCATCAAATTTAAGGCAAAAATTCGTAAATTACCTCGGTCGCTCTTTCGAGCGCTTCTTCTGCCTCACCCCTGGTAAATGGAATATCCATGGTATAATCGGCCTTATTTCTTAGGGCCCTAAGCCTGGTGAGATAGTTGTGACCCAAACGCCGCATACCTGCGTCGGTTGATAATTTAAGATATTCGAACAATAACCTGTGATCTTCGCCAGTTTTCGTAATTTTAAATTCTGAGCATCTAGGGTGATTTAATACATGCTGGAAGGCCGCCATGTATGATGTTGACGCAACAGTCCTGAATTCGCTTTCTTCTTGCGCTCCGGCAAATAACCTCTCAGCAACTTCAAGACGGCTTTGTTGCATCTAATTTTATTGGCCATTTTGAAGTTATGTCAGCGACGATGTAATTAAGTCGGGCCGTAAAATAAAACGGATCATCCACGCCGCCAATACCATCATAAAAACTGGCAATCGCATCATCTATCGCTTCTTCAAGCATTCGCCTTTTACGCCGATCACCTTGAACATGATAATAAACACAAAGTTCGATATCATCCGCCTCGGCATCCTGAAAGATCGCCGAATACTCTGTAAATTTTCCCTCCATAACTTTATGCACGGTCGCTTGTTGTTGGTGAAAATGCTTATCCAATCCGATATCTGACCACGAAGAGA
Source organism: Rhodospirillaceae bacterium (assembly GCA_018674495.1). Lineage (GTDB taxonomy): Bacteria > Pseudomonadota > Alphaproteobacteria > Rhodospirillales > UBA2165. Next base: position 24,358 of record JABHAA010000036.1, on the reverse strand, counting down.
TAAAGCCACTAAGCTGCTCACTTCCTTTGGGATTCAACGCAACCAAATTCGAGGCAGCATTCAAAATATTAAGATCACCTAATCCGATGCCAATGGCCTGGAGCGTAGGGCCCAACATATTTCCGTTCCACGCACTCAACTCTTCCGGGCCCAGTTGAAGTGCTTTTTCGAACATCCCCAAGCCAGTCAACAAATAGATAAAAGTAGGTTTTGCGTCCTCCGAAAGAAGATGTTTTATGCCCCAAATATCTAAGGCAAGATTCTGCGCTTCTTCGGCTTTTCCCTGCATGTTAAGTGCTTGCAATAGAGCCACAGCCGAATTTCCGTCAGATCGCGAATTCCGCAGTTGATGCTGCAATTGCCATTCGATCTGCCCAATCACTTCGGTTGCATCGTATGGCGTTTTTATCAATCGATTATAAATTTCAACCGATTTTTGGGAAGGTTGGCTCGGAATCATCATGATAATTGGCAACTGGTTATAGGTTGAATTCAATTCAACGGGTTATTTTCAGACCCGTCAATAAATAATTCCTTATCTTCGGCAACGAGCCTTCGTAACTTCAAATCAATTATTACCATTTTGGATACTTGCGTATTGATTTGGCCAACAAATATAAATGGTAAGGGTTCGGCCTATTTGCCAGCCTCGCCCCCTATAGCGGTATATTCCCATGCTTCTTCCACGGGTTCTCCTGCTGCTTGCCCTTGAGCATGCGCAAAGCGCGGCAGATGCGGAAGCGGGTGTTGTGGGGCATGATCACATCATCAATGTGGCCGCGTGATCCGACCCGGAACGGATTGGCGAACTGCTCTTGATATTCGCGCTCGTGCTCCTGGATACGCTCGGCATCGTCCAGGTCTTCGCGGAAGATGATCTCGACGGCACCCTTGGAGCCCATCACCGCGATCTCGGCGCTTGGCCAGGCATAGTTAACATCGCCGCGCAGATGCTTTGAGCCCATGACAATATAGGCGCCGCCATAGGCTTTGCGCGTAATGATCGTCACCTTGGGCACGGTCGCCTCGGCAAAGGCATAGAGCAGCTTGGCGCCGTGACGGATCAGGCCGCCATATTCCTGTTGGGTGCCGGGCAAAAAACCGGGCACATCGACCAGCATGACAATGGGAATGTTGAAGCAATCGCAAAAGCGGATGAAACGCGCTGCCTTGACCGACGAATCAATATCCAGGCAGCCGGCCAGCACATTAGGATTGTTGGCGACAATGCCGACTGTGGCGCCTTCCATGCGGCCATAGCCAATGACCATGTTGCGGGCGAAGCTTTCCTGAATCTCGAAAAAATCACCCTCATCGATGATTTTGCGAACGATCTCCCTGACCTCATAAGGCTCGTTCGGGTTCTCAGGGATCGCCGTATTCAGGGACGGCTCTTCGCGCCCGGCCGGATCATCGGTCGGCATCAGCGGGCTCATTTCCCGGTTGGATGAGGGCAGGAAGTCCATAAAACGGCGCACTTGTTCGATTGCGTCCACGTCATTATCAAACGCCGTGTCGGCGACACCGGATTTGGTGGTGTGGGTATTGGCGCCGCCCAACTGTTCTTGCGTCACCTCTTCATGGGTGACGGTGCGCACCACGTCGGGGCCGGTCACGAACATGTAAGAGGTATCCTTGACCATGAATATAAAATCCGTGGTTGCCGGCGAATAGACGGCGCCGCCGGCGCACGGCCCCATGACCATGGAGATTTGCGGCACCACACCGGACGCCATGACGTTGCGCTGAAACACATCGCCATAGCCGGCCAGTGACGAGACCCCTTCTTGGATACGGGCGCCGCCGGAATCGTTGATGCCGATCACCGGTGCGCCGACGCGCATGGCCTGATCCATGATTTTGCAGATTTTCTCGGCGTGGGTTTCCGACAAGGAACCGCCGAACACGGTGAAATCCTGGCTGAACACAAACACCGTCCGCCCATTGATGGTGCCGTGGCCGGTCACTACGCCATCGCCGGGCACCGATTTCTTTTCCATACCGAAATCGGTGGATCGGTGCTCGACGAACATATCCCATTCTTCGAAGCTATCGGGATCAAAGAGCAGATCGATACGTTCCCGCGCCGTCAGCTTGCCGCGCCCGTGCTGGGCATCGACCCGTTTGCGCCCGCCCCCGGCCCGCGCCCGCGCCCGCTGCTCTTCCAGTTGGCGGATAATTTCGTACATAAGCTTCGCCCCTTAAATTCGTTGTCTTAAGTGTATTAAACCCGACATAGCGCCAAATCCATAAAAATCACTTACCGGCAGAGTGCCACGAAGCGGGCGGCGTCGGCAATTTCGCCCTCCACCCGGCGGCGGTTAATCTCGGCGTCCGCATCGTCGCCCCAACGTTCCACCTGATAGAGATCGTCAAGCAGGGCCAGCGAGGCGGCTTCCTCCGGCGGCAAGGCTTCCCGGCCCAAGGCCAGCCCCAGTATCAGCGATCCGGCAGCGGCGGCGGCGGCCGAGACGCCCATGAGCTGGTAATCGTTCAAACCCTCGGCGGCGTTCGCAAGCGCGGTCATGGCGCCAGCCGGCTGGTTGATGGGGACAATACCGGTGGTCACCGCCATACGGGCGCCTAGGGTCTCCGCCGCCCAATCCAGCCAAGGCTGCCAGCCCGCGATTTGGCGCTGGACCAGATCATCGGGCGCGTCGGCCCGATAGCACAACAGATCGGTCTCACCGAATTTCAAGGTGACATAGATCACCTCGGCCCGCTTTGGCGCCACGCGGTCGATCACCGTGGCTGCCATGCGGAACATGGGCATGGTGGCCGCATCCAGGGTTTCGCCCTGCCCGTTCCATTCCCCGGCCACAGCATCGGCAAGTGTCTCGGTGGGCAAAACCAGATCCGCGGCCGCCGGTGTCTTGATGGCGCGGCTGTCCAAGGCAACCGTGAAGGTGCCGGTTTGGTCGATCACTTCGGCGCGGTCATAGAACCGCTTGGCGCCATCAATCTTAGCCATCTATTTACCGAACAGCGACTTCAAGGCGCCGCCAACACCTTTGCTAATCGCTTCAATTGGGTTGCCCGATTTCGGCTTTGCCGCCGGCGCCGCCTTTTTGGAGGCCACCTTTTCCAGGGCCGCAATGCAGGGGTTCTTATCGCTCTCGCCGCCGCTGACGGTGAGTGCCAATAGGGCCAGCGGATTGATCGCGGTCAGCGCCAGCCCGGCGACGCCCTTGAGCACGGCGGCGGTGCTTGGCGCTGCGGTGGGGGATTTGAGCGTGCCGCCGATATTGATAGGCACCGAAAGACTTATCAGGCTGGCGTCTTTGGCCTGGGGCTTAATCTGCAGGTCCAGTTTTTCGTCCCGCAAATCGATCTGGCCGCCGCCGGTAATGGTCATTTTTTCGGTGTCGAACAACAAACCGGTGCTTTCGGCGATGCCGTTTTTGATATCAAACCGGCTGACCAGACAGTTGATTTTGGTATCCTTGGCTTGATCGGCCCAGGGCATGATGGCGCTGACCAGATCGGCGGCAAGCAGATCCACATATTTGTTTTCGATGCGGCCCTGGTTCATGACTATTTCACTGCGCCCATTCAGCCCGGCCATGATTTCGCGCACTGAGGCGCCGGCCCCATTTAGCCGGACCGTGCCATCTAGCTTGCCCGACACAATATTGGTGAGCCGCAGCTCTTTTAAAAACGCACCGAGGTCGAGACCTTTCAATTTGAGCAACCCATCCAGCTTTGGCACAGCCCCGCTCAAAGAGACGCTAGCGTCCAACCTGCCCCCGGAAATTTGCGCCGAGATAGGCGTGGCAGACAGGTTGCCGTTGCTGAGGGTGAGGGCCAGATCGATATTTCCGATTGGCGCCGGGCCGGCAATCACACGCTTACCTTTGAATTTTATCTGCCCATTGACCAGCTTTAACGCCGCCAGCGGCAAGGGATCGTCTGGGAACACACGCTTCGTTTCCGGCTTCGGCGGCGCCGTCTGTTCCTCGCTCTTTGGCAAGGCGGCAAAGACATCCTTGAGATCAAAATTCCCGGACGTCAGATCAGCCTGGACGGCGGGCACCGGGCCATTCAACGATAAACTGAGACTACCTTTCACATTACTGCTGCCGAGAACAACCGTGATGTCCTTGGCGGAAATACTGCTTGGCTTCATGGTTAGGGCGGCGGCAACCGTGTAGTCCGGCCCCTTCGCCAAATCCAGGCCAGCGAGGCTGGAAAAGGGCCGCAAATCGCTGCCATTGATCGCCAGACGCAAATCGATTTTCGTTGTTCCGGTGAGGCCTGTGATCGAGCCGCCACCGGTTATATTGAAAAAGTCTTGGGACCCAATTTCAAATTTCAAATCTGCAAGATGTGGATTATCCACTCCGCCCGCCAAGCGCCCGGCAAATTCAAATCCGCCGATCTTCGGCAAAGATGGCAGCTTTAGCTCCGCCAACACGGACCTGGCCGCATCGATGGTTGCGGTGATGGCATCACCCTTGGCGTTAAACCCAAGATCGAATTCCGGAACGCTGAGGGGCCGGGCGATATTGCCCTTGATGCCGAAATGGGAGGCCAAGGCGGCGACCGATAAATCCACCGGGAACGCAGACGGATCGGCAGCCAGCAAGTTCAATTGGCCGAGGCTGCCAGAAACAGTGAACGGCGTGCCGAAGGCGGCACCGACGAGATTTAGTTTCAGGAGCCCCGATGGGTCTTCGCCGTCCAATGCCAATCGTTTCACCGTGACTTCGATGTCTTGGCCCTGATCCCTAAATATGAAACTGGCATCCTGGATATCAAGTTTCTCAATCCGAGGAATGACGGGCGCCGCGCCCAGCTTGGAAGATTTCTCTTCGGCGCGCCGCTCCAAAAGGATTTTGGGCGCTACCAACTGGATATTGGTGAAATCGATCTCCCCCTTCAAAAGCGGGATCAGGTTGAGACCAACCTCCAACCGCTTCAGCGAAACCATGGAAGGGCTGGAACCCCAGGCGGCGTTGGCGAAGGTGACGTCATTGGCGATCACTGTCGGGCTTAAGGATATGGCCAAGTGCAGATCGCCTTTGATGGCCAGGGTCCGCCCGGTCGCCTTTTTTACTTCGGCGCTCAGCAAATCTCTGATCTCGTTTTTGTCCACGGCAACCAGGATCGCGGCGCCGCCAACACCGATGGCAATAACGGCCACAATCAGAATAACGAATATGCGCATCCATTTTTTCATGGCGCAGCCCCGATAAGCCGGGCCGCCGCCGCCGGCAATTGATCGAAACGCTCGATCACCAGCTTGGCGCCCGCAGATGTCAGCGCATCCACTTCATGGTAGCCCCAAGCGACGCCGATGGCGGAGATATTCGCGTTCACCGCCATTTCCATATCGTAGGTGGTATCGCCGACCATGACGGCGCGGCTGGCATCGGCGCCGCTTTCGGCCAGCGCCCTTTCCAGCATGTCCGGGCTCGGCTTACCCGCCGCCACGTCCGAGGTTTGTAGGGTGCAAAAATGATGGCTGATTTCATAGTCCGCCAACACCCGGTCCAGGCCGGCGCGGGATTTTCCGGTGGCCACCCCCATCAACCAGCCGGCTTCACTTAAGCCATTCATGACCTCTACCGCGCCCGGATATAACGGATCCCGCCAAATTCCATCGTTCGGCCTTTTAGTGGCAAACTGACGGTACGCGGTTAGAATTTTTTCATGAATCGCCGGACCCAAGGTCGGCGCCAAAATGCCAATGGATTGGAGCAATTCCAGCCCAACCACATGCAGGATTTTTTCCGGTGCTGGGCGGGCGACACCGTTTTCGGCGAAGGCCGACTGCATGGCCTCGATGATACCGGTCTGCGAATCAACAAAGGTGCCGTCGCAATCGAGCACCAGCAATTTCAATTCGTCCCCGCTCACAACCATTCGCCGTTTTCAAAATTATTCGGCGCCGCGTTTTCGGCAAAGCCGAAGAATTTCCAGGCCGACTTCATATGCTCGGACAAGGGTGCGGTAACTTCGATCTTTTCGCCGTTCATGCCGAACACCCGTATCCAGCGGGCGTGCAGATGCATCTTGCGAGCGATGCCCTCGGTGCCCTCGGGAAACGCGCTTTTGCCGCCATATTTTCCGTCACCGAGAATGGGATTTCCGATCATCGCGCAATGGACACGCAATTGGTGGGTGCGCCCGGTTTCCGGGGCCAAGGCAAGCCAAGCAAGCTTGTCGCCGGCCCGGTCGACCATCATATAGTTGGTAATGGCCCGCTTGCCGTCGGTGTCCGCATAAACCTTTTCGGAGCCGCCGCCGCCCTTTTTAATCGCCGCCTGGATCACGCCCATATCCTCGTTCGGGTTGCCCGCTACCAGCGCCCAATAAGTTTTGATCGCCCGCTTGGAGCGAAAGGCTTCGGCAAAATGGGCCGCCGCCGAGACGTGTCGGGCAATTAGCAAAACCCCGGACGTATCCTTGTCGAGCCGGTGCACGAGACGCGGGCGATCCTTACCATCGAAGCGCAGCGCATCCAGCATGGCATCCACGTGGCGCGAGGTTCCAGTGCCCCCCTGCACTGCCAGCCCGGGCGGCTTGTTGATGGCGATGAGGTGATCATCCCGGTAGAGGACCGATGCCTGGATCGCCTCGGCATCGCCGGAACTAACGACCGCCGTTTTGAGGGGCCTCACCTCGGTATCGCCGGTTACCGGCGGCACGCGGATCATCTGGCCACCGGTGATGCGCGCATTGGCGCGCGCGCGCTTGCCGTCGAGGCGCACCTGGCCGGTGCGCAGCATCTTTTCCAGTCTGCCATGGCTCAAACCCGGGTAATGGCGCTTGAACCAGCGATCCAAGCGTAAGCCGGCTTCGTCATCGGCAACGGTGATGGTTTCTACGCCGCTCATACCAAAACCCAACGAAACAGAGCCATGCCGCCGAACAGAGCAGCGACGGCGGCAACCACCGATACGGCCACATAGATCGCCACAAACATATAATTGCCGCGTTCGATCATGGTCACCACGTCCAGGGAAAATGTGGAAAAGGTGGTGAAGGAGCCCAAAACACCGACCACAAGAAACGCCCGCATATCCTCGCCGGGTGACCATTTCAGGGCCATTACCTCAATCAGCGCGCCAAAAATAAACGCACCGGCGATATTGACGATCAGCGTGCCCATGGGAAAGCCGAGCCCGAACATATGCCCGGCCCGGACCATCACCGCATAGCGCGCCACGGCGCCGATGGCGCCGCCGGCGGCGATAGAAAGCATCATGCCCATGGGTTCATCAATTCAATCATTTTTTGCACGCCGCAATTTGTTCCAATATTCGAGCCGCTTGATGATTTCCCGCTCAAAGCCCCGCTCCACCGGCTGGTAAAAATTCAGCCGCTCCATTTCATCGGGAAAATAATCCTGGCCGGAAAAACCATCTTCGGTGTTGGGATCATATTGATAACCATCGCCATAGCCCAGATCCTTCATCATGGAAGTGGGCGCGTTGAGAATATGCTTGGGCGGCATTAACGAGCCGTCCGCCTTGGCGGTCTTCATAGCTGCCGACAACGCCTTGTAGGCGGCGTTGGATTTGGGCGCGGCGGCCAGATAAATGACGCATTGGGCAATGGCCAATTCACCCTCCGGCGAGCCGAGGCGCTCATAGGCCTCCCACGCGGCGAGGGCTTGGGTCAAGGCATTGGGATCGGCGAGGCCCACATCTTCGGAGGCAAAGCGCAGCAGACGGCGCGCGATATAACGGGGCTCTTCGCCGCCCGCCAGCATGCGCGCCAGCCAGTAAAGCCCGGCGTCCACGTCGGAGCCGCGTAGGCTCTTGTGCAGCGCCGAAATCAGATTGTAATGGCCCTCCTGGGATTTATCGTAAAGAGGCACCCGCCGAGCGATGGCTTCGGATAAGGCATTAATGCCGAGCAAGGGCTGGGCCGGGAAGGTGAACAATTCTTCCACCATATTCAAAATGAAGCGGCCGTCGCCATCAGCCATGGCGCGCAAGGCACCCCGGGCATCCTTATCCAGAGGCAATTGCTTGGCCTCCGAGGTTTCCGCCCGCTGCACCAATTTTTCTAAAGCCTCGTCATCCAACCGATTGAGCACCAGCACCTGACAGCGAGACAGGAGTGCTCCGTTCAGCTCGAATGACGGGTTTTCGGTGGTGGCGCCGACCAGGGTCACGGTGCCGTCTTCCACATAGGGCAAGAATGAGTCCTGTTGCGCCCGATTGAAGCGGTGAATTTCGTCAATGAACAACAAAGTGCCGCGTCCGGCTTCCCGGCGCGAACGGGCGGCATCGAACACTTTGCGCAAATCGGCAACGCCGGAGAATACCGCCGACAACAATTCGAAGTGCAAATCCGTGTGTTCCGCCAGCAGGCGCGCGATGGTGGTTTTGCCGGTGCCGGGCGGGCCCCAAAATATGATCGACGTCATGCGCCCGCCGGCCAAAAGCCGTTGCAATGCACAGCCGGGGCCGAGCAAATGGTCCTGACCGAGAACCGCATCCAGGTTTTGCGGGCGCAGGCGGTCGGCGAGCGGCCGGGGCGCCTGGGATTCGAACAAGGTGGCCATCAATTGATGGAGAGCCTGAGCGTGCGGCCGCCGCGCTCGACCGCGAGCCGCCAACGCTTGACCGGGCGCGACAACATGCGCTGCAGCTTGCCCACCGACTTGACCTCAGCACCATTAACCTGGCGGACGATATCACCGGGCTCGAAGCGGAAACGGGCCGCCGTTGAGCCGCGCCGGATTTCCCGGATGATGACACCCCTGGCCATGATGTCGGCGCCGATCTCGTCGGCCAGCGCCGGCGACAGATTGGCGATGGTGGCACCAGAGAACGGGTTCGCACCGGACAATTCGGTGGTGCGCGCCGGCGGCTGTTCGGGCGGCGCGGCGATGTCCAAGCGCACCTTGCCCGGCCGCCCTTTGCGCAGATATTTCAGGCGCACAGTATTGCCCAGGGCGCGGGTGGTGATGCGGAAGCGCAAGGCATCGGGATCGTTTACCTCGTGCCCGCCCACATGGGTCACAACATCGCCAACCCTGATGCCGGCCCGCTCCGCTGGCCCTTTGGGATAGACATTGTTGATCAAAATCCCCACCGGGCGCTTGAGCTTCATGGTCGCGGCAATATCGGGGGTGACGGTCTGCCCGGCGGCGCCGAACCAGGGCCGGCGCACGCGCCCAGCCGTCGTCAGCCCGGCCAGGACCGAGCGCACCATATTCGATGGAATGGCGAAACCGATACCCACCGAGCCGCCGTTCTTGGAATAGATGGCGGAATTGATGCCCACAAGTGCCCCACCCATGGAGATCAGCGCGCCGCCGGAATTGCCGGGATTGATGGCCGCATCGGTCTGGATAAAGAAGTTCAGATCGTTGATCCCAACTTGCGTGCGCGCCAGCGCCGATATGATGCCGCTGGTCACGGTCTGGCCGACACCGAAGGGATTGCCGATGGCCAGCACTAGATCGCCCACCTCCAGATCATCGGAGTCCCGGAGCCGCAAAGATGGCAGGCGCTCAGAGCCGGGATCAATCTTGAGGACGGCAAGATCGGTTCTGGGATCGCGCCCTAGCACCTTGGCATCAAACTCGCGCCGGTCGGTGAGCACCACACGAATCTCGTCGGCGCCTTCGATTACATGATGATTGGTGATGATGGTGCCGTTGGGCCGGATGATGACGCCAGAGCCGAGGGAATTTTGCACCTTGCGCCGGCGCCCGCCGCCGCGCCGTCCTGGCCCAAAATTATCGCCGAAAAAACGCCGGAAAAATGGATCGTTGAACAACGGCGAGGATTGCCGCTCAGAGACGATTTTTCGGGTAAAGATATTGACCACCGCCGGCGCCGATTTTTTCACCAGCGGCGCGAAGCTCATCTGGATTTCGGCACGACCCTGGGGCACGCGCTTAGTCGTCTGGGCAGCGCTGGGCTGGGCCAAAACAAGCAGCGCCATTGCGGCAATCAGGATACGGAAACGATGGCTTATCATGGTTCTATTCTACACCCAAAATAACAAAGGGGGCAGCCTCGCAGGCTGCCCCCTTGTTCAAATCTCGGTGCCCGGCCTGGCTCAAACGGTGGCCATTTCCTCGGCCTCGTCCATGCCTTCCATTTCGGCCTCGTGGCGGGCGCGGTCTTCGGCGCCCTTGGCGTCTGGATCCCGGTCGACCAGTTCGATAACCGCCATCGGCGCATCATCGCCATAACGGTGACCGGCGGCCAGCACCCGTGTGTAGCCGCCCTGGCGATCCTTGTAGCGTTCGGCCAGGCTATCAAACAGCTTCTTCACCACTTCGTCGTCGCGCAAGAAGGCGAATGCTTGGCGCCTTGCATGCAGGGTGCCTCGTTTGCCAAGGGTCACCATCTTATCGGCAAAGCTGCGCAGCTCCTTGGCCTTTGGCTTGGTGGTTTTGATCTGCTCGTGGCGAAGCAGCGAAACGGTCATGTTCGAAAACATGGATTCCCGGTGGGCCGACTTCATATTCAATTTGCGGCCGCTCATACGATGACGCATGGTTCTTTTCCTTTAGGTCCTTAAAACTTATCGTTTCGCCAAAATCAAAACGGCTCTTCGAGGCGCTTGGCAAGCTCCTCGATATTTTCCGGCGGCCAGTTGGTGATGTCCATGCCGAGATGCAGCCCCATTTGCGACAGCACTTCCTTGATCTCGTTCAAGGATTTGCGGCCAAAGTTCGGGGTGCGCAGCATTTCCGCTTCGCTTTTGAGAACCAGATCGCCGATATAGATGATATTGTCGTTCTTCAGGCAATTTGCCGAGCGCACCGACAATTCCAACTCGTCCACTTTACGCAACAGATTGCGATTGAACGGCAGATCATCGCGCAAATCTTCCTGCACGGCTTTTTGCGGCTCGTCGAAATTGATGAAGAGCTGCAATTGATCCTGTAGAATGCGCGCCGCCAGGGCAACCGCGTCTTCCGGCGTGATGGTGCCGTTGGTGGTCAAATCCAGGGACAGCTTGTCGTAATCCGTCACCTGGCCGACGCGGGCATTGTCTACTTTGTAGGCGACTTTGCGTACCGGAGAGAACACCGAATCGATAGGGATCAGGCCGATCTGGGTTTCTTCCGGCTTGTTGGCGCCGGCAGGAATATAACCCTTGCCGTGATCGATGGTCAGCTCCATGCGCAGCGTGGCATTGTCATCCAGGGTGCAAAGAACCAGATCCGGGTCCATGATTTCAATGTCATGGCCGGCATCGATTTGGCCGGCGGTCACTTCGCCGGGGCCCTCGGCTTCCAGCATGACCCGCTTGGGCCCTTCTGAATGCATGCGCAGCCCCATGGATTTAATGTTCAGCACGATATCGGTGACGTCTTCGTGGACACCGGGTATCGAGGAAAATTCATGCAGCACGCCATCGATCTGGATGGCCGACACCGCCGCGCCTTGCAGCGATGACAGCAATATGCGCCTGAGCGCATTGCCCAGCGTCAATCCGAAACCCCGCTCCAGGGGTTCGGCAACGATGGTCGCGCGCCGTTCGGGAACCGATCCCTGAACGATTTGAAGTTTCGTGGGTTTGATAAGGTCTTGCCAATTTTTTTGAATCACGGTTGCGTCTCACTCCCGCAAGTAAAATACTAAGGTGTGCTCAATCGGCCGGCTGAGCAATGCCATCCGGCCGGGCGGATTTACGAATGGTTGTTAAACCCTACGCCTTTTGCGCGGGCGGCAACCGTTGTGGGGTATCGGCGTTACGTCCCGGATAGAGGTAATCGTAAAGCCGGTTGTTTGCAGCGCGCGAAGCGCTGACTCGCGGCCCGAACCAGGGCCCTTGACCTCAACTTCCAGGGTCTTCATGCCGTGTTCCATCGCCTTTTTTCCGGCATCTTCAGCGGCGACTTGGGCGGCATAGGGGGTGGATTTACGCGAGCCACGAAAACCCTGACTTCCGGCCGACGACCAGGCAATCGCGTTGCCTTGAGCATCGGTGATGGTAATCATTGTATTGTTGAACGTCGCCGACACATGGGCGACGCCCGAAGTAATGTTTTTGCGTTCGCGGCGGCGCGGACGCGCTGATGCGGATTTAGCCATTATACACCTTCAAATTCTAAAGGGATCGTCCCCCGAGGGCGATCGAAACCTATTTCAAAACTTTTTTCTTGCCGGCGATGGCCCTTGCAGGGCCTTTCCTCGTCCGGGCGTTGGTATGGGTGCGCTGTCCCCGCACCGGCAGACCGCGCCGATGGCGCAAACCGCGATAGGTGCCGAGATCCATCAAGCGCTTGATATTCATGGAAACTTCGCGGCGCAGGTCGCCTTCCACTTGAAAGTCCTGATCGATCGCATCACGGATGCGGCCAACCTCGTCGTCGGTCAACTCATGGACCCGGCGCTCAAACGGAATGTCTACCTTCTGGCAGATCGACTTGGCACTGGTGCGCCCGATCCCGAAGATATATGTCAGCGCGATTTCCACTCTTTTTGCCGTCGGTATATTGACGCCAGCGATACGAGCCAAAGCTGAATCTCCTAATCTCTAAAATAAAACAACATGTTATGCGGGGGGGCGCAAAGTTGGCGATTATAAGCTCCGCCGCCTTTAAGTCAACTCGCTATGCGCCTTCCACAATCTCTTTTATTCGGGCGAAAACTTGATCGACACCGCCCATCCCATCGACTGTACTCAGGCGCCCCGCCGCTTCGTAGTAAGGCAAGATGGGCGCCGTTTGTTCATGATAGGCCCGCAAACGGGAGCGGGCCGTCTCTACATTGTCGTCGCTACGTCTGACGAACTCCTTGGAGCCGCATTTATCGCAAATTTCTGCGACTTTCGGCTTATTAAACACCTCGTGATAGCCAGTTCCGCACTTGGCGCAGGAAAACCGGCCGGTCAATCGGGCGATGACTTCGGGCTCCGGAATTTCGATCTGTATCACCCGATCCAGTTGCATTCCTTTATCAACAAGCATTTGATCCAAAACCTCCGCCTGGGCGGTGGTGCGCGGGAAACCGTCAAGAATGACGCCCGCGCCCTTGGTATCATCAATGCGCCCCGAAATCATGGCGATGATCAAATCATCGGGGACCAGCTTGCCCGCATCCATCAGTACCTTGGCTTCATCCCCCAACTTGCTCTTCAACTTCGTTTCTTGGCGCAACATCTCACCCGTCGATAGCTGCACCAAATCATAGGCATCCATCAAACGCTCCGATTGCGTTCCTTTCCCGGCCCCCGGAGGACCAAGAAGGATCAGGTTCATCAGCGCCGCCCCCTGAGCCTCGATTTCTTGACCAAGCCTTCATATTGGTGGGCCAGGAGATGCGATTGCACTTGCGCAACGGTATCCAGCGTCACCGATACGACAATTAACAGGCTGGTGCCACCAAAGAAAAACGGCACCGAGAAACGCGCGATCAGCAATTCCGGCAGGATGGCGATCAAAACCAGATAGGCTGCGCCAACAACGGTCAGGCGCGTCAAAACATAATTCAGATAGTCCGCCGTGTTCTTGCCGGGCCGGATACCAGGAATAAAGCCGCCATATTTTTTCAAATTATCGGCAGTGTCCGCCGGATTGAAGACCACAGAAGTATAGAAAAAGGCGAAAAAGGCGATAAATGTCGCATACATCAGCAGGTAAGCGGGCTGCCCACGGCCTAAGAAGGCGGCGACGGTGGTCAGGAATCCCGGGCCCGAGTTGGCGGTGAAATTGATCAGCGTAATCGGCATCAACAGGATCGAGGAAGCAAAAATCAGCGGAATAACGCCCGAAGTGTTGATCTTCAACGGCAGGTGCGAACTTTCGCCGCCGAACATCTTGTTGCCCACCTGTCGCTTCGGATATTGCACGATCAATTTTCGTTGCGATCGCTCCACAAACACAATGCCGTAAATCACCCCGACAGCGCCGATCAAAAGGGCGGCGATAAACAATGTCGACAGGGCACCGGTGCGGCCCAATTCAAGGGTCGCGGCAAGCGCGCTCGGCAATTCTGCGACGATACCGGCAAAGATGATCAGCGATATCCCATTGCCAACGCCGCGCGCCGTGATCTGTTCGCCCAGCCACATCAGGAAAATGGTACCGCCGACCAATGTCACCACGGTGGTGAAACGGAAAAATGCACCGGGATCAATCACCGCCGAGCCTTGGGATGCAGTCATGCCTTCAAGGCCGACGGCAATTCCATAGGATTGGAACAAGGCGATTATGACCGTCCCGTAGCGGGTATATTGATTGATCTTTTTGCGCCCCGTTTCGCCCTCTTTTTTGAGCTGAGCCATGGACGGCGATAGCGACGTCATCAACTGCATGATGATCGAGGCCGAAATATAGGGCATGATATTGAGGGCGAAAATGGTCATCCGGCCAAGGGCGCCGCCGGCGAACATATTGAACATGCCGAGGATGCCACCGGCCTGCTGGCTAAAGATATCCCTCAGAATAATGGGATCGATGCCGGGCAGCGGAATATAGGTGCCCAGCCGGTAGACAATCAGGGCGCCGAGCGTGAACCACAAACGCTTCTTAAGTTCGGTTGCCTTCGAGAACGCACCGAAATTCAGATTTGAGGCCAATTGTTCAGCGGCTGATGCCATTTTTATTCCTCGAGCCTTGTTCGTGAATAGGTACTATTCACCCGATCATAGTGTTATCGGTGAATTATTCCGAATTGTCCGACTCTGCTTCCGCTTCTGTCTCCGCCTTAGGGGATTCTTTGGCGTCACTTGACTTGGCATCGGCGTCGCCATCGCCGGCACTATCACTTGATTTAGTCTTTTTTCGGATACGCGCAACTTTCGGCGGTGCCAAAGTGGTCACCGAGCCGCCGGCTTTCTCGACAGCGGCGATTGCTGATTTTGAGGCACCCATTACTTCCAGGGTGAGTGCCTGGCTGATCTCGCCATTGCCAAGTACGCGCACGCCATCGCCTTTGCCCCGGATCAGTCCGGCGGCCGCGAGGATTTCGGCGTTAATTGTTGCCTTACCATCCAGCTTTTTGTCGTCGATGGCTTTTTGCAGACGGCCAAGATTTATAATATCGTAATTTTTCGAAAACAGGTTCTTGAAACCACGCTTCGGCATCCGCCGGTAGAGCGGCATCTGGCCGCCTTCAAATCCCAGCAACGAGACGCCACTGCGCGATTTCTGACCCTTGACGCCACGCCCGCCGGTCTTGCCCTTGCCGGAACCGCCACCGCGGCCGACACGAATACGGTTTTTGCGGGCCGACGCATTATCGCGAATTTCATTCAACTTCATCTAACATATTCCTTTTTTAACGCCGATATCCCAAATGGGATCAGGCGTCATCTTCGACGCGGACAAGATGGTGGACCTTGTTGATCATGCCGCGCACCGCCGGCGTATCTTCGAGGGTACGCGTAGCGTGCATTCGTTTGAGGCCAAGCCCGGCCAAGGTAGCGCGCTGATCATGTTTGCGGCCAATCGGGCTGCCGGTCTGGGTTACCGTCACTGTCTTTTTATTGGCATCAGCCATCGGTTCGATCTCCAGGCTTTTGGTTAGTCAACATCGGCGGCGGCGGCTTCGCGCCGGCCGACAATATCACCGACTTTCTTGCCGCGCTTGGCGGCTACAGAACGCGGCGACGAAAGATTTTGCAAGGCATCGAAGGTTGCCTTCACCATATTGTGCGGATTGGGGCTGCCGGTGGATTTGGCGACAACATCCTTGACGCCGAGGGCCTCGAACACTGCGCGCATGGGACCGCCGGCGATGATGCCGGTTCCCGCTGGTGCCGCGCGGACCACAACTTTACCGGCGCCGTAGCGACCGAGGGTATCATGATGCAGGGTGCGTCCCTCGCGCAGAGGTACGCGGATCAGCTTGGCTTTGGCTGCTTCCGTTGCTTTCCTAATTGCTTCGGGCACCTCACGGGCTTTGCCGGCACCATGGCCGACCCGGCCGCGCCCATCGCCAACGACAACGAGAGCGGCAAAGCCGAAACGGCGTCCACCCTTCACCACCTTGGCCACCCGGTTGATGCTGACCAGCTTATCGAATAGATCGTCGCCGCCGCGATCGCCGCGGCCGCCCCTATCGCGCTGGTTTGGTCCGTGTGCCATACCTCAAACTCCTAAAATGCCAAGCCGCTCTCGCGGGCGGCTTCGGCAAGGGCCCTAACACGGCCATGAAACAGATATCCGCCGCGGTCGAATATAACGTTTTCGACACCGGCACTTTTGGCCCGTTCGGCGATCAATTTGCCGACCGCGCCGGCGGCTTCTTTCGAAGCGCCCGATTTGAACGTAGCCTTCAATTCTTTTTCGATGGAAGACGCGGCGGCCACGGTGCTGCCCTTGGCATCGTCGATGACCTGGGCATAGATATGTTTGCCGGACCGGAATACGGTCAGCCGCGGGCGCCCGGTGTTGGCCTCGCGCAGCTTGCCGCGGGTTCGATTACGTCGGCGCACGAACAGTTGTTTGGTCGGTTCCATGGCTACTTCTTCTTTCCTTCCTTGCGCACGATCTGCTCATCTTTGTATTTGACGCCTTTGCCCTTGTAAGGTTCAGGCGGACGGTATGAGCGGATCTTCGCGGCAACGGCGCCAACCAATTGCTTATCAGCGCCGGTGATGTCGACTTCGGTCTGCGACGGGCAATCGATCTTGATGCCGTCCGGAATTTCGTAGACAACTTCGTGGCTGAAACCCAGTTGCAGCACAAGGTTTTTGCCCTGCACAGCCGCCCGGTAGCCAACGCCGTTGATCTGCAATCCCTTGGTGAACCCCTGATGCACGCCTTGCACCACGTTGTGGGCGAGACTGCGATAGGTTCCCCAAAGCTTGCGCGCGTTCAAGCTATCGTCGGCCGGCTTCACCCAGATTTTGCCGTCCTCCATGGACGGATCAACCTCGTCGACGAACTCCAGGCTCAACTCGCCCAGCTTTCCCTTGGCGGTCATGATGCGGCCCGCAATCTCGACGGTCACGCCGTCTGGTACGTCGACCGGGCTCAATCCTACGCGTGACATAATGTAACTCCTCCCAAAGGCGATGGGTTCCAATACTGCATTAGAATACCTGGCACAGGACCTCTCCGCCCACATTAGCTGCGCGGGCTTCGGTGTCCGACATCACGCCGCGCGGGGTCGACAGGATCGATATGCCAAGCCCGTTATAAACCTTGGGTAAATCCTTGATGGACGAATAGACCCGTTGGCCAGGGCGCGAAATACGGCTGATTTCCTTGATAACCGGTTCGCCTTCGTAATATTTCAACTCGATGCGGACCTCGTCGATACCGGTACGCACGTTGTAGCGTTCATAATTACGGATATAGCCTTCGCGCTTCAGCACATCGAGCATATTAACGCGCAAGTTCGACGCCGGCGCATTGATGGCATCCTTGCCGGCCATCTGGCCGTTGCGGATGCGGGTTAATAGATCGGCTAAGGGATCGCTCATAGACATCTGTTTCGGTCCTCCTTCACCAACTCGACTTAACCATGCCCGGAATCTGTCCGGACGACGCAAGATCGCGAAGCGCAATTCTGGACAAGCGGAACTTCCGGTAATTGCCGCGCCCGCGGCCTGACAATTCGCAGCGCAACCGGACCCGCACCGGGGACGAGTTGCGCGGTAATTGAGCGAGCTTCAATTGCGCATTGAAACGCTCTTCAGGTGACAACGAGCTGTCCCGGGTCAGGGCTTTCAATGCCGTCCGCTTGGCCAAATATTTTTTGGCCAGACGCTTCCGCTTATCGTTACGCTCGATGACGCTTTTCTTGGCCATCCAAAAACTCCGTTCGCTGTTTAATTGGCAAAAGGTACGTTGAATTCCGTGAGAAGCGCTTTTGCCTCCTCATCGGTATCCGCCGTAGTACAAATCACGACATCCATGCCGCGAATACGATCAACCCGATCATAGTTGATCTCGGGAAAGATAATCTGTTCCTTGATGCCGAGGGCAAAATTGCCACGGCCATCAAAGCTTCGAGGCGAAATGCCGCGAAAATCGCGAACCCTGGGCAGAGCGATATTTACCAGCCGGTCCATAAATTCGTACATGCGTTCGCCGCGCAAGGTCACCTTGCAACCAACGATCATGTCATCGCGAATTTTGAAGCCGGCGATGGATTTTCGGGCCCGCGTAATCACCGGCTTCTGGCCAGCGATTAGCATCATTTCCTCGTAGGCGCTATCGATCTTCTTGCGATCCACCGAGGCTTCGCCGACGCCCATATTGAGCACGATTTTATCGAGCTTCGGCACCTGCATGGGGTTTTCATATCCAAAGGTCGACATCATCGACGGCCGGATATCTGAATTAAAGAATTCGCGTAGGCGAGACATCTAATTCGTCCTTATATATCAATTACTTCGCCGGACCGCTTGGCGAATCGCACCTTGCGTCCGTCGTCCAGCGTGCGGATACCGACACGGGTCGGTTTGTCTTCTTTCGGATCCACATGCGCCAGATTGGAGAGATTGATCGAGGCTTCCCGCTCGGTGATACCGCCGGGGCCCGACTGGGAGGCGCGCACATGACGTTTGGCCATGTTGACGCCTTGAACAATGGCGCGGTTTTCAGACCGCAGCATCTTCAACACTTCGCCCTTCTTGCCCTTATCCTTGCCGGTGAGGACTATGACGGTGTCGCCTTTTTTAACTCTGGCCGTCATTTACAGGACCTCCGGCGCAAGAGAGATAATCTTCATATAGTTCTTGGCGCGCAGCTCGCGGGTCACGGGGCCGAAAATTCGGGTCCCGATCGGCTCGTTCTGCGGATTGATCAACACCGCCGCGTTGCTGTCGAAGCGGATCGCGCTACCGTCGGCGCGCCGGATTTCCTTGGCCGTACGGACCACAACAGCCCGGTGCATTTCGCCTTTTTTGACGCGGCCCCTGGGGATCGCCTCTTTCACCGAGACAACGATAACATCGCCGACCGAGGCGAAGCGGCGTTTCGATCCACCCAGCACCTTGATGCACTGCACCCGCCGGGCACCCGAATTGTCGGCCACGTCGAGGTTGGTTTGCATCTGAATCATAGTCTTATTCCTTCTAAGGGATCAACGCGGGCGCTATTTGGTAGCGTCGACGACTTCCCACCGTTTGAGCTTCGACAAGGGGCGGCATTCGCGGATAGTGACTTTGTCACCGGTCTTGCAGCTATTGTCCTCGTCGTGAGCGTGATATTTCTTGGTGCGCCGAATGTATTTCTTGTAGAGCTTGTGCTTAAACTTTCGCTCAACATTGACGACAATGGTCTTATCCATATTGTCGCTGACTACGACGCCTTGCATTACGCGTTTTGGCATATTTCGAACTCCTTAAACCTCGAAGTGGGTTTGACCGCCCTACCCCGTGGCCTCGATCAATTTCTGTCCCAATATTGTCTTCACCCGTGCGATATCGCGGCGCACCTGGCGCACGCGCACGGTGTTTTCCAACTGGCCACTCACCTTCTGGAAGCGAAGGTTGAACGATTCTTTGCGCAAATCGGTCAGATCATCCTTCAATTGATCGACGGTTTTGGCCCTGACATCTTCGGCTTTCATCGTCTATCTCCCCTCACCGACGCGGGTGATCATTTTGGTCCGCACCGGCAGCTTGGCGGCCGCCAGCTCAAAGGCGCGCTCGGCAACATCGAACGGCACGCCATCCATCTCGAACATGACGCGGCCTGGCTTAACCCGGCAAATCCAGAACTCCGGATTGCCCTTGCCTTTGCCTTGGCGTACCTCGGCGGGTTTCTGCGAGACTGGAACATCGGGAAAAATGCGTATCCAGACGCGCCCGGCGCGCTTCATGTGGCGGGTCATCGAACGCCTGGCGGCTTCGATCTGGCGCGCTGTTACCCGCGCTGGGCCCACCGCCTTCAAACCGAAGGAGCCGAAATTCAGTACCGTGCCGCCCTTGGCATTGCCATGGACGCGGCCCTTGTGGGCTTTACGGAACTTTGTGCGTTTTGGTTGTAGCATCGAACTTAGTCCTTACATCCAATAATCAGCGCTGCGGCTGTTGTTCCATCGCCCGCTTGTCGACGGCCATCGGGTCGTGGGCGAGAATCTCACCCCGGTAAACCCAGACTTTGACACCGCACGCTCCATAAGTGGTTTGCGCGGTTGCGGTTCCATAATCGATATCGGCGCGCAAGGTATGCAAGGGCACTTGGCCTTCCCGGTACCATTCCGTGCGCGCAATTTCGGCGCCGCCCAAACGGCCAGCGCAGTTGATGCGGATGCCGACAGCGCCGAGGCGCATGGCCGATTGCACAGCCCGCTTCATGGCGCGCCTGAAAGCAATTCGGCGGGTCAATTGCTGGGAGATGTTCTCGGCAATCAGGTTGGCGTCCAACTCAGGCTTTCTGATCTCAACGATGTTCAGCGACACCTCGCTGCCCGTCCGTTCCGACAATTCGGCGCGCAGGGTTTCGATATCAGCGCCCTTCTTGCCGATGACGACGCCGGGGCGTGCCGTATGAATGGTGATGCGCGCCCGTTTGGCGGGCCGTTCGATCACGACACGGGATAGGCCAGCCTGACGCAGGCGGTCATGCAGCAGCCGGCGCAGTTCCAAATCTTCGTGCAGAAGGTCCGCATAGGCGCGCTTGCCCGCATACCATCTGGAATCCCAGGTACGATTGATGCCCAACCGGAAACCGATCGGATTGACTTTTTGCCCCATTAGGCGGCCTCCTCAGTCTCGCGAACAATGATCGTAAGATTGCTGAACGGTTTAAAAATTCTACCCATGCGCCCGCGCGCCCGTGGCCGCCAGCGCTTCATAACCATCTGGCGCCCGGCAGTAGCTTCCGCGACGATGAGCTTGTCCACATCCAATTGCTGATTATTTTCCGCATTGGCGATGGCCGATTCGAGAACCCGCTTCACATCCTTGGCAATGCGGCGATGTGAAAAGGCGAGCACATGCAATGCCTCCTCGCAGCGCTTGCCGCGAATAGACTGAGCCACCAGGTTGAGCTTCTGCGGGCTAACGCGGATCATCTTGCCGAAGGCGCGGGCCTCGTTATCGGCCAGCCGGCTGGGTTTGGATTTCTTACCCATTTTTCTATTCCCTCTTGCCCTTGCGGTCACCGGTATGTCCGGAATATTGGCGCGTCGGCGAAAACTCGCCAAAACGGTGGCCAACCATATTCTCGGTTACCAGTACCGGGATAAATTTGATGCCGTTGTAGACGCCGTAAGTCAGCCCAACAAATTGCGGCAGGATGGTGGAACGCCGGGACCAGGTTTTGATCACGTCGTTGCGCCCCGCTTCGCGCGCGACCTCGGATTTTTTTAAGAGGTATCCGTCAACGAACGGACCCTTCCAAACAGAACGAGACAAAATCTATGTCCTCCTAGCGACGCCGCCGGCGCATAATCAGCCGGTCGGTTTTTTTGTTGCTGCGCGTGCGTTTACCCTTTGTCGGTTTGCCCCACGGTGTCACCGGATGCCGGCCGCCCGAGGTCTTGCCCTCGCCGCCGCCATGAGGGTGATCAACCGGGTTCATGGCCACACCGCGCACCGCCGGGCGTTTGCCCAGCCAGCGATTGCGGCCAGCCTTGCCGAGTTTGATGTTGGCTTTATCGGGGTTGGAAACAGCGCCGATGGTGGCCATGCATTCGGCCCGGATCAAGCGAATTTCGCCCGATGTCAGGCGCAACTGCGCGTAGCCCTGATCCTTGCCGATAAGCTGTACGTAGGTGCCAGCAGAGCGGGCGATCTGGGCGCCGCCGCCAACTTTCATCTCCACATTGTGGATGATGGTACCGACCGGGATATTGGCCATCGGCAACGCATTGCCGGGGCGGATATCGACATGCTCGCCCGATATAACCTTATCGCCCGGCGCCAATCGCTGCGGCGCAATAATATAAGACAGCTCGCCATCTTCATATTTCAGAAGCGCAATAAATGCCGAGCGGTTGGGATCATATTCGATACGCTCCACGGTGGCCGGAATATCATATTTGAGCCGCTTGAAATCGATCTGCCGGTAGCGCCGCTTGTGACCGCCGCCCCGGCGCCTGGCCGTGATGCGACCGTTGTTGTTGCGCCCACCCTTGCCGGACAAACCTTCGACCAGGCTGCGTTCCGGCTTGCCTTTCCAAAGCTCGGACTTGTCAACAAGGACAAGCCCGCGCCGGCCCGGCGATGTGGGATTATAATGTCGTAACGCCATCCGCTAGACCCCTGTGGTGATATCAATAGAATCGCCATCGGCAAGCGTGATGATGGCTTTTTTGTAGTCGGACTGTTTGCCGAGGATGCCCCGGAAACGTTTGAGCTTACCCTTCTGGCGCAGCGTGTTGACCGCCATCACCTTGACCGAAAACAGCCCTTCGATGGCGGCCTTGATTTCCGGCTTCGTGGCATCCATGGCAACCTTGAAGGAGACCTGGTTATGCTCGGATATGATCGTTGATTTTTCGGTGATCACCGGCGCCCGGATAATTTCGTACATCCGGCCCTTGGTGACGCTCACCTTTCCGCTGCGCCGCTTCATTTTAGACGCTCCTGAAGTTGTTCGGCGGCATCCTGGGTCAGCACCAGGGTGTCGCGCCGGAGAATGTCATAAACGTTGGCTCCGATCTGCGGCAGAACATCCATGCCGCGGATGTTGCCGGCGGCGCGGGTAAAATTCGCATCCAACTCGGCACCGCCGATGATCAGGGCTGAATCCCAACCCAGCTTAACCACCTGCTTGACGAGATCAGCAGTCTTTGCGGTCTTCGCCTCGGCCTTGTCGAGGATTACCAACTTGCCATCGGCCTGCTTCACCGAGAGCGCCGTGCGTAACGCAAGGCGGCGCACCTTTTTCGGCAGGCTGTGGGCGTGGGAGCGGACCACTGGTCCAAAGGCCACGCCGCCGCCGCGCAGGTTCGGCGCTTTCCTGTCGCCCTGGCGCGCGCGGCCAGTGCCTTTTTGGCGAAACGGTTTGGCAGTCGTGCCATTGACTTCGGCCCGCTGTTTGGTTTTGTGATTACCGGATCGGCGCTTCGCCAATTGCCAATTGACCATACGGGCCAGAATATCGGGCCTGGCCGGCAACGCGAATACGGCGTCGTCCAGATCGATATCCCCGACTTTTTTATTGTCGAGACTGATGACGGGGCATTTCATGGCCTAGTCTTCCTTTTCTTGCCCAGCGGCTTCTTCAGCGCCGGTGTCTTCTGCCGGGGCCGCGTCTTGCGCCTGATCTTCGGTGACTTCTTCGATTGCTTCTTCGGGCTGATCTTCCGCCGGGGCTTCATCTGCAGCCGCGCTGCCGCGCATGGCTCCCGGCATGGGAACGCCGTCAGGCAGCGGCTTTTTGATGGCGTCGCTGATCAGTATATAGCCGCCCTTGGCGCCGGGAATGGCGCCCTTGACCAAAATCAGGCCGCGATCGGCATCGGTGGAGACCACTTCCAGGTTCTGCTTGGTCACCTGCACGTCGCCCATATGGCCGGCCATCTTTTTGCCTTTGAACACCTTACCCGGATCCTGACACTGGCCGGTGGAGCCGAGGCTGCGGTGATTAATGGAAACGCCGTGCGATGCGCGCAGACCGGAAAAGCCCCAGCGCTTCATGCCGCCGGCAAAACCCTTGCCCTTGCCGGTACCAACCACGTCCACATATTGGCCGGCGATAAAATGATCGCTGGTCAACTCGGCGCCGATATCGATCAAGGCATCGTCGGAGACGCGAAATTCAACCAGTTTGCGCTTCGGCTCGACCTTTGCCTTGGCAAAGTGGCCGCGCATCTGCTTGGATACATTCTTCACCTTCGGCGCGCCAATGCCCAATTGCAGGGCGGTATAGCCATCCCGCTCCTGGGTGCGCTGATCGACCACCTGGCAATTATCCACTTTAAGGACAGTCACCGGAATATGGGTGCCGTCATCGCCGAATACGGCGCTCATGCCCATTTTCTGAGCTATCAATCCTGTTCTCATGATCGCACCCGTTCCTTAAAGTTTAATCTCGACATCGACGCCGGAAGCAAGATCGAGCTTCATCAGGGCATCAACGGTTTCCGGCGTCGGGTCCAAAATATCGAGCACCCGTTTGTGGGTCCGAATTTCAAACTGTTCGCGGGACTTCTTATCGATATGCGGTGAACGAAGGACCGTATATTTTTCAATACGGGTGGGCAGCGGAATGGGCCCGCGCACCTGCGCGCCGGTCCGCTTCGCGGTATTCACGATCTCTAACGTCGATTGATCCAACACGCGGTGATCGTACGCTTTCAACCGGATGCGAATATTTTGACTGTCCACCATAGTTTTCGTCCATCATGCAATTGGCGCCTGGGATACCCCGGACGCCAATTTGGTTTAATCTTCTAATATGTCAGCGACGACACCGGCGCCAACGGTCCGGCCGCCTTCGCGAATAGCGAAGCGCAGGCCTTGGTCCATGGCGATCGGCGTGATCAATTCAACATTCATCGAGATATTATCGCCCGGCATT
>JABHAA010000037.1 GCA_018674495.1 Rhodospirillaceae bacterium | reverse complement strand
TTAATAGTAACTCCACCGTTTATTTGGCTACGCCAAGTAAACTTGGTACGAACCGGACTTGGTTTATTTGACAAATGGTCCAATTTAGAATTAAGTCCTTATAAGATTTGGGGTCAGAGTATCAGGCTAGGTCCAGGAAAATTGGGAAACGAAAAACACACTATTCTTGTCGTCGATGATGAAGACGATATCTGTTTATTTTTGAAAGACTACCTCGAAGCTCATGGCTACGCGGTATTCACCGCCAATGACGGCGAAGCCATGCGCGGTGTAATGAAGGACGAAGAGGTCGATCTCGTCATCTTGGATTTGGTCATGCCTGGTGAAGACGGGCTGACACTGACCCGCTCCTTGCGCGAAAACTCCAACGTGGCGATCATAATTCTGACCGGCAAGGATGAAGAGGTTGACCGCATCGTCGGCCTGGAAATGGGCGCCGACGATTATGTGGCCAAGCCGTTTTCGTCGCGGGAGCTTTTGGCCAGGGTAAAAACCGTCCTCCGGCGCACCGGCGAGGCGGCCGCACCGGCGGTCGCCGAGGCGAGTAGCGCAACCCGGTTTGCCGGCTGGCGGCTGGATAAGGTGGGGCGCACTCTCACCTCGCCCGATGAAGACGATGTTGCATTGACGACTATGGAATTCAATCTTCTCAACGCCTTTACCGACAATCCGAACAAGGTCCTCGATCGCGACAAGCTTTTGGATATGGTACAACACCGCAATTGGGAACCCTATGATCGCAGCGTCGATGTACTGGTGGGGCGGCTGCGCAACAAGATCGAAACCAATCCACAAAAGCCGGAACTTATCAAAACCGTACGCGGCGCCGGCTATGTATTCGCCACCAACGTGGACCACGAATAATCGAAGCCGATTTCATACGCTTCGATCAAATTTCTAAAATATCTTCCAGCCAGGCGAACGGATCATCCGGCGCGCTGATCGCCGGATAGATGCCTATATCGATTTTGGAAAGAGCGCCTTGCCAATTGAGGTGAAGACAAGCCCGCTCGGATTTGGCGCCGTAGCTTTCCGATATCCAGCTTTTTCCCGGCTCTTGGGTCCAGGCATCTCTGGAATGGACAATCAAATGGAATTCCGCAGACGCCGAGGACAATCGCCAGATATTTTCAGACAACACCGTCAATGCGATACCCGAGCCGAAATGTAAGGCAATGGAAATCTTGTGCACGCCACGGCCTTCGAATTCATCGCGCACCGCCAACCCATGGATGGCCTTATCGAGAATGATTGTGCGCACCGGCCTCACCGGATTTTGCAGACGTTCATAGCCTGAATGGGCACCGGTCAACCGGTCGGCGTTTTCACCGATGCTCCAATGGCGAACTTCGGGCACGGCGTCGGCGTGCAAAAGAAACAATTCACGCTGGCCCACAAACCGGTTCGCCTCCTGATCATCGATCATCGGCGCATTGTGGGCGCCGGAGCCACGAAATTGGTTCCGCCACTCCTTAGAGCCCGTATACACATAGCTGCCGGAATCAGTCAGCAAGGATACACCTTGTAATGTCGCTTCGAACGAAAGGCAGTCATTGTGGCCATGACCGCCGCGCCCATCGGAGCCAACCGGCGCGCAATCCACGAATATATGGTCATCGCCGGCTTGCATCACATAGACGCCGCTCTTCGCAAAAGCCCTGGATGCGGGCGTCGGCTCATCGCCCGGTGTATGGTTGGCGCCTAAGCTCCATATAAGCTCAGTTGCCGCATCGGGGCTGGATGCGGGGGCATTGTCGCCACTCAAGCTGGCCGCAATCAAGGCCGGGATATAGCTGTGATCGTTTAGGTGCTGGCCGCCAAACGGCAGCGCCCGACCGTTATCATTATCGCCCCAAAGCGGCGCGCGCCCGTCTCGGCGGTTGTAGGCAGCGGTAAATTCCGCCATCAATTTGAGGCACGCTGCAAAGGCCGGCGGTATCTCCCCGCCATCGGCGGACCGGACACGCGCCGCCCAGGCAAACAATTCGGCCACAAAACGGTGATAGGCGGTTGAGCCTTCGAAATCGACTCCGTCTTCGCCAACCTGACGGGAGATTTGGCGGCAGAGAATATCCCATCCGCGCTTCGCCCAGGCCTTCGCCGGTCCCTCGGATGCGAACAACGATCCCGCGAATTGCAGCGCCGTCGCATCTGCGATCAAATGATTACCGCCGGCGCCATAATCTTCGGTATATCGGTCACAGAATACGGCGTGGGCGTAGAGGGATTTTAGGAAAGTTTCCCGGAACCCGCCATCTTCCCAGGACTTTGCCCCGGCAAAAACATGGAAGAGCCAGCTCCAGGTGATGATGCGCATGGCCGCTTCCATGGCGATGCCCCAATTGACGCCCCGGCCATAAGGGTTG